>DATFWQ010000022.1:0-3936 GCA_035259145.1 Candidatus Dormiibacterota bacterium | reverse complement strand
AAAGGCCCTGGCGACGTGCGGTAGGCTTAGGCCCCCGGGGATGTTCGGGGGCTGGTGCCTCCCGCGGTCTTCAAAACCGTCTGTGGGGCGGTGCTGAGCCGTCCCAGGTGGGTTCGATTCCCATCCATCCCCGCCAGGGGCCTTTTTCAGAAGATCTCCACGGCTAATCTGAACTTGAAACCGGCTCTTGGGGCCGGTTTCGGTCGTTTCTGGGGCCTGGGAAACCAGGTGGCAAGAGGTGGCCGTGGAGGTGGAAAGATGGCGGAAAAAAGGCCAAAACCGTTGGGGTTTTCGAAAACCGTTGGGGTGGCGCGAGCGCGGGGGCGGACAAGCCTGGCTTTGGGCAATGCCAGCGGCCGGCCGCGCGTGCCATAGCGCCAAAGGGCCGCGTCGAAGATCATTGGCAGGAGCCGACCCCACAGGCGGCCGCGACCCGAGGCATCGGCAAGCCTGACGACTGCCGCCTGGAGACCTTGGTGCAGGAATGGCTGCTCGAGCTCAGGATGATGGGTCGCAGCCCGCGGACGATTGGGTGGTATCGGCAAAAGATGGATTGGTACCTGAAGACCGGACAGGCACAGACCCTCACCGAGCTAACTGCGTACGAGCTGAAGCGGTACCTGGGTGATCTTCGCGACCGGGACCTAGCCGACAACACGATCCACGGCTTCTTTGAGGTACTCCGAGGATTCGCCAGTTGGGCGGATCGGGAGGGTTATCCCGTCGATCCGGCACTGCTTCGTGTGCAAGCACCCAAGGTTGCTCAGAAGGAGGTGGAGACCTACTCGACCGAGCAGTTAGAGAGGATTTTCGCGGCGACCTCGCCCGGCTAGCCGACCATGGCGGTCAAGGTCCTCCTCGGGACCGGGATGCGCCTGTCGGAGCTATGCGGCCTTATCGTCGAGGATTTCGAAGACGATAGCGTGAGCGCGTTCCTGAAGGTGAGGCACGGAAAGGGGGCGAAGTTCCGGCGAGTTCCAGTCACCAGCCGGTTGAGACGAGAGCTGGTGCGCTACCTGAACCGCTGGCGGCCAGCGTCACGTCACCCCAACCTCCTCCTGCGGGCGGACGGCGAACCCGTCAGCGTCGTGGCGGTGGCCGAACTGTTCCGACGAATCCGAGCGAAGGTCGGCTTTGGCGTCCGAGCCCACCGTTTCCGCCACACCTTCGCCACCGAGTACCTGCGCCAGGGCGGAGAGATCGAGCGGCTCCGGAGGATCCTCGGTCATACGACCTACGTAATGGTCATGCGCTACGTCCACCTGGACAAGGGCGACTTGGGCCGCGACTTCGACCTCCGGTCGCCATTCTGAGCCGGAGCGCGATGATGACCGGATTCGCGACCCCACTCATTGAACGACAGGGCCCTCCCAACCGGCTGATATAGCCGGCCGTTTCCAGGAATAGCGACACGAGGCTTGGACTGCAACTCGGGAAGATGCTCCAGCTTGCGCTGAGAGAGTTCCAGACGAAGGACGCACAGAACTCAGCCTTCCGTCAGGTTATCGCCGACCACAAGTTACCGATTACCGAAGTATCCGAACGCGCCGCCAGGGGCGGCCCCGGAGACGTCCCGGCCGGCCGGCGGCGGCGACCAGCAGGTCGGCTCGCCACTCCGCGGCCGCGTCCAGCAGGAGCTCCGCAATCCGCCCGTTGGTGGTGACGCGCGCTTCGCCGCGCGCCTTGACTCCGCAAGCGCCGAGACGCTCGATCAGCGACCTAAGCAGCTCGTGCTCGTGTTCGTGGAGAGCGGGGTGGTCCATGGCGCCGCAGCAGACGTTGCAGTCGGAGACATGCACGAGCAGCACCTCCGCGTCGCCTGTGGATGCCAGCCCGGCGACGCCGGTCACGAGCTGGTCGGCGCACGAGCCATCGCCGACCGCGACCAGGATGCGCTGGAAGACAGCCGGTTCAGGCACCGGCTCCCTGCTCCTCCCGCCTGGGTACGTCGAGGTCCCCGTGTCTCGGCACACCAAGAAAGGTGCCATCCGAGCTGGTGACCAGGACGCTGTCCGCGCTCCCGCCGTCCATCCAGCTCGCTGTCTCGCCGACGGCCGTGTTGGGCCTGAACGTCACCAGCCCCTCCAGCACGACCGCCGCAGAGCGCCAGGCAGGTGCGACTCCCGGTACTCGCTGAACCCCAGCACGTCGAGGAGCTGCGTGACGGCCAAGATCAGCCGCCGCGCCTCCTTCGGCGAGATCTCCTTGGGCGTCGTCGTCTCCCGGTTCACAGGCGAAGGCCGTCGGTCAGCGGCTCCCAGTTCTCGGTCGCCAGGTCGCCGGCCTCGGCCAGGTCCATGACGTGTCCAGGAATGCCGCGGGCCGCCGCCCAGGTCGAGGCCGCCTCCCGGCTCTCGAAGAAGTTGCTGTTGGGGCACCAGTCCTCGTAGACGTTGGCGCAGCAGCTCATGTAGCCGTCGTCGGGACGGAAGAGGACGAGCGACGTCGACTCCGGGCGACCCTGGTGGAAGCGGACCTTCAGCGACTCACCGCTGTGCGGGCTGGTGGAGCTCGCCGTTCCGTCAGCCCGCAGCGCGCCGACGATGCCGAGGATGTCGTACGCGCACCAGGTCCAGAACGTCCGGCCACCGAGCTCGATGCGGTGCCGGTCGGCCACCGATGCTCAGGCCCGCCGCGCCCATGATCCGGCCCTGCTCGTCGAGGCGAATGCGTCCCTCACCCTTCAGGTCCTCGACCGCCTCCGCGATCTCCTGCTCCGGACGGTCCAGATCCGAGGCGACGGCAGCCACCGGTACAGCCCCGCCCGTCATGAGCAGCCGCCGGAAGGCGGCTCCGCTGACCGCGCCGTCCAGCGCGGCGCTCACATCGTCCATCGCATGTCCTCCAACCTATGCGGCGCAGCAGCTGAGCTTGCTGACGTCACGCCTGAACGTCTGGGCGGCCAGCTTGAACCCCTCGGCGAAGGTCAGGTACGGCGCCCAGGTGCCCGCGACCTGGTCCGTGGTCAGCCCGAACTGGACCGCGTAGATGGCCGCCTGGATCACATCACCAGCGCCGTCGGAGACAACGGTGGCGCCGACGATGCGCCCGGTCCGAGCCTCCGCCACGATTTTCACGAAGCCCCGCGTGTCGCGGTTGACCAGCGCCCTGGGCACCGCCGACATCGGCAGCACCCGGCACTCGCAAGCGATCCCCTGCGCGGCGGCCTCCTCATCGGTGAGCCCGACCGCGGCCACAGTGGGGGCGGTGAAGATCACGCGGGGCAGCGCCCGGAAGTCGATTTTGAGATCCGCCCCGGTGATCGCGTTGCGCGCCGCCAGGTTGCCCTCGTAGGCCGCGACGTACACGAACTGTGGGTGGCCGGTCACATCGCCGGCCGCCCAGACCCGGGGGGTTGCTGGTGCGCAGCCCGTCATCGACTAGCACGGCGCCGCGCTCGGTGACCTCGACGCCGGCCTTCTCCAGCCCCAGGTCGGCGGTGTTGGGCCGCCGGCCGGTCGCGATGAGCACCTGGTCGGCCGAGATGCGGTGCTCGCTTCCCGCGGCCTCGAAGGTCACGAGCCGGCCAGCGCCGTCAGCCACGACCGAGGAGATGCTGGCGCCGGTCACCACGGCGCCGCCCTCCTCCTCCAGGATCGCGCGCATCGCGTCCGACACCTCCGGCTCCTCGAAGGGGGTGATGCGCGGCGCGACGTCCAGGAAGGTGACCCGGGCGCCCAGGCGCATGAACAGCTGGCCCATCTCCAGGCCGACGGCGTTGGCGCCGATCACCACCAGTTCCCGCGGCGGCTCGCGCAGCTCCAGGGCGGTGGTGCTGGTCAGGTAGCCGGCGTCGCGGAGGCCGGGGATCGGAGGCACCGCCGGTGAGGCTCCGGTCGCGATCAGGTAGCTGGGGGCGCTGACCTTCTCCCCGTCGCAGAGGAGCGTCTCCGCGTTCGCAAACTCGGCCCGGCCCCGGCAGATGGTGAAGCCGTA
>DATFWQ010000021.1:0-38316 GCA_035259145.1 Candidatus Dormiibacterota bacterium | reverse complement strand
CGGGTCGAGCCGGCGGCAACTTTGTCGTGGTCGCCTCCGCGGGGCAGCTGCCGCTCACCGCCCTCAGCCGGCGCCTCGCACAGCGGCGCACGCCGGTCGAAGTCGCAGGTCGGGACGCCACGCGCCGTTTCGCCGCGGGATCACCTGTTTTGCGGGACGACTATGCCCCGGTGGACCAGCTCATCACTCGCCCAGCCCGGTAAGCATGTCTCTCGGTCCTGATTTCGAGGGCCAGACTTAGCTCATGACTTAGTTTACAATTGGTGGAATGGCAGCAGTCGGAGTCCACGAGGCCAAGACGCGACTCTCCGAGCTTTTGCGCCGGGTTGCCGCTGGTGAGGAGATCGTGATCATGCGTGGACGAGAGCCGGTGGCGCGCCTCGTCCCGGCGAATCCGACGCTCCCTCGGCGGCTGGGCGTCGACAAGGGGGTCTTCGTCGTGCCCGAGGCTTTCGACGCGCCACTCCCCGACGATCTGTTGGAACGGTTCGAACGGTGAGGTATCTCCTGGATACCCACGTCTGGCTCTGGATGCTCACGTCTCCGGAGCGGCTGAGCACTGAGGCACGGCACGTGATCATCGACCCTCGCACCGAGCTCGTGCTGTCGGCGGCAAGTTCCTGGGAAATCGCCATCAAGTACGCAATTGGTCGGCTGCCCTTGCCAGAGGTCCCGGACACCTATGTCCCATCGCGGATGCGGATGTCCGGAGTCGGGGGCCTCGCCGTAGAGCACAGCCACGCCCTGCGGGTGGCGGCGCTGGAGCCGCATCATCGCGATCCCTTCGATCGTCTCCTCGTGGCGCAGGCCCAGGTTGAGCATCTGAGCGTCATCACCGCCGACCCAGTGTTCAGGCTCTACGACGTCGAAGTCCTCGAAGCGGCCTGAGCCTCCCCAGGGTCCTTACGGTCGCGGTCGCTTCATGTACGCCGGGCCGCTGGGTGCTGAGCCAGCGCCATGGCCCGGCGGATGGCGTCGTGGATCAGGCCCGGCACGTCACCCAGAGCCTGGTGACGCCGGCTGCTGACCACCGTCCGTCCATCGATGACGACGTCCGTCACGTCGCTCGCGGTCGCGGCGTACGTCACCTGTGCCAGCAGCGACTCTCGCGTCCAGCCGGCCAGCCGGACCGAGCCGACGTCGAGCGCGATGAAGTCAGCAAGTGACCCGGGCGCCAGCTCTACGCCGTCCCAGCCGAGGGCCGCCATGCCTCCCGCAGTGGCGGCGCGGAGCAGGGCATCGGGCGCGTGGTGGCCGCGTCGCCCGGTGACCAGGCGCTGATCCAGCTCCAGTGCCCGCGCCTCCTCGAAAAGGTCGATGGCCGCGTTGCTGTCACTGCCCAGAGATAGCGGGCTACCCGCGGCGGCCAGAGCCGCGGCCGGCCCAACCCCGTCCGCCAGCGCTCGCTCGGTGGTCGGGCAGAGGCAGATGGCCGTCCCAGATCCCCCGAGCGCCTCGACGTCGGTCGGGCGCAGGTGCGTGGCGTGCACCGCCGTGGCTTGCGGCCCGAGCGCGCCTGCCCGGGCCAGCAGGGCGGTCGGCGTCAAGCCGGTCGCCTGAAGGCAGCCCTGGTTCTCCTGCGGCTGTTCCGAAACATGAATATGGAGGGGCACCTTGCGCTCGGTGGCCCAGGCGGCCACCTGCTCGATGGAGCGCTCGTCCACCGCCCGGACGCTGTGGACGGCGGCGCCGATCCGGGCGCCGGGCCCGCCGCGCAGGCCGCCTGCCCGCGTCGCCCAGGCCGCCGCTGAGCCGTCTCCGAAGCGCCGCTGAGCACCCTCGAGCGGGCGGCCGTCCAGCCCACCTTGCAGGTAGCAGGTGTCGAGCAGCGTGATGCGGATGCCCACCTCAGCCGCCGCCGCGATCAGTGCTTCGCCCATCCGATTGGGGTTCTCATACGGGGTACCGTCCGGCTGGTGGTGCAGGTAGTGGAACTCCCCTACGGCGGTCACACCCGCCAGCGTCATCTCGCCGTAGGTTGCTCGGGCCAGCTGATACAGCGTGTCGGGGTCGATCACCGCCGCCAGGCGGTACATCTGCTCGCGCCAGGTCCAGAACGATCCGCCACTCTGCCCGGGGGAGCCGGGGGATGGGGCGCCAACCTCGGCGTGGCCACGCAGCGCCCGCTGAAAGGCGTGCGAGTGCGCGTTGGCCAGGCCAGGGATGACCAGGCCTGGCAGGCGAGCGGCGCGCGGCGGTGGTTCGAGGTCAGGCGTAACGCCGGCGATCCGGTTGCCGGCCACTTCGATCAGGACGCGTTCGCGGACGCCGCCAAGCCTGTCCGGCAGCCAGGCCAGCTCTGCGTGCCAGGTCGGCATCTGGCACGCCTACCCCGACGAGGCAGACCGCTGCATCAGCTCGAACAGGCGCTGCGGGGACAGGGGCATCTGCGAAACCAGTATGCCGAGCGCATCCTCCACGGCGGAGGCGATTACCGCCCCGACCGGTATGACCCCGGCCTCGCCGGCCCCTTTTACCCCGAGTGGGTTCAAAGGAGAGGGCGTTTCGAGGTGACCGATCACGACGTCAGGAATTTCGGTCGCGTAAGGAATCAGGAACTCCATGAGCGAAGCGTTGCGGAGCTGGCCCTCGTCGTCGTACGCGAGGCGCTCATAGAACGCACCGCCTATGCCCTGGGCCACACCGCCCTGGATCTGGCCCTCCAGCAGGAGCGGATTGATGACGCGGCCGCAGTCGTGCACGACCACGTAGCGGAGGATTTCCAGCCGGAAGGTCCGCGGGTCCACCCGGACGTAGGCGGCGTGGCAGCCCGACGCCCACGTCGAGCCTGCGGGGCTGTAGAAGCCGGACGCCTCCAGCCCCGGCTGCTCGCCATCGGCAAGAGGTGGCCCGGCCCGCGCCCGAGATGAGAACTGGGTCGCCATCTCGGCACCGCCACCGAAGGCGTAGCGGAGCGGGTTGGAGAGGATCGCGACGGCAGCCAGCGGCACTGCACGGTCGGGCGCTCCCCTGACGCGGACCGCACCCGCCGCCAGCTCCAGGTCTTGGGCGTCCACCTCCAGCTGCTCGGAGGCGATTCGCTTGGCCTTGTCGGCGACTTTGAGCGCCGCGGCGTGCATCGCGTTCCCCGCTGTCACGGCGCCGCGGGAGGCGAACGTGCCGACACCCCACTGGAATCGCCGGGTGTCACCGCTGCGAACGTGCACGTCTGCCACGTCAACGCCGAGCACGTCGGCGACGACCTGGGCCAGCACTGTGGCGTGGCCCTGCCCCTGGCTGGGAATGCCCGTGGCGGCGACAACCTTGCCCGAGACCAGCACCTGGACGTGGGCGCCCTCGTATGGGCCAACGCCGGTCCCCTCGACGTAGACGCCAAGGCCCATTCCGACGTCCTCGCCGGCGGGACGGGGACCGAGCAGGCGCAGGCATTCGTCCAGCAGCGCGGGATAGTTGCCGGTGTCGTAGACGGCGCGGTTGCCGTCCTGCCAGGCGATGCCGGTGTCGTAGGGAAACTCGTCGGCCTGGATGAAGTTGCGGCGACGGACCTCTGCGCGGTCCAGGCCCAGCTCGCCCGCGATCGCGTCCAGGGTGCGCTCCATGACGAAGCACCCGTGCGGGCGCCCGGCACCGCGGTAGGGGGAGGTCGGCGTCGCGTTCGTGAAGAGGGAGCGGAACCGCGTCCGATAGCTCGGGACGCGATAGGGACCGGTCGTCTGGGCGGCGGTGATGATCGGAAGGATGATTCCGTAGGGCGTGTATGCGCCGGCGTCGTGGATGAAGTCGACGTCGAGGGCCAGGACACGGCCGCTACCGTCGAAACCGACCCTGACGTCGTGCACCTGCCCGCGCTCGTGGTTGACGGCAAGGAAGTGTTCGGCGCGGTCTTCGGTCCATTTGACAGGGCGCCCCAGCTGCATGGCGGCATACGGGACAAGGAGCTCGTCCGGGTAGAAGAGCATGATCTTCGGCCCGAAGCCACCGCCCACGTCGGGCGCGACCACCTCGACCGAGGTCTCGGGCAGCCCGAAGAGCACGGCCAGCCCGCCCCGGATGGAGGTGGGGGATTGTGTCGAGTCGTACACCAGCAGCCGGCGCTCGCCGGGGTCCCAGCGGGCCCAGACGGCGCGGGCTTCCATGGGCTGCGCAGCCGCGCGCTCGAAGCGAAACCGGAGGCTCAAGGTATGCGGCGCGCCGGCGAGGTCGGCATCTACGTCGCCGACATGCTGCGTCAGCTCGGCCGCCACATTGCCGGGCACGTCTTCGTGGACGAGGTTGCGGGCCGCGGCGGCTGCTTCAGGCGTGATCACCACCGGCAGCGGCTCGTAGTCGACCTCGATCAGCTCGCCAGCGTCCTCGGCCAGATAGCGGTCATGCGCCACCACAAAGGCGACGGCCTCGCCGGCGTAGCGGACGATGTCAGAGGCGAGGCAGCGCTGGGTCCGACCGTTGGTCAGAGCCGGGTGGGGAATGAGGAGCGGCAGGTCGCGGTCGCCAAACGGCAGGTCGGCCGCGGTGTAGACGGCGTGGACGCCCGGCGCGCGCCGGGCGGCCTCGACGGCGATCGAGCGAACGCGGGCGTGGGCGTAGGGAGAGCGCACGAAGCAGGCGTGCAGCGCGCCGTCGTCCAGGTCGTCGGTATAGCGCCCGCGACCCCGCACCAGGCGCTCGTCCTCGACGCGCTGCACCGGAGCGCCAAACCAGCGAGTCGTCATCACTTAACTCTCCCCCGCGCAGTCGGGGGAGTACCCAGCGAAGCCGGGGGAGGGGGCGACTGCACAACTCTCCCCCGCGCAGTCGGGGGAGTACCCAGCGAAGCCGGGGGAGGGGGCGACTGCGTGACTCTCCCCCGCGCAGTCGGGGGAGTACCCGGCGAAGCCGGGGGAGGGGGGTTCCTGCATCAGCTCGGCCGCTCGGCGCACCGCCCGCCTGATCGAGGCATAGCCGGTGCAGCGGCAGAGGTTGCCCGCGATGCCCTCCTCGATCTGCTGTGGATCAGGATCAGGAGTCTGCGCCAGCAGCCCGCAGATCGCCATCACGAAGCCGGGTGTGCAGAAGCCGCACTGCAGGCCGTGGCACTCCTGGAACGCTCGCTGCACGGGATGCAGCCCGGCGCCCTCGGGCGACAGGCTCTCGATCGTGGTGACCTCGTGGCCCTCTGCCTGGACCGCCAGCATCAGGCACGAGCGAATCGCCCGCCCGTCCAGCAGAACCGTGCAGCATCCGCACACCCCGTGCTCACAGCCCACGTGGGTACCGGTCAATCCCAGGTCCCCCCGCAGGTAGTCGGAGAGCAGCCGGCGGGCGCTCCCCGGTGCCTGGCGTTCGGCTCCGTTGACCCTCACCCGGCGCGACCGTATGCGCGTGCGACGAGGACGCGAACCAGGTGCAGCTTGAACTCGGGCGAGGCCTCCAGGTCGCCGCTCGGCTGCAGCCCACGGGTGGGATCGTCGGGGTCGGCCATCACCGGCGTCCCCGCAACGCCAAACAGTGCGACCCGGTCGCGGTACCGCGCTACGCCGGCCATCGCGAAGTCACCATGCCGGCGCGACTCTTCCAGTACCCCGACCTCGCCCGTGGCGTGAGTAGGAAACCACGCCTCCGTGATCAGCTCGTCCGGTTGCAGCGCTGTCTCGAAGGGGCCGCGAAAGAGCTCACCCGCCGCTATGACGCGCGAGCCGCGCGTGGACTCGGCGACCACGTGCCCCCCGAGCACCAGGAGGGCTGCGCAGAGCTCGGCCGCGGGGTCGGCATGGGCGAGGCTGCCGCAGACCGTGCCGCGATTGCGGATGACGTGGTGCGCCACGAGACGAAGTGCCAGGGGCAGCAGCGGGCACCTCTCCCGGAGCAGTGGGTCCCGCTCGGCGCCCGACTGGCGCACCGTGGCGCCGACGGCCACACCGCCATCACGCTCGTAGACCCGGTCCAGCCCAGGCAGCCGGTTGACGTCGACCAGGTGGGCGGGCCGGGCCAGTCGAAAGTTGAGGAGAGGGATCAGAGACTGGCCGCCGGCCAGCACCTTGGCGTCCTCAAGAGTCGCCAGCAGCTCCAGCGCGCGGGCGACGGAGTTTGGGGCGTGGTACTCGAACGGCGGCGGCTTCATTCAGGTTGAACTGCCCGATGTTAACCTTGCGCGGGAGAAAGGATATGAGCAGCTCGGGAGGGAGCGAGCAGGTCCGGCCGTCCCCGCCTTCGAGGCACAAGCGGCGCACCCTGGCCGTCGCCGTAGGGCTGCTGGTTGTTCTGGGCTCTGGTCTTGCAGCGGGGATACACGCGCTGGGCCTGGACCGGCTGCCAGATGTGCGCGCGGTGACCCACCCTTTGCCAGCCGACACGCTGGTCTACGACCACACCGGCGGTACCCTGATCGCCGACCTTCATCCGGGCGGCTACCAGCACTACCAGACGCGGCTGCAGGACATGGGCCACTGGCTGCCGGCCGCGGCGGAAGCCGACAGCGGGTCAACCATCGCGCAGCGCCTGGTGAGGCTGCGTTTGGGCGTGGGCGGACCAAGCATCGCCGGCAGGCTGCGGCAGGCTGTCCTCGCGTCTCAGCTGTCCTTGAACTATTCCAGCTCTCAGATTCTCGAGGCGTACCTGCAGTCGCTCTTCTACGGCAACGGAGCCTTTGGGCCCCAGGCGGCGGCCCAGGTCTACTTCGGAGTCGACGCTTCGAAGCTCGACCTGGCCCAGGCTGCCCTGCTGGCAGGGCTCCCCGACCAGCCTACCCGGCTCAATCCGTTCCGCAACCTTGCCGCAGCCAAGCAGCGACAGCGCCGGACGCTGGATGCCATGGTGCGAAACCGCACGATCTCGGCCGGACAGGCAGACCAGGCTTACGCGGAGAGCCTCCAGCTGACGGGGCCGAAACCCACGGTCCTGGCCGCGCCAGGGTTCGTCCAGTACGTCGTCGACGAGCTCAAGGCCAGGTTCAGCAAGGATCCGTACGGGGCCGGCTTGAGGGTGGTCACGACGCTTGACCTGGGCCTGCAGCAGCAGGCGGAGCTGGCCCTGAGGGATGCCGCCGATGCCAGCAGCTGGCGCGGCGTGACAAGCGGGGCCCTGGTGGCTATAGATCCGAGATCCGGCGCACTTCTCGCCATGGTCGGCTCGCTGAACCCTACGGCCGCCGGTGGCGCTTACAACATGGCAGTAGCGCCGCGCAATCCTGGAACCGCGTTCAGAGTGTTCACGTATACGGCGGCAATCGCCAGCAAGCGCTACACGATGGTCACACCGCTTCCCGACGCCCCGATCACCGTCGACGTGCCGAGCGGGTCAGTACCCAGACCCTACCGGGTGTTCAACTTCGACCGCCGTTTTCACGGGACCTGTGAGCTGCAGGCCTGCCTCGGTAACTCCCTCAACCCCCCAGCTATCCAGGCCGAGCTTGGCACGAGCATCCCTGACGTGGTGAAGACGGCCCGGGCCATGGGAGCGCCCCCGCTGCAGGCCCACTTCGACCCACGCGGAACCGTCTCCTACACCACCGACGCGCCGGCAGACAGCTTCGGCCCCTCACTGACGCTCGGTGGCTACGGTGAGACGCCGCTGCAGCTGGCGAGTGCCATATCGGTGCTGGCCAGCGGCGGCTTGCTGCGCAAGCCGACGGCCATCAGCAGCGTCACCCGGTCAGCTGGAAGCGTGGTCCTACGCGCCGGTGCGGCCGCAGGCGTCCAGGCCGTGGACGCCGGTACAGCGTTCATCGTCAGTCAGATGCTTGCCGACGACGTCAACCGAGCGATGATATTCGGCCGCGGCTCGCCAATGGTGCTGTCAGGCCGGCACGCGGCCGCTCTGACAGGCACGACCGACAACTTCGGGGATGCCTGGACGGTCGGCTATACGCCTTCGCTGGCCGCGGCGGTCTGGATGGGCAACTCGGACAATAGTCCGATGATTTCGGGCTCGGACGGCGTCTTCGTCGCTGCGCCGGCCTGGCATCAGTTCATGCAGGCGGCGCTCGATGCCATGCAGAAGAGCGATGAGTGGTACGCGCCGCCAGCCGGCGTGGAGTCAAGCGAAGCCAACGGGCGACAGGCCTACTTCCTGACCGGCACTTCTGCCGGCACCCCACCGCCACCACTTCCTGATCAAGTCCACCTGGAGGCCGCGGGCGCCGGGCAGTAAGGTAGGCCGGTGGACCGGGGCAGGCTGGAGGCGTTCAGCGACGGCGTGTTCGCGGTCGCGATCACGCTGCTCGCGCTCAACCTGTTCGTGGCTGGTCCAGGTCATGGACCGCTGGTGCGCCAGCTCGGCGACCACTGGCCCTCGTTCGTCGCCTATCTGATCAGCTTCCTCATGATCGGCATCATCTGGGTCAACCACCACGCGCTGGTGAGAAACATCGCCGTGGTCGACCGGACCCTGCTCTTTCTCAACCTCCTGCTCCTCCTCTTCGTGGTCCTCATCCCGTTCGCCACCGGCACGATGGCCGAGTACCTCACGAGCGACGGTCGGGACGCCAAGGTTGCGATGGCGCTGTACGGAGGGGTCTTCCAAGCGATGGGGCTCAGCTTCGCCGCGATCTTCGGCTGGACGCTGCGCGAGGGTCGGACGCACAGGCCGGTTCCCAGGGACGCACGGCGGGCCGCCTGGTGGCGGTTCACGATCGGCAACGTTGTCTATGCGCTCGCGATCGTGGTGGCCTTTGTCAACGCACCGGCGTCGCTGGCGATCATCGGGTTGGTGGCCGTCTATTACGTGTTCGAGTGGACGCCGGCCTGATCAGGTAGCCGTGCTCGCCGATGGCTCGTTGGTGCTCTACAGGAATGCGACCGCCCGGCAGAAGGCCGCCTCCCCGCCCTGGAACCGCCAGGGAAAGCAGCCGAGATGGACCTTGCGGTCGAGGACCTCGTCTATCTGGCCGCCAATGTTCTCGATGTGGATCACATCGTGGGGGAACAGCAGCGTGTGCATGATCTGGTAGTCCGCTTTCGGAAAGACCTCGTCCAGCGGTCGCCCCAGTTTGGCCTGGGCATCCTCCGCCTCGTCTGGCCGCAGGCGCCGGATCACCGTGTTCATCGGATGATCGGCTGAACCGACGTCCACAGCCAGCCAGCGCACCCCGCGGTCCAGAACCCATTCCGCGAACTCGCGTGCGGGACCGGGATGGCGGATAAAGTAGCGCGTCTCGTCGACAGCGGAGCGATCGGTCCAGTTCTCCGGGTAGAAGCGGTGGTAACCGGTATGGATGACCAGGATGTCACCCCGTTCGATCCGCAACCCTGTATGCCGTTCCCACTCTTCGAACTGCTCGGCCCCGTACAGCTCATAGTCGCCGACGCCCATCCGTTCCAGATCGACGACACACGCGGGACCGACCAGGAAGTCGAGCGGGAGGTCGCCGATGAACTTGCCGCCGGAAAAGAAGTGCGCGGGGGCGTCGAGGTGCGTGCCGACGTGCAGGGTTGACGTGATCTCCTGGCCACCTGCCTTGTCGAACGCGAGACGCTTGACCCACTTCACGCTGGGCCCGTCGTAAGAGGCGAAGGCGGGAGTGTGGACCGAGAAGTCCTGACTCAGGTCGAGCAGCCTCACCTGTCTCCCCCTCCCCCGGCTTCGCCGGGTACTCCCCCGACTTCGCGGGGCCCCCCTCCCCCGGCTTCGCCGGGTACCCCCCCGACTTCGCGGGGGAGAGTCTTGTCCAGGGTTAGCCAGCCTTCAGCCAGACGGCGCGCCTCGCCCGCGACCGTCACTGCGGTGATGGTGCCGCCGCGCTGCTCCACGGATGCTTCAAGCAGGCTTGGCCGGCCCATCTCGATGCCCTGCTCGAAGCGAAACCGCCGCAGGCCCTCGCCTTCGGTGTGAACAGCCAGATAGCAGGCAAGGGGCCCTGCGGCCGAGCCGGTGGCGGGGTCCTCGGCCGTGCCGAGATGTGGGGCGAACATGCGGCAGTGGGCATCCAGGCCGGGGTGCTCGACCTCGCGGCTGAAGCAGTAAGCAGCGGCACCAGGAAACAGCGCCAGAGCGGCGCCGAGCGCATCTGGATCGGGATGCAGCCGGCGCACCCCGGCCAGCGAGCGCACCGGCACCATCAGGTGGGCAAGGCCGGTGCTGACGGACTGCACCGGAAGACCCGTCCCGGTGATCTCCTCAGCTTCGATGGACAGTGCCGCGGCCAGCGCTGCAGGGTCGGGGTGCTGCATTCCAAAAGCCGGCGGCTGCTGCTCCATCTCAGCCCAACCAGCCCGTACCCGAACCGGCGTCGGCCCGACACCGAGCTCAAACACGGTCCGTTCAGAGGCGCGGCCCAGGGCTTCCAGCACCACCGCGGTGCCGATGGTGGGATGGCCGGCCATCGGCAGCTCTACGAGCGGCGTGAAGATGCGCACGCGCCAGTCGCACCCCTCCGCGGTGGGGGCAGTTACGAAGGTGGTCTCGGAGAAGTTGAACTCGCGGGCGATGGCCTGCATCCTGTCGGTCTCCAGACCGTCTGCGTCGAGCACGACTGCGAGCTGGTTGCCGGCCAGCGGCCGGTCGGTGAAGACGTCGACGAGGTGGAACGCGTATCTCACGAAGCGGACCCCCTATTGAGGCACATTGAAGTGTCTGAAAGCTGCCACGAACGGCTCCAGCGGCGCCCTCACCAGTCCGGCCCCGACTTGCCCGATACCCGCCTGTCGGTGCGCGATGCCAGTGTTGATCAGGGGCTGGACCCCCGTCTCCACCACCCGCCGGACGTCGATCCCCGTCGGGCTGCCCCTGAAGTCCAGGGCCGCGATCTGGTGCTGCGGGTTCTCAGCCAGCGTGATCTCATACATCTCAAGCGTCGCGTCCAGCGCGCTCCGCGCCGTGCCCCCGACTACCGCAGTAATCGCCGGCGCCGCCGCCATCGCAAAGCCACCCAGTCCATAGGTCTCGGTTATCGCCGAGTCGCCGATGTCCGGGTTCGCGTCGTCCTGTGTATAGGAGCCGAGAAACAGGCCGACCGGCACCTCCGCCGGAGCCGTGAACCACCGCGAGGGCTCGCCGCTCACCCTGATGCCGAACTCCGTGCCGTTGCGAGCCATCGTGACGACCAGCGTGCCGGCCGGGACCGCGGCCGCGGCCTCGCACGCCGCCTTGGCTCCAGCCATGGCGAGGTTCAGGTAGAAGTAGTCGTTCTGGTCTATGAAGCGCAGGGAGTCGGTAGGCAGGCCCCGCAACGCCAGCTCTCGGAACAGCAGGGACGTAGCCGCGCGATGGCGGTTGTGCAGCTCGTCGCCCATCTGGAGCGCCTTCTGATTGATGGCGGCAAGGTCGATGGGGCCGGCCTTCAAGGCCCGGGCCAGGTCCGGGGCCAGCACGCGCGCCAGCCAGCGCAGCCGCTCCAGGACGGTCTCGTCGTTCGCCCCATACCGCAGAACCTTGCCCAGGCCCTCGTTGAGGTTCGAGTACGCTCTCAGGCCGCTGGTCCGGTCTTCCACGACCACGACCGGCATCGAAGGACTGATCACGCCTGCCATGGGGCCTACCGCCATGTGGTGGTGGCACGGATCGAGATCCGCCGAGTCCCGGCCCTCCAGCCGGAGCGCGCCCTCCAGTGCTCCGCGCATCGGGCCCGACGCCTGATCCAGGCGGAGCGGTGGGCCGCTGTGCAGCAGCAGGTCGGACCGCATCCGCGGAATGACATCAGTTGCCACACCCAGGCCGACCCACGCCGGTCGAGCCGCCAGCATCCGCCCGACCGCGTCGCGATTGGCTGCTTCCACCATCGGGTCAGGGCTCAGCCGGTCTATTGGCGGGCGCCAATCGACGCGGAGCTGCTCGGCCCGAACCTGATCGGCAAGCATGGCGGCGCCGGCCGTGACCGCGCGAACCTCGCCTATCAGGGGCATGCTGTGCCCTCGGGGAGCCAACCACGGGTCACCGAATCCTCGACCACCATACGCACCAGCTCACCCAGCGGCGGCGCGGCCTCGCCGACGACGGTGTTCCGGGCGCGGACCTGCGGTGCCGAAACGCCGTGCGTTTGCCAGGCCCCGCCGCGGCCCACGTAGTTGAGGAGCACGGCCGTCAGGCGGTCGACGGCGTTGGCGAACCTGCTGTCTGCCGTCACGCGTGCGTCGAACTCCTCCCACAGGTGGCGCAGGCGCCCTGCCTGGTCCGGCGGCAGCAGGTCGAAGAGCCGGTCAGCGGCGGCCTGTTCGCGCGCGGCCTTTGTGGCGAGCTCGGCGTCATCGTAGACGTAGGTGTCCCCCGCGTCGATCTCCACCAGGTCGTGCAGGACCAGCATCGCGACCACGCGGCCGAGGTCGACCGGCTCGTGTGCATGCTCGCTGAGGACAAGCGCAAACAGTGCGGCGTGCCAGGAGTGCTCGGCAGAGTTCTCGTGACGTGAGCCGTCGGAGATGAAGGTCCGCCGCAGGACGCTCTTCAGCAAGTCGGACTCCAGCAGGAAGCGGACCTGGCCGGCGAGGCGGCCCGGCGGCAGGGGTGGCTCTATCATGCCAGCAGCGTACGAGCCGCCCGCGAGTTGGAAAGGTAGACGCGTGCTCCTGCGGCCTCGAACGCAGCTCGCTGTCGGGACAGCCCCTGCGGATCAGCCTCGGTGCCGATCAGCGCAACCACGGCCGGCAGCCCCGCCAGCGCCGGCGCGAGCTCGGCGGCCGGGTCAGGGTGGGCGCCATGCCCCAACACGACGTCCAGGTAGACGAGCCCACGAGCCCGCCTGATGGCCTCCAGACGCAGCCGCTGGTCGATCATGGGGTGGGGCCGGCCGCGTGTGTACTCGTCCGCGCCGTAGTCGACGGCCCTGAAGCGGCCAGGTGTCGGGTCCCCTTGCCAGACGAGCCATGCCTCGTCACGCAGCGTCCCGCCGGAGAAAATGCCGTCCACCGGCCCCCGCCACTCCAGCGGCTCGGGATCCGGTGGCAGCGACCCGCCCCCAACGCGCAGGGCCACCTCTGTCAGGTCGACGCCAGGGCCCAACAGAGCCGTCACCAGCGGCTTACGAGCGGTCAGCTCTGCTGTGGCGGGCTTGGAGACCACGACGATCACCTCGGTGTCCACATCTTCGTCCAGGCGGCGGATCGCTTCGCGAGTCATCCGCCCACCCACCTGCGCCGAGAGGTCGCGGCCGCCCACACCGATCGCATGGGAAACGCCCACGCCCTGGTGGGCGAGCAGGCTGGACAGCTGCTGGATGCCCGTGCCGGAGGCCCCGACGATCCCCACATGACCACGCGGCACCTCGTTCCAGAAGCCAAGGCCGACGCCGTCGACGATCGCGGTGCCGCAGTCAGGGCCCATGAACAGCAACCCGCGGCGTAGCGCCTCGTCCTTGAGCAGAACCTCGTCCCCGACCGAGACGTTGTCGGAAAAGCAGAAAACGCTGAGGCCTGCGTTCAGAGCGTCCCAGCATGGCCAGGCGGCGTACTCGCCTGGCACCGAGATGACGGCCAGGTTGGCGCCCGGTAGGCGGCGTGCCGCCCCCCGAACGCTACGAGGTGCTGGCCCAGGGCCGATCGGGGCCGACAGGGGAGCGCCCTGCGCCAGCGCGGCCTGGCCGGCCCGGATGGCGGCCGCCGGATCGGCGCCTCGCGCGGCCAGGACCATGTCGTCAGGACCACAGCTCTCGAGTGAGGAATCCCACAACCCGGCCTCACGCAGGACGCTCAGATTGAAGGGGGTGGCCATCGCAGCCATGGCCGCCTCGACTCCCTCGACGGATGCCATCTGCGCGGAGGCGAGCATGAGCACGATGGAGTCGTGGTAGCTGCGTCGGTTGACCTGCAAGCTCAGCACGGAAGTCGTTTGCGTAGCCTCTTTACAGACTCATCCGGGTTTGTTTCCCGTTGGGGTATATGAACGGAAAAACATGGCGGGGGTGGCAACCAACACAGCGCGCGTCCTCATCGTGGACGACAAGCCTGACATCCGCAGCATCGTGGCCACACGGCTCCGGATCGAGCCTCCGTTCGAGGTGGTCGGCGAAGCTGCCAACGGCGCCGAGGCCATGGCCCGCGTTGGCGAAGTGAAGCCGCACGTGATGATCCTGGATCTCCAGATGCCGGTGATGTCCGGTGAAGAGGTGATCCCAATCTTGCGCTCCCTGGCGCCCCAGCTCAGGATCGTGGTCTTCTCTGCCTACGCGGGCACTGACCGCGGCCTCAGCGTCGCAGAGCGACCCGACGCCGAGATTCGCAAGGGCACCGGGCTGAAGCCGCTGGTGCAGGAGCTGCACCGGCTCATGGAGACGGCGCCGCTGGATCTCGTCGACGTGGACCTGGGGCAGCTCGATGTGGCGTGCGCCGTTCGGGCCGGCCAGAACTGGTCCCGCCTGAACCCGTCGGTTCGGGAGGCGGCCGTGGAGCGAGGGGCCGCGGCCGACTTCTTCGCGCTGGTTGGGGTGTTCCTGGCGCTGGCTGATCCGCTGCAGCTCGCCGCTCGGTCGCAGCTGGCCAGCTCGAACGTCTGCTTCACGACCCGCCTTGGTGCCGGCAGCGCCGCACGCCGCGCCCTGACGGCCATCGGCGAGCCGGAGAGCTCGATGCTCGAACCGCTGCGGTCGCGGCTGCTGGCGGCGCTGCCCGACGCAGGAGACTGATCAGCGATCTCACGGCTACGATGTGGCGCTGGCAGGCAGGCCGGCCAGACGCCCCAGCGCCGGCATGGCCGCCAGCACCCTGTCGACTTCGTCATCACTCAGGTCGTCCAGTAATCGACGCACGGCGTCGTGGCGGGCGGCCCGCAGGCGCTCGACAAACGCCCGTCCCTTCAGAGTGACGTCCACTTTCACGATGCGGCGGTCTCCGGGATGGCCGCTCCGCTCGACCAGCGCTGCGGCGACGAGCCGGTCAACCAGCGAGGTGGCCGTGTTGAGTGCAACCTTACGTGCGATTGCGAGCTCGCTCATGGACAGCGGCCCGCGGTCCCTCAGCAGGCTCAGCACGGCGAACTGTTCGGCCGTCACCCTGGCAAGACCGTCCACCTGGTCTGGCATGGCGACGACCAGCCTGCGGAAGAGGTGGGGCAGGACCTCGGCCAGCTGGACGTAGACGCGGGCCCGGCTCTCCCGATACTTCACCACCTGGAATATAGGGCAGTGGAACCGTCAAGTTCCTTAAATATCGCGGCCGGACTGAGGGACACGCCTGAGCTCCCAAGGACTGAGGAGCGGCTGCCTGGCGGCGCCCTCAGAACTCCGCGTACTCAGCGGGAGCCCGAAACCGCAGGCTCAACCGCCGAAGGGCTCGGCGTGGCCGGGATGGCCCAGCAGCATCAAGCGGGACCAGAAGAAGGCGAAGCAGACCCAGGGCGAGCGCTGCCACCATGCCCTGGACAACGCCGGCCGAGGCGGGCAGGTTACGGGCCCGAAGGCTGCATTCCGCTTGCGCAGACCAGCCAGACTGGCACCGGGGGCGCCCGACGAACTAACGTTTGAGGATGGCCGGCGCACTCGATCTCTTCTCGCCAGCCGCCCGGGAGTGGTTCTCCGGTGTTTTCGCCGCTCCGACGGAGGTGCAGGAGCGGGGCTGGCGGGCCGTGGCCTCCGGCAGCCACACCTTGATGACCGCGCCCACAGGCAGCGGCAAGACGCTGGCGGCTTTCATGTGGTGCCTCGACCGGCTGGTGACTGAAGCGTCACCGCCACGTGGCGAACGCTGCCGGGTCCTGTACATCTCTCCTTTGAAGGCACTCGCTGTGGACGTTGAGCGCAACCTGCGGGCGCCGCTGGTCGGAATGCGGCTGCATTCACGGCGCCTGAGCCTCCCCGTCCCGGACATTGCGGTCACCATTCGGAGCGGGGATACGCCGGCCGATGAAAGGCGGAGCATGGAGCGAACGCCACCCGACATCCTGATCACGACGCCCGAGTCGCTGTACCTGCTTCTGACCAGCGCCGCCCGGAGAGTGCTGGCCAGCGTCCGCTGGGTGATCGTGGATGAGATCCATTCGGTAGCCGCTACCAAGCGAGGTGCCCACCTGGCCATCAGCCTCGAGCGGCTGTGCGCGCTGATGCAGCACGAGCCGCAGCGCATCGGCCTGTCGGCGACGCAGCGCCCGCTCCAGGAGGTGGGGCGCTTCCTGGGTGGCGTCGGGCGCGAAGTGGCGATAGTTGACGCAGGTGCGCGGAAGACCCTGGAGGTGCGGGTTGAGGTCCCGGTGGAGGACATGGCCAATCTGGACAGGGGGGTACCGGCGCCCCGGGTTTCCCGGGGCGGTGGCCTGGAGGGGGGAGTCCCCCCTCTGGACAGGGGGGTACCGGCGCCCCGGGTTTCCCCGGGTGGTGGCCTGGAGGGGGGAGTCCCCCTTCCTGAATGGGCCGACGAGCTGCCGCTGCCGAGGCGGTCCATCTGGCCCGCCATCTATCCCCGGCTGTTGGAGCTGATCCAGGAGCACCGCTCCACGATCGTCTTCGTCAACTCCCGCCGCCTGGCCGAACGCCTCGCCGCCCGGCTGAACGACCTCGCCGAAGAAGAGCTCGTGCTCGCTCACCACGGCTCGATCGCCCGCGAGCAGCGGGCGCTCGTTGAGGACCGCCTGAAGTCGGGCCAGCTGCGCGGCCTGGTTGCCACTTCCTCGATGGAACTCGGCATCGACATGGGTGCGGTCGACCTCGTCGTCCACGTGGAGTCGCCGCCCAGCGCGGTCACGGGGATCCAGCGCATCGGCCGCGCCGGCCACTCCGTGGGCGAGATATCGCGTGGTGTCATCCTGCCCAAGTTTCGGGGTGACCTTCTGGAGAGTGCCGCCGTGGTCGAGCGGATGCTGGCCGGCGAGATCGAGACGACCGTGGTCCCTTCGAATCCGCTCGACGTAGTCGCCCAGCAGGTGGTCGCGATGGCGGCGATGGACGAATGGGCGGTCGACGACATGGCCGTTCTCATCCGGCGCGCCCACCCATTCCGGGACCTCGGGCACCGCTCTCTCGAGGCCGTGCTGGACATGCTTAGCGGCCGCTACCCCTCCGAGGAGTTCGCAGAGCTGCGGCCGAGGGTTGTCTGGGATCGCGTCAAAGGCACGGTCCGTGGCCGGTCAGGCGCACAGCGCCTCGCCGTCACCAACCCGGGCACGATCCCCGACCGCGGCCTCTACACGGTGAACATCTTCGAAGACGGCCGCCGCGTGGGAGAGCTGGATGAGGAGATGGTTTTCGAGAGCCGTCCGGGCGAAACCTTCATCCTCGGCGCGTCGAGCTGGAAGATCGTCGACATCACGCCTTCACAGGTGCTGGTAGCGCCCGCGCCGGGCGAGCCCGGCAAGATCGCGTTCTGGCATGGCGACTCCCTGTCGCGGCCGGCGGAGCTGGGCCGCGCCCTTGGCCAGCTCACCCGCGAGCTGCGCGCGGTTGGACCCGAAGAGGCCGAAAGGCGGCTGATGGAAGGCGCCGGCTTCGACGAGCGGGCCGCGCGGAACCTGCTGGCCTACCTGGAGGACCAGGCGGCGGCCACCGGGGCTGTTCCCGACGACAGGACGGTCGTGGTCGAGCGGTTCCGCGACGAGGTCGGTGACTGGCGGGTATGCGTGCTCACGCCGTACGGCGGCCGGGTGCATGCGCCCTGGTCGCTCGCACTGCAGGCGCAGCTCTCAGAGCGGCGCGGCATCGAGCTGCAGACGATGTACACGGACGACGGGCTCGCGTTGCGCCTGCCCGACGCGGACCGTCCGCTCGATCCCGAAGAGCTCTTGCCCGATCCCGAGGAGCTTGCCGATCTCGTCAGCGCCCAGCTGCCGTCGTCGGCTCTGTTCGCCTCGCATTTCCGGGAGAACGCTGCCCGGGCCCTGCTGCTGCCCCGTCGCCGGCCCGGCCAGCGGACGCCGCTCTGGCAGCAGCGCCAGCGATCGGCCGACCTGCTGAAGGTGGCCGGCGGGCACTCGGATTTCCCAATTCTGGCCGAGACCTTCCGCGAATGCATGGCAGACGTGTTCGACCTGGGGGCGCTTCGCGAGCTGCTTACCGCCATCCGGTCGCGTCAGGTGCGGGTGGTCGCGGTCGACACCGACCGGGCCTCCCCGTTCGCCGCCTCATTGCTGTTCGACTACGTCGGTCAGTACCTCTACGAGGGTGACGCGCCGCTGGCGGAGCGGCGAGCGCAGGCGCTGACGCTTGATCGCGAGCTGCTGGCCGAGCTGCTGGGCTCAGAGGAGCTGCGAGAGCTGCTCGACCCGGCCGCCATTGCCGACCTTGAGCTCGAGCTCCAGGGCCTGAAGCCGGAGCGCTGGCCGCGGGACGCTGACGAAGCGCACGACCTTCTGGCCCGCCTTGGGGATCTCGACCGCGAGGAGCTCGCCGCGCGCGGCGTCGCCGCCGGCTGGCTGGAGGCGCTTGCTGCCGAGCGGCGTGCATGTACGATCCGGATCTCGGGGGCCGCGCGCTGGATCGCCGCCGAGGACGCCGGCCGCTACCGCGATGCGCTGGGCGCCACCCCCCCTCCCGGCCTGCCCGAGTCATTCCTGGAGGCGGTGGTCGAGCCGCTGGAAGGGCTGCTGAGGCGGTGGGCGAGGACCCATGTGCCCTTCCTGGCCGTGGACGCCGCGGCTCGCTGGGGACTGCCTGCGAGCGAGGTCGAACTGGCCCTCCGCCGGCTGGCCGCGAGAGGTGACCTTGTGGCCGGCGCCTTCAGGCATGGCGTCTCTGAGCGTGAGTACTGCCACCCCGAGGTGCTGCGCACGCTGCGGCGGCGGTCGCTGGCCGCACTCCGGCGCGAGGCGGAGCCGGTGCCGGCAGGCGTGCTGGCCCGGTTCCTGCCCGGCTGGCACGGGGTCGGGTCGCAGGCGGGCGGTTCCGACCGGCTGCTGGATTGCGTCACTAGTCTGCAGGGGCTAGCGCTGCCCGCTTCCGTCGTAGAACGCGACGTCCTCAGCTCCCGCGTGGCCGGCTACCGACCGTCCCTGCTCGACGAGTTGATCGCGATGGGGGAGGTGGTCTGGGTGGGGCGGGGCTCCCTCGGTCCGGGAGACGGCCGGGTCGCGCTCTACTTACGGGCCGAGGCTCCCAGGCTCGCACCGGAACCGTCGGACCTGCTCCAGACCGAGATGCATCAGAAGCTGCGAGAGCACCTGGAGCGGCGAGGCGCCTCGTTTTTCCGCGACCTCTACCTTGCCGCCGGGGGCGGGGACCAGGATGCCGTCCTGGATGCCCTCTGGGACATGGTGTGGGCGGGCGAGGTCACCAACGACACGTTCGCACCTCTGCGTTTGCTGGGCACGCCGTCACGCAAGTCCACCCCTGGCCGGCGAGCCCCGATCGTGCGCCTGAGCCAGCCCCGCGCCAGTGGCCGCTGGTCCCTCGTCCGCGACCTCCTGGAGCCGCATGCCTCGGCCACAGAGCGCGCCTATGCTCAGGCCGGCACCCTCCTGCAGCGGCACGGCGTGCTCACCCGCGAGGCTGTGGTCGCGGAGGGCTGGTCTGGCGGCTTCACCGGGCTGTACCCGGTGCTGCGTGCGATGGAGGAGGCGGGGCGGATCAGACGCGGCTATTTCGTGGATCGGCTGGGAGGGTCGCAGTTCGCTCTTCCCGGCGCAGTGGACCGGCTGCGTGCCGCCCGGGACCAGGAGGGCGCGATCGTGGCGCTTGCGGCCACCGATCCGGCGAACCCATATGGCGCGGCGCTGCCCTGGCCGTCGGAGACTGAGAGCAGAATGGCCCGGGCGGCAGGCGCCTTCGTGGTCATGGACGCAGGGGAGCTGCGACTGTACCTGGAACGAGGGGGCCGCTCACTGCTGACGCGCGGCGAGGTGGTGACGGAGCACGTGCGGGCGCTCGTGGGAGCGGCAGGCCGGGCCGGCAGGATCGAGATCCAGAAGGTGAATGGGACGCCGGTGCGGCAGTCGCCGCTTGCGCGTGTGCTGGTGGATGCCGGGTTCGGTCAGTCGCCCAGGGGCCTGACCATGTGGCGTACCCCGCACGGAGGGCTTGCCAGCGTCGGGGGCGGCGCTCCAGCGCCTGGGCAGGCCCTCTAAAGGTGCCCGAGGGGGATACGATCTGGCGGCTGGCCGGACTGCTGCACCAGCTGGTGGGCGGCAGGTCCGTCACCGCCGCCCGGCCCGAGCGGTTCGAGCGGCTGACCGGTCGAACGCTGGAAGCCGTCGAGCCGGTGGGCAAGCATCTGCTCATGCGTTTCTCGGGCGGCTGGAGCCTTCATTCCCACTTGCGGATGAGGGGGTCCTGGCACGTCTACCGAACCGGGGAGCCGTGGCGACGCTCAACCTACCTGGCGCGAGCTGTCCTCGACTTCGGCGATCGTCAGGCCGTCTTCTTTGGGGCGCCGGTGGTGGAGCTGGTTCGTAATCCAGCGGAGTCCGTTGGGCACCTCGGCCCGGACATCCTGGCGGAAGATTTCCCGCTCGACCTGGTGGTTGCGCGAGCCCGCGCGCTTGGGCCGGCTGCGTTGGGGGACCTCCTGCTCGACCAGAGGATCTGTTGCGGCATAGGCAACGTGTACAAGTGCGAGACGCTGTGGCAGCTTTCGCTCAGTCCCTGGCGGTCCAGTGCCGACCTGAGCGACGGGCAGCTGGCCGAGCTTTTTGCGACCGCCCGTCGGGACATGCGGTCGAATCTGGCTGCTGCGCCGGGTCGCCGTTTCAGTGGCAGGCCGGGTGTTGTGCACGGGCGGACAGGGCGCCAGTGTCCTCGGTGTGGGGCGCACGTCAAGGCCAGGCGCCAGGGCGAGCAGGCGAGGCTCACCTACTGGTGCCCTGGCTGTCAAGTGAGCTGAGCAGCCTCGTTAACAGGCTCGGCGGGCGGGCCGAGAGCATGCCTGGAAGCTGGGAGCTACGCCGGAGACGATCGTGATCGACCTCGACGCCACCCTGGTCACTGCCCACTCCGAGAAGGAGATGGCGGCCCCCAACTACAAGAAGGGGTTCGGGTTCCACCCCCTGCTTGGTCACCTCGATGGCTCCCCAGCCCCCAGTCCTTGGCCGGGCTCCTGCCGCATCCCACGCTCGCCGAGGCGAAGCTGGTGCTCGATGCCTACTACGGCGCCGAGCTGGGCGAGCAGTTCCGCACCGGTCGGCCGGACCCCGGATCAGCATCCATTTCCGGCCGGCCGGCGTGCGATGACGGTTACCCGACCGTCTCCAGCCAGGCTCGCCAGGCCTCGATCTCGGCCGAGCGGTCCCGCTCGTCGAAGAAATGCGCGGTCGCGAAGACCGTGTCGTTGTACCCGTGGATCAGCATGTAGGTGGCGTCGCCGGTACGCATGCCCACAAAGCTCGGCGCGCGGACGAACTCGACGGTGCCGTCGACCGGCTCGATCCCGGGCACGGACAGTCGCGCCGGCTGACCGTCGGCCGCATCGGCGCCGGCCCCGACCGCGGCCGTCATCTGCGCCCAAGAGTCGGCGGTCACCGGCCCGGGCAGGAAGATCGAGCTGGTCGCCGTGCGCGGCGCGAAGTGCGCAAGGTAGACCGCGAGCTTCGTCATGTACGCGTGGTCGCCGACCGACAACCCGTTGTACTCCGCCTCCCAGTCGTCGCCGAGCAGCCCGCTGTGCACGCCCCGGATCACCGCGCCGCCCCCGTCCCGCGCCTCGATGAGCCACTCGAAGGCCATGAACGTGCCGTCCGGGTTGGGCTCCTCGCGCGTCGCATACCGCTTGCCCGGCTCCCACTCGGTGATCGCCGACTTCGCGACGTCACCGAACATGTTGAACACGCTGGTCCGCGCGTCGCTGTCGATTTCGGTACGCCCCATGAACCAGGAGTCCACCCCCGGCCCCGACGCGATCGCCGCCCACACCTCGTCCGGCGTGGCGTCGACGGTGATCTCGTCGCGTATCTCGAATGGATGCGTCATCGCTTGTGCTCCTCTGCTGGCGGGTCGGCGTCTTCGGTGATGCTCGGGTGCACCGCGACAATGACGCGATGCGGCCGACCTGGTTCACTGTGATATTTGCTGATAATTTCGGTGAGAGCGTCGGTGAGCTCACCGATGAACGCGGCCCGATCGGCCGGCCTGGCGAACCGCACCTCGGCATCGAGCCCGAACGTGGCCAGCGGCTTGTTGGCCCGCGCCGCTCCGGTGATGAGCACGCCGGTCTCGCGGACCAGCCGCGCCGCGAGCGCGAGCAGCCACCGGGCCGACAGCCGATCGGGCGACCGCGCCGGATCTGGCGCGACCGCCGCAAGCGCGGCCGGCGAGATCACGTAAGCCGCTGCCGACGCCCGCACGACCCGCTCGGTCATGTTGCCCTTGCGCCGCTCCTCCACCAACTCCACGAGACGGTGCTGCTCCAGCGTCCGCACGTGGTAATTCACCTTCTGCCGCGCCAGCCCCAGCCGGGCCGCGAGCGTGGTCGCGGTGTGCGGCTCGGCCAGCTCCGCGAGCATCCGAGCCCGGATCGGATCGAGCGAAACCTCCGCGGCGTCGGCATCCTCGATCACTGCAACGTCCTGCATGCGCTCATCTTGTCACCGACGGGTTTTTTTGTCAAGAAGGATCGGATTTTCTAGAAGAATTTTATTTTCCAATGTTGGTGGTGGGGGGCGTGGAGGCCATCACCAAGGAAGGCCAGGTTCGCCAGGGGGCCGCGATTCTGCGAGCTCGACAACCTCGACCTGAGCGCCTGGCCTCAGGGCACCCGAGCCATCTGCCGGCGGGAGCGCCCGCATCCGGGAGCCCAGCTCACCTTCACCGACATCGATGGCTATCGCTTCCAATCCTTCATCACCGATCAGGACGACCTCGACCTGGCCCAGCTGGAACTGCGCCGTCGTAAACATGCTCGGGTCGACCGTAGACCGCTTGACGGGCGCTATGCAGCCACCGTCCGGCGGGCAGCCTCCACCACACGGCGGACTGTGGGCAGGTACCAGCCCTCCAGCGAGGCGGGTGGGTACGGCGTGTCCCATGCGGTGACGCGTCTGATCGGAGCGTCCAGCGAATAGAACGCCTCCTCCTGCAGAGTAGCCACGACCTCGGCTCCGAAGCCGGCCGACAGAGGTGCCTCGTGCACGACGACGGCGCGGCCGGTGCGCGACACTTCAGCCACCATGCCGTCCACGTCAAGTGGCACGAGCGTACGCAGGTCGAGCACTCCTGCTGAGATGCCCTCCCGCTGCAGGTCTTCCGCAGCCTGTAAGCACATCTCTACGGCCGCGCTCCACGCGATCATCGTGACGTCGAATCCCGCGCGGGCGACCCGGGCCTTGCCGAAAGGCACTGTGTAGTCCCCGTCCGGCACCTCCTCACGACCCTTGCGGTACAAACGCTGAGGCTCGAGGAACAGGACCGGATCAGGGTCGCGGATAGCCTCCAGAAGCATTCCTTTCGCGTCGTGGGGTGTTGCCGGACAGACGACCTTGATGCCAGGTGTCTGTACGAACTGCGCCTCGACGGCGTCGGGGTGGAATTCCGGGGTTTTCACGCCACCGCCGAACGGAGCCCGGATCGTCACCTGGGCGTGGTAGCGGCCGCGACTCCGAAAGCGGTAGCGGCCGAGCTGAGGACCGATCTGGTGAAAAGCCTGATGCGTGAAGCCCAGAAACTGGATCTCCGCAACCGGGATCAACCCGCTGACGGCCAGGCCCAGCGAGCAGCCGATGATGCCGCCTTCGGCCAGTGGGGTGTCGACGACCCGTTCGGGACCGAAGCGCTCGAGCAGTCCCTGGGTGGCGCGGAAGACGCCGCCCAGCTTGCCGACGTCGAGCCCGAGCACGATCACGCGTTCATCGCGCTCCATCTCGAATGCCAGGCCGTCACGGATCGCCTCGACGATGTTGCGCTGGGCCACCGTTCAGCTGCCTCCGGCCAGCCGGAGCAGCTCGTCGCGCTGTCGCCGCACGCGCTCGGGCGGCCGGGCATAGACGTTCTCGAACACGTCCGCAGCACGCGACGTTCGCATCGCTGACGCCGCCTGGACCGCGGCGTCGATCTGCTCGGCGATCTCGCCCTCGACGGCGACTCGGCTGCCGTCGTCCCAGAGGCCCTGAGCGGCCAGAAACGTCTGCACCCTCAGGATCGGGTCTTCGCGCTCCGCGCGTTCCAACCAGCCGTCGGGCAGATACGCCCCTGGATCGTCGGTGGTGTTGTGGAAGCTGAGCCTGCAGGTGACACAGTCGATCAGCGTGGGACCATTTCCAGCCCGGGCCCGCTCGACCGCGTCTGCGGCGGCTTCGTAGACCGCCAGCAAGTCGTTGCCGTCCACCTGGACGCCCTTGAAGCCATAGCCCTCAGCGCGCCGGTAAAACTCACCGGCGCTCTGAAGCTCCCGGCTGGTCGAGATCGCCCACTGATTGTTCATCAGCACGAAAACGATCGGCGCCCTTCTGACGCCGGCCATGTTGCAGGCCTCGTGGAAATCGCCCTCGCTAGCCGCGCCCTCGCCGCAGTAGGCCATGACGACGCCCGGCTTCCGCTGCAGCTTCAGGCCCCAGGCCAGTCCGGACGCGTGCTGGAGCTGCGTGGCCAGGGCGACCTGGTTGGGAAGGACGTTCACCCCCTCGATGATGCCGGAGCTCGCTACCTTGCCCATGTAGCCGGCCACGATGCGCTCGAGCGAATGGCCGTGACGCACGAGGGCCGGCAACTCACGGTAGGAGGGCGCGATCCAGTCCGTGGCCGGGTCCAGCGCCAGCGAGCTGCCGACGACGCTCGCCTCCTGACCCTTGACCGGGCTGTACGTGCCCAACCGGCCCTGCCGTTGCAGGGCGGTCGCGCGGGCGTCGAAGGCGCGGCTCAACATCATCCAGCGAAGCCCCTCGACGGTCCTCGCCAGGCTTAGTCGAGGCTGTGCACCGTCGACAAGGTTGCCCTGCGGATCCAGGATGCGTCGCACCGTTGTAATTCTGCCGCGGACAAGCTTTCCAGGGGTGAAGTCGGGTCCGGCCCCGCCGGCCTAGGGGTGATGATCCGATCCGGCATCCGGTTCGTAACGTCGGACAGAGGCCGCTACCTCTGCCGAATGGCTGTGGCTGGAGGCGCGCTACGTCGGAAGTCTCGGCGTAGCGCGCCAACGGGCTACTGTGGTTGCGTGACCGAGGGCGAGGTGATCGCACGGGGTCGCGATGCCGAGATCGTGGACCTGGGCGGCGGCCGCATTCTTCGCCGCTTCAGCCGCCCTCGTCCGCTCGAGGCCGAGGCCATGCTGATGCGATCTGTCCGGGAGGCAGGCTATCCGGTACCTAACGTGTTCGACGTGCACGGCGGCGGTATGGTGCTCGAGCGAGTCGATGGCCCGACCATGCTCGACGACCTGGCTGCGCATCCGTGGCGTGTGCAGCGCCATGCCCGCACGCTCGCCACCCTGCATCGGGACCTCCACCGGATCAGGGCTTTCGAGGGCCTCCACGGGCGGTTCGGCCGGCCGGCCCATGACGACGTGGTCGTCCATGGCGATCTGCATCCGGGCAACGTCATCCTGTCGCGTAGTGGACCTGTAGTGATCGACTGGACGAGCGCGGGGCGTGGTCCGGCGGGCGCCGACGTTGCTGACGCCTGGCTGGTCCTCGCGTGCGCCCAGCCGGCCGGCGGTCGGTTAATGCACGCGCTGGCGGGTGCCCTGCGAGGGCGATTCCTCGAGACCTTTCTGCGTGAAGCGGGCCGGTCCGAAGCTGCGTCACACCTGCAGCTGGCGCTAGAGAAACGCGCAGCCGACCCGCACATCACGCCGAGCGAAAAGGCGGCCATGCACAAGGTCGCCGCCGCACAGGCACCCCGAGGCACCACCCAGTAACTAAATCAGGCGGCCCGAACCTCTTCAGACCAGCCGGCCACCCCTGTCTCTCAGCGGCGTTCCTTACGGCGCCTAGCCGCCGATCGTTTCGTCGAGTGAACGCTGAAGGGTCTTGAGCGAGTCGACCGGCACCGGTGTCTCCTCGATCCAGCGGAACATCGCGTCAGCGATGCGACGCCAAGCGCTGACCTGCCGCTCCATCGCAGAGGACCAGTACGCCTTGGACCAGCCGGCACCCAGGAGGATGCCCGCGATCACACAGCAGAAGACCCCTGTTCCCAGTTCCAGCCAGTTGGTCCAGCCGGCCGGCCGCAGAGCCGTCAGCGTGAAGACCCCCAGTCCGAGGTTGGCGAGCGTGAAGCCAGGGAGGATCACCCGGTAGAAGAGCGCCCCTCGTCGTCTCCTGTCCATTGACTGCGGCCAGCATGAGACGGCGAGCACCTTGGAACGAATGGGAAATTTGTCCCGATCGCGGGCAATATGCTCTAGTCGATATGGGCGCTCGGTCTCGACATCGAAGCGAAACCAGTTTTGAAGATGGTCAGTTCTAACCATTGACGTAGGGAATCGCAAAGCGCTTTAGTTCATATTGCCCAGCCGGCAGGGGGTCAGCAGCCGGGTGTTTCGGATCCAAGTCCTTCGTCGGACTTGGGGTTTTCAAGGAATGGATGCCGCAAAGGCCACGGCCGAGCGGCAGGTTGGAGGGTTCCGTCTACTTGGCGTCCCGGTCTGAGCATGGTGGGCTCAACAGCAGGAGAATACCTGCGCGCGGGGAGCCGGGCGCAAAGGTCGACGCACTGACGCGGCGCGCGGAGAGCAAGGTCAAGCGCCGGCTGGCCCGCGAGTTGCACGACTCCGTGGCTCAGATTCTGACCCTCATGGTGGTGGATATGGAGAACTTCAAGCTTGATCAGGCCGGTCAGGATCACGTCATCCAGCGGGTGGACAGCCTTCAGGAGTCCACTCGTGAGGTTCTTCGCAACATACGCAACGTCCTGTACGAACTGCGTGAGGAGCCATCTACAGACAGCACCTTCGTTCAGCAGGTCCGAGTGCTGCTCAACCGCTTCGAGGTCAGTACCGGCATCCGCTCCAAGCTGAACGTCGACGCCGGCTGGCCGGCGCGCCTGTCGAACGCAACTGCATACAACCTCTACAGGATCGTCGAGGAGGCGCTCAACAACGTCCGACTCCACAGCGGTGCAGCCCGCGTTGACGTCCAGCTGGGGGCGATCGACGACGGAGTGTCGCTGGTCGTGCGGGACGACGGTCGCGGGCTGCTCGGTGCGGATGGACCGCGACGCCCCGGCATGGGCGTGATGGGCATGCACGAACGGGCAGTGCTCCTCGGTGGCGAGCTGAACGTTACCAGTGACGGCAACGAGGGCACGACCGTGACCGCAGTCGTTCGTGGTTTAGCCAAGGAGAACGCTACGTGACCTTGAATACACAGACAGTCCGGGTCCTGATCGCCGACGATCAGACGTTGTTCCGCGTCGGTCTGGCCCGGCTGCTCGAGGAGGACCCACGGGTTGAGATCGTCGGTCAAGCCGGCGACGGTGCCGAGGCCGTGAAGCTGGCCGGCTCTGTCGCGCCCGACGTGATCCTGATGGACCTCAAGATGCCCAACCTCGACGGCATCGAGGCAACCCGGCAGGTTCTAGCGAAGTACCCCAGCGTCAAGGTCCTTCTGCTGACCACCTTCGAGGCCGACAACCACGTCATCCAGGCCCTGAAGGCAGGTGCCAGCGGCTACATCCTCAAGGACTCGCGCCCGGACTCCATCGTGTCCAGCCTGTTGGCGGTCATGGCGGGCGAGAGAGTCATGGCCAGCGCAGTGGCCAACCGCGTGCTCGAGATGCTGACCGGGACGACGACGCCCAAGGAGTTCTACGACGGTCTGACCGGTCGCGAGATCGAGATCTTGAAGCTCCTGGCCGGCGGCATGGCAAACAAGCAGATCGCCTACAAGCTGAAGATCAGCGAGAAGACCGTCCGAAACCACGTCAGCAACATGTACGAGAAGCTCAACATCTACGACCGCTCGCAGGCGGTGCTGTACGCGGTTCGGAAGGGACTGGTCGAAATCTAGTTCACAGGCCAGCCGGGTACGCCGGGGTCGAGCTGGACGCGGGTCGCGTTCAGAAACGCGGCCACCATGCCGTAGAAGCCCGCCAGCGCCACGAGCTCGATGAGCTCGGCGTCCCCCCAGCGGTGCCTCAGTCTGGCCCATAGCTCGTCCGACACGTCGCGGTCGGCGTGCACCTCATCAGCCAGCCGGATCAGAGGGGCGTCGCCGTCGGGCCAGTCGGCGGTCTCTTCTGTGACCCGCTGGATCTCGTCCTCAGTCAGTCCTTCCTGGCGGCCGAGGATTGTATGCTGGCCGAACTCGTATACGCAACCCGTTCGCCAGGCTGTACGCAGGATCACCAGTTCACGCTCGCGGGCGGGCAGTAGGCCGCGGCCCAGGAACAACCCGCCGAGCACGTTAAAACGCTTGAGCAGGCGCGGGTGGTGAGCCATGGTTGCGAAGACGTTCAGTACCGGACCCTGGCGAATCCTGGTCTTGTCCAGGAGTTCCTTCACTTCTGGGGTGGGATCGGTCAGCGGTGCTATTCGCGGCTCCGGCATCGAGCATCAATTTAGCTTTTAGAGAGGGATCACGATCGTTCCCTCCTGGCTGGTGCGCAGCAGCTCGCCTCTCGGCAGGTCACGCGCTATCTGGCCGCCCGCGTCAGAAACCAGCAGCTGGCTGGGCCTGGCGCGAGCCATGAACTCTGGCGCCGGCGCACTGCGGCCCCCACCGGGCAGGAGCAGCGCGCCGCAGGGCCCGCGCAGCCTGGCGGCGGCGTCGGTCTGACCTTCCGAGTCGAGGTCCGCCAGGTCGCAGAAGGACCGGCCGTCGGGCCCCGTCACCCGAAACGCAAGCTGTCCCGGCCCTGGCGCCCGGGGTTCCGGACTCAGCATTTCGAACGTGAGTCCGGCGAGCGAGATGCGCTGGCCCGCGTGCGCGCCCCGGATCCTGGCTCCGCGCGCCGCCGCGGCAAGGGCGGCCGAGCGCCATGCCGACCCCTGAGGGTTCCCTTCTGGAACGAGCACGGTTGTCGTTGAGTAGGCCAGCCCGGCGAGCCCGCCGACATGGCCCAGGCCGGCCCCGGTGATGACGAGGCCCTGGAAGCTTCGAACCCACGGAGGAAGGCGAGCACCGAGCGCATCCGCGAGACGGGCTGGGCTGGCTCCACCGTCCACCAGCACGTAGCCGGCGGGCCCGCTCAGAAGAACCGCCTGGCCCTGGCCGACACCAAGCACGGCTGCCGAGGAATCAGGTCTGGCCCAGGCGATCATCTCCGCGGCTCCTACGAGCAAGGGCACCAGGATCCCGGCTGCCAGCGCTGTCCTGCGCAGCGAGCCCTCGGACCGTGCCGCACCGATGACACCACCCAGCGCCGCGTAGTAGGCGACGCCTGACCGTGCGGAAAAGACAGGAGCCGGGAGCGCTGCCGCGGGCACTCGGGCCAGGATCGCCGCCACCTGTTCGAGGTACGCCAGCAGCCCGGTCAGCGGAACAGCGAACAAACGGGCGACGTCGGGGGCAGCCGACAGCGGCGCGATCATCAGGCCGGCGGCGACCATGGCGGGCAGCAGTGGCAACACTGCAGCGTTGGCGATGGGCGCGACCGGTGACAGAAGATGAAAATCTGTGGCCATGAGGGGAACGGTGCCGATCTGGGCGGCACAGGTCACGGCGAAAGGTTCGCGCACCCAGCCTGGCATCCAGTGCAAGCGCCGCTCGATGCTTGGCGTCAGCAGCACGATTGCGGCCGTACCCGCGAAAGACAGCTGGAAGCCGGCGTCCCACGTCAGCTCAGGCCGCCAACCGAGCATGGCGGCTGCCACCGCGGCGAGAGACGTCCACACGTGGGTCGGACGGCCCAGCTGGCTGGCGATCAGGGTGAGCCCGCCCATGGCTGCCGCTCTGACCGCCGCGGGGGTGGCGCCGCCGGCAAGCGCGTAGAGGGCGATCAGCACGAGAGCGGGCACGGTGGCGGCGCGGCCCAGGAGCGGTTTCAGTGCCCAGGTAACCAGACGTGCGAAGACCGCGACCTTGAGGCCGCTCAACACTAGGAGGTGCACTAATCCGGTGGCCACCAGGTCGTTCTGAAGGGCGGGGGGCACCCCGGTCCTGATTCCCAATACGACGCCTACCAGCACGTCGGAGTGCGGCGGCGGCAGGAGGTCCCCGATCGCCTCTCGGTACCGGTCACGGAGCCAGCCGGGCAGCTCTCGAGCGCCGCTCGCGTGGCCGAGCACGCTCAGCCGGGCACCGCGAATCTCCAGATACGCACCCTTTTGCGCAAGTAGGGCCCGGCGGTCAAAGCCGGGCTGATCGCGAGGCAGGTCAAGGCGCCCGGCCACCTGGACGTGGTCGTCGATCGCGACAGCCGGGCTGCCGCGGACGAGGGCGACGATCTGGCCTGCGGGCGCCAGCGGACCTGACGGCGTGACCAGCCTCTCGGGAGCGACCACGAGCTCGATACTTCCGGCGAGCAGCCTGGGGTCGTCGGCCACGCGGCCGTCGAACATGACCTGCATGCCGGCAAGTGCAGGCGCCCTGGCTGCCGCTGTGGGGTCCCCTGCCGGGACTTCCGCCCGGGCGATCCCGAGGAGCGAAGCGGCCAGGGCGAGACCGATCGCTGCGGGCCGTACGACGAGCGCCAGGCAGAGGGCGACGGCGGAGCCGGCGAGAGCGGCGGCGCCCACCGCCGGCTCCGCCGGCATGGCGACCATGGCCATCATGACGCCGGCCGACCAGCCCGCAAGGCAAACCAGCGCAGGCGTCATAGAGTGAGGTACTTACGAGCTCGGAGGTAGTCGGCCTCGCTCATGCTCAGGACGTCGACGAGCTCGCGTGTGGTCGCAAAGCCGCCGTACTCGGTCCGGTACTGAATCACGGCGGCGGCCAGGTCAGGTGTGAACCCCGGGACAGCTGCCAGTTGCTCAGCTGTGGCCAGGTTCAGGCTCACCGTGATTACGCGAGAAACGCTCGTGCGCGCGCCCGGTCGAGTGGTCGTCGAGGCTCGGCCGGGCACCGGCACGCTGGGGACTTTGACCTGTTCGCCGTCCTTGAGCCGGGCAGCCATGTTGGGCAGCCGGTCGGGGTCCGCGTCGCGGGTGAAGCCACCGGCGGCGGCGATGGCAGCAGACACTCGCTCACCCTTGGCCACTCGGTAGAGGCCAGGATGGCCAACGGCGCCCGTGACCTCGACGAGCAGGCCGCCAGGGGGTGGCATCCCGGTTGCGTTGGCGTTTTCGGCCTCCACTGGACCGGGTAACGCCCCCGGATTCGGTGACGCCGGCGGCAAGGGGAAGCCTGTGGCGGCGGCCACCGCGGCAAGCGCGAGTGTCGGGAGGGCTGCCAGACCGACCACCAGCGCCCGCGTCGGGCTTAGCCAGGAACGCAGGCTGAGCGACGAGAGGATTCGAGGGGGCATGGCCCGCAGGCTAGGCCGGTAGGAGCCGGAGGCCAAGAGCGCCTGTTAAGGACTCATGTCTACCGGCTGCGCATCCTTACTTCCCTCCCCAGCAACGTGACGCCGGTCCGATGAAGTGGCTCGGCCACGGAAAGGCGATCGTCGCCGGAGCCGGTCTCTCGAGGGGGCCGGCTGTACTCATGTAGAGTGCGGTACCAGTTCAGCAGCGCCGCATGGGGCGTGGCCAAGTGGTAAGGCAACGGACTTTGGATCCGTGACCGAAGGTTCGAATCCTTCCGCCCCAGCCAGCCGCTCCTAATACGAATTTGAGAGCATTGCTATCAGCACTCAGGTCAATGCCGAGGGGATGGTGTGCCTACCACTGTACCTACTGGCTCTGGAACAGTGCCGTGGAGAGCGTCGCGGCGGCATGTGCTCCCGGCTGCCTGAGCGACAGGTAGAATCCGCGCCAGATGGCCGTCGCCGCCGCAGACGACCTGTACTCCCTTCTTGGCGTCCCGGCTACTGCGTCGCCACGCCAAATCGCCGACGCTCGGCGCCGGCTGATGTGAACCTGGCACCCGGATCTAAACCCGAGTCCGGACGCCCTGGCGAAGTCCAAAGCGATCAACCGAGCAGCGGACATCCTGCTCGACCCTGTCCAGCGCCGAAGTTACGACGAATATCGGCTGAGCGTGGCGCGGCCCCGAGTGGAGGCCCAGCGACCCGGGCAACGATGGACGCCTCCGCCGATCCCCGATCCCCCGTTCTGGCCGGAAGGGGTGGACCCCGACGTGGACGCGTCCGGGTCGACGCCGTAAGGGCCAGTGTGGTAGGCGGTGCCAAACTTCACTGCCGCAGAGCTGCTGTAAATGCTGCCGGCCGTGTTCGCGCCGAACGCGGGTCACCCGGGCTTTGTGAACCTGGCCGCCTGGCGGGAGCGACACGCAGTCGTCTTACCGCTCGGCCTTGCAATCTTTTAACGGTGACAGCGATTTGTGCGCCGTCTGCAAGCGGGCGCTGGCAGTCTCCGGGGGTGAGCTACGCATTCCAGGCCCAGGGCCTGGTCAAACGATTCGGGAAGACCACCGCGCTGGCGGGGGTCGACCTGGCTGTCCGGACCGGAGAAGTGCACGGCTTTCTTGGGCCGAACGGCGCGGGCAAGACCACCACCATCCGGATCCTGCTGGGCCTCCTGCGCGCCGACGCCGGCTGGGTCAGCCTGCTCGGCGGCGACCCATGGCGGGACGTCACCGAGCTCCACCGGCGCCTGGCCTACGTCCCAGGCGACGTCAGCCTCTGGCCCACGCTCTCTGGCGGCGAGACCATCGACCTGCTCGGCCGTCTGCGGGGCCGCCTGGACGGACGCCGCCGCGCTGACTTGCTGGACCGCTTCGAGCTGGATCCGCGCAAGAAGGCGCGAGCCTACTCGAAGGGCAACCGGCAGAAGGTCGCGCTGGTTGCGGCGCTCGCCTCGAACGTGGAGCTGCTGATGCTGGACGAGCCCACGTCGGGACTGGATCCGCTCATGGAGGAGGTCTTCCAGCACTGCATCGCCGAAGTGCGTCAGGAGGGCCGCACCGTTCTGCTCGCCAGCCACATCCTCGCCGAGGTCGAGAGGCTGTGTGACCGGCTGAGTATCATCCGCGACGGCCGCATAGTGGAGACCGGCACGCTCTCGGAGCTCCGTCTCCTCACCCGAACCACAATCCAGGCCGACCTGGGACAGCCGCCGAACGGGCTGGACAGGCTTTCCGGCGTGCATGACCTGGACGTCAAGGGGACCCGCGTCAGCTGCCACGTCGACACCGGTCAGCTCGGCCCGGTCCTCCGCCACCTCGCCGACCACGGGATTCGCAGCCTGGTGAGCCGGCCGGCCACCCTGGAGGAGCTGTTCCTTCGCCACTACCAGATCGATCCGCCGCGTGACGCTCGCGTGGGCAGCCCCCGATGACGCCCCTCGTCGGCATTCGCACGCTTGCAGGCCTGGCCCTCCGCCGCGACCGGATCAAGCTGCTCCTGTGGGTGCTGCTCGCCGCCGGACTCGTGGCCGGCACGGCGTCGTCCATCAAGGGGCTCTATGCCACCCTGGCCGAGCGGCAGCAGTACGCCGTGACCATCGGAGCCAATCCGGCGTCAGCCGTTCTCGGCGGCCCCGGTTTCGGTCTCTCCACCCTCGGCGGGATCACGGTCGCCGAGGTGGGCAGCACGCTCCTGGCTCTGGTGGCCCTGCCCAGCATCCTGCTGGTGGTCCGGTATACCCGGACCGAAGAGCAGACGGGCCGGGCCGAGCTCGTTGGCTCAGCAGTCGTGGGCCGGCACGCCCGGCTGGCAGCGGCGCTGCTCGTCGTGGGCGGCGCCAACCTCATGATCGCGGCGGCCACAATCGCCGTCCTGATCGGCTATGGGCTCCCGGTGGCCGGCTCGCTCGCGTTCGGACTGGCTGTGGCTGGGACCGGGTTGGTCTTCGCCGGCGTGGCCGCTGCGGTGGCGCAAATTACGGAGAATGGGCGGACCGCCAGTGGCAGCGCCGCCGCGGTTTTCGGCCTCGCCTTCATTCTACGGGCCGTGGGAGACGCGAGCGCCGCGGCGCAAGGCGGCGGCGTGCTCAAGAGCCTCTCGTGGCTCTCGCCGATCGGGTGGGCCCAGCAGGTGCGCGCCTACGACGCCGAACGCTGGTGGGTCCTCGGACTGCAGCTCGCGGCCTTCATCGCGCTCGTGGGCGCGGGGGCTGCGCTGAGCGTCCGCCGCGACGTCGGCGCCGGCCTTGTACCGGCGCGACTGGGCCGCTCTGAGGCCGCTCCGAGCCTGGCCAGCACCTGGGCGCTCGCGTGGCGCTTGCAGCGGGGCACCCTGATCGGTTGGACGGTCGGCGTCGCGGTCGGCGCCGGCGTCTTCGGCGCGATCGCTCACGATATCGATGGCATGGTGGCGACGAACAGCGACGCCGCCAGAGTCTTCGCCGAGCTGGGCGGCTCCCGGGTGCTGGTCGACAGCTATCTCGCCTGGGTGCTCAGTCTCACCGGCATCGCTGCCGCCGCCTACGCGGTCGGCGCCGTTCTGCGTCTGCGCTTGGAGGAGACCGACCTGCGCGCCGAGCCGGTGTTGGCAACCCCCGTGACACGCTGGCAGTGGGCGGCTAGCCACCTGGTGGGCGCCGTCGTCGGGATCGTGACACTGCTGCTCACGGCTGGGCTCGTCGTTGGCCTGGTCCACGGCCTGCGCGGCGGAGATGTGGATCATGAGCTGCCGCGGGTGCTGACCGGAGCGCTGGTGCAGGTCCCCGCGGTGTTGGTCGTCGCGGGTGTCGCGATTGCGCTGTTCGGGCTGGCGCCGCGTGGCTGCGCGACGGCCTGGCTGGTCGTTGTGGCCGCTCTGCTGATCAGCCAGCTCGGCGGAATCCTCCGGCTGAATCGGTGGGTGACGGACCTCTCACCGTTTGCGCACGTCCCCAAGGTCCCGGGTCACGAGGTCACCGCCGCGCCACTGATCTGGCTCACTGCCGTCGCCACCCTGCTCGCTGTGGCTGGGCTCACCCGCTTCCGGCTGCGGGACCTCACATGACCTTTGTTCCTACGGCCCCGCGGAGGCCTGGTGCGACGCCTATCAGCACCGCATCTGAGCCTCGATGAGGGCGAGCGCGTTCGCGCGGTTCAGGCCGCGGCCCGCGGCGTAGGCGGCCTCGTAGTCGCGCTCGCCCATCTCGCCTCGCAGATCTTCGACCAGACGTATGACATCCGGGTTGAACGCGTCTGGCGCGCCGCGGAGCGCATGCGCTGCGCCCAGCACCTGGGCCGCGCTCCCGGCGGCTCCATGCCGCAGTGTCAGCCGCGCCACCCCGACGGCGGCTATGGCCACCAGAGGCATGTCCGGAGCCTCGGCGGCCATGGCGAGCGCCTTCCCAAGGTGTTCATGCGCTGCCGCGAGGTCGTCCCTGGCAGCCGCCTGGTGGGCCATCCCGGACAGGAGCATCACGCCGAACAATGAGTCGTAGAAGGGAACCCGATCGAGATCATCACGCGCAGCGGCATAGTGCCGCGCCGCCTCCTCCAGGTCCCCGTTCTGGCGAGCCAGGTTGCCGAGGGTGATCCGGGCGAGGACGATGTGGCGTGACGAAGACGTCCCGGCGCCGGGCGCGACCATCTCCAGCAGCTCGGCTCGTGCGTGCTCCACGTCTCCCTTCTGACGGCGGGCGTCCGCGAGCCAGACCCGCTGCATGATGGCGTCGTCGCCGGCGTCGAGCTCTCGCAGGAGGCGTACCGACTCCTCCAGCGCCACGGTGGCGCCGTCAAAGTCGCCGAGTATCGTCTGCGCAAATCCCAGATACGTCAGCGACGTGGCCAGCCCCCACCGTTCCCCGGCCTGCCGGAACTCCGAGGCCGCACCCGCCAAGTCGCGGCACATGCCATCCATGTCGCCGGTGTTCCCGCCGAGGAGTGCGCGAATCAGCCGCAGCATCGCTCGTGCCCAGTGATCCGGATGGAACAGCTCCCGGTCGATCGCCGTCAGGCCCTGGACGGCGTCGTCGGCGATCAGCGCCATTGCGGGTTCGACCAACGTCCCCGCAGGGTGCCCCCCGATCGGCTCCGTGCCGGAGAGGCGAGTCCGGAGCTCCCCGACTGCGGGCAGCGCGGCCGCGTGGCCGCCGGAAAGCACCGCGTTGAAGAGGTACAGAGCCGTGGCAGTCGCCCTGGCCGTGCGCGGCGACTCGCCCGGGACGTCCAGCGCGAGGCGCAGCCAGCTCGCGGCCTCGGCGTGATTGCCCCGGATCGTCCAGAAGAGGCCAAGCGCGGCGCCCAGTCGTGTCGCCGTGCCGGCATCGCCCGCGTCGCGAGCGAAGTGGAGGGCAGCGACCAGATCGTCCCCTTCGGCGGTTAACGCGCGGATCCATGGCAGCTGGTGCGGTCCTCGCAGGTCTGGTTCCGCGGTCTCAGCCAGGCGCAGGAAGTGAGCGGCATGCGCGGCCCTGACCTCGGCGATTTGCCCGGCCTCTGCCAGCCGCTCCAGGCCGTACTCCCGGATCGTTTCCAGCATGCGGTAGCGGGGCTCGGGTCCCTCGACGACCTGGAGCAGCGACTTGTCGACGAGGGCGGCGAGCGTGTCCAGGACGGCAGGAGCGGGAGCGCCAAGATCGCCGGCGGCGTCGGGTGAGATGGTGGCCGGGAACACGGCCAGCCGCTGCGCGAGCTGCCGCTCGTCATCGTCGAGCAGGCTCCAGCTCCAGTCCACGACCGCTCGCAAGGTCCGGTGCCGCGGCAGCGCGGTCCGGCTGCCACCGGTGAGCAACCGGAACCGGTCGTCGAGCCGCGCCGCCACCCGCTCGATGGGCAGCGCACGCAGCCGGGCCGCGGCCAGCTCGATCGCCAGCGGCAGCCCGTCCAGCCGACGGCAGATCTCGGCCACGGCGCCGACGTTGTCATGGGTGACCGCGAAGTCGGGCCGTGCGGCGGTGGCCCGGTCAGTGAAGAGTCGCACCGCCGGATTGTTGAGGGCACCGGCCAGCGATGTCCCGGGTTCCGGCACGATGAGCGGGGCCAATGGGCTCAGTGCCTCGCCGAGGATTCCAAGCGGCTCACGGCTGGTGGCGAGGATGCGCAGACCCGGACAACGACCGAGCAGATCCTCGGCGAGCCGCGCGGCCGCGTCCACCAGGTGCTCGCAGTTGTCCAGGACAATCAGCGTTTCGGTGGCCGAGAGGGCTTCGACCAGACGGCTCATCGGCTCACGTGCTATTGGAGGCGCGTCTGGCAGACCGGTCTCGCGGAGACCGAGTGCGCCGACAGCCGCCTGGACCACGGCGCCGGGATCGGTCACTGGCGCCAGCTCGACCAACCAGACCCCGCCGGGGAAACCATCAGCCATGTCAGCGGCCAGGGTGCTCGCGAGCCGGGTCTTCCCCGCACCGCCAGGGCCGACCAGCGTCACGAGGCGCCCGTCGTCGAGCTGCCTGGCGACCAGTGCCCGCTCCTCCGCTCGGCCGACGAAACTGGTCAGCGGCGCTCGCAGGTTGCCGCGCGGACTCCCGCCGCTCGGTCGCCGCACGACCTCCTGGCCGCGGAGCAGCGCCAGGTGGGTGCGCTGCAATTCGGGGCTCGGATCGGCCCCAAGCTCGTCGGCCAGAAGCCTCCTGAAATCCTCGTAAGCGGCGAGCGCCTCCGCCTGCCTTCCTTCACCGTGGAGCGCCTTGATGAGGAGGTGACGCAGCCGCTCCCGCAGGGGATGGGCGGCGGTGAGCTCCTCCAGCTCGGCGACGAGGTAAGACCGCTCGGGTGAGACCCGGAGCTCGGCCTCCAGGCGATCCTCGGTCGCTGCCAGGCGGAGCTCGTCGAGCCGGACGACGGCAGCCGCCGCGAATGGGGCCTCCGCAACGTTGGCCAGCGCATCGCCCCGCCACAGCCCGAGCGCCTCCTGGAGACGACGCGCGGCGATCGCTGCCTCCCCCCGTCCCAATGCGCGCCGACCCTCGCGGACCAGGCGCTCGAATCGGAGTGCGTCAACGGCCTCCGGCGGCAGATCAAGGCAATAGCCTCCGGGAGCCGACCGAACGACGTCTCCTCGTGGGAGGGCACGCCGGAGCCGTGATACGAGCGTCTGCAGCGCGTTCGCCGGATCGGCGGGTCCGTCATCAGGCCACAGCGCCGAGGCCAGGGATGCCATGGTGACCGTGCGTCCCGCGTCGAGAGCCAGCCGGATCAGGAGCGCGCGCAGGCGGACACCTCCGACCTCGACGACCTCGCCATCGACCGTAACCAGGAGCGGGCCCAGGACCCCGAGGCGCATGAAGCCACTTTGCCACGGATGCTCGCCGATGCCGAGGCCGAGGTGCAGGCCGCCCTCGACCTGGCCCAGCCCAACGATCTCTGGTGGACGGGGTGCGCCAGTGCCCGGGCTGCATACCTGCTCAAGCTGGGTCGTACCGAAGCCGCCGTGGCCATTATCGAAAGCGTCCGGCTGCTGCCGGGAATGGAGGGCGGCTGCCACGCGGCGTTCGTCCTGATCCGTCGAGGGCGGGTGCCTGCGCGGTGGGCCGGAAGGACGAGGGCATCGCCGCGCTTCGCGAATGCGGTGAGATCGCCTCCGCGCTCAGGTTGCTCAACCCGCTTTACTTCCCCTGGCGCTCGGACCTGGCGATGGACCTGCCTGTGGCGTCGTTCAGCGACCGTTCCCACACCGCATCCCAACCCCAGCTGTCGCCAGACCCCAGGGCCTGACACCCGCCGCGAGAAGAAGCGGCCCGCAGCCGGCCCTCGATCACAATCAAGAACTCTCTGCATGGCTGTCCC
>DATFWQ010000020.1:0-38344 GCA_035259145.1 Candidatus Dormiibacterota bacterium | reverse complement strand
GCCATCAGCTGGTCAAGAGCTGGTGGCGGGAACAGATGCTGGCCGGCGAGATCGCCATCTGCGATCAAATCAAGCTGGAACTCCTTCACTCGGCGCGCAACCAGGCCGAGTTTCGAGTCAAGCGGGCCAGCCTGGACGCGCTGCCGAACTGCCCGACGCCAACAGAGGCATGGACCAGGATCGTCGACGTTTACGAGATGCTTTCCGGGGTCGGCCCCCAGCACCATCGTTCAGTCAAGCATGCAGACCTCATCATCGCGGCCTGCGCTCAGGCAGCCGGCCTTACCCTCGTCCACTACGACCAGGACTTCGATGCAATCGCCAAGGTGACGAGTCAGCCCGTCCGTTGGGTTGCCCCGCCAGGGACGCTTTGACCGCGCCGCGAACCTATTTGAAGTCGGGATCGACCGACACCCGCCACTCCCGTACCGGGCCGGCCATCACGTTCAGGTAGTACAGGTCGCAGCCGGGCGCCGCGCTGACCGGGTGATAGCCGCGCGGCACCAGCACGACGTCGCCATCGCCAACCCTCAGCGCGGCGTCCAGCGAGCGGTCCGCGGTGTAGACCAGCTGCACCGCGAAGCCACCGGCCTGCCGCGCGCGGTGGTAGTAGGTCTCCTCGAGGTACCGCTCTCGGGGAGGGTCGTCCGTGTCGTGCTTGTGAGGCGGGTAGCTCGACCAGTGACCGCCCGGCGTCAGCACCTCCGTGATCAGCAGGGCCTCGGCGGCACGGTTCTCCATCAGCACATCGTGGATGCGCCGCTCGGTGACGCCCTCGCCGCGGACGCTGACCCGGCAGTCCTCGGGCGTGATCAGCACCGGCGCAACGCCGGTCGAGGCGGGCGCCCAGCACAGTGCGAGCTCCGCGACGTCGGTCACCGCCCGCACAGACAGCGTCCCACCTGGGGGCGCGTGAACGGCGTACGGTGGCACGCCGTCGAAAACGGACTCGCGCCGGCCGATCTCCGCCCATTCTCGCCCGGCGAACGTCACGTCTGCCCGGCCCGCGAGCAGCACGGCGCAGACCTCTCGCCCGTCTGTAGCCCGGTCCAGGCGGGCGCCGCGCCCCAGCCGGTAGACCTCGAAGCCGACGTGCCGCCAGCCGGCCGCCTCCGGGGTGACCCGGAGCAGGCAGCCGTCCTGTGCAGGCTCCTCGGAGCTCCTGACCAGCAGGTCGTTCACGGCCGCAGGTACCAGCGGCGCTCCCGGCCCGCCTCCTCGTACGCCTGCCTGGCCTCCCGCACCGGCTCGGCGTCGGAGACCTCGGCCACCGGCACGTCCCACCAGGTCTCGTAGGCAGGCACGCTCTCATAGCGATCGACCGGCACGTGTACCACCACCGTCTGCTCGACGCCCCTGGCCGCGACCAGGGCGTCGCGCAGCTCCTCTAAGTTGTGTGCACGGAAGACGTGGGCGCCCAGCCCGGCGGCGTTCGTCGCCAGATCGAGCGGGAGCGATTCGCCGGCCTGGCCGGCGTCGTCGCCCATCATCCCGTCGCCCCGGCGCTGCAGGCGCGTGCCAAAGCCGCGTGTGCCCAGCGACCTCGAGAGGGCGCCGATCGAGCTGTAGCCCTGGTTGTCGACGAGCACTACCGTCAGCTTCAGCCCCTCCTGCAGCGACGTGACTATCTCCTGCGCCATCATCAGATACGACCCGTCGCCAACCAGGACGTACACCTCGCGGCCTGGGTCGGCCATCTTCACGCCGAGGCCACCCGCGATCTCGTAGCCCATCGTCGAGTAGCCGTACTCGACGTGGTATCCCTTGGGGTCGCGTGTACGCCAGAGCTTGTGCAGGTCTCCCGGCATCGAGCCGGCCGCGCTGACGACGACATCGCGGGGGCCGCTCAGCTCGTTGACGGCGCCCAGCACCTCGCTCTGGGCCGGCAGCGGACCGTGCTGGAGGTGGTACAGCCGGTCGACCTCGCCCATCCACTCGGACTGCAAGCGCGCGGCCAGCTCCCGGTAGCCGAGGGGGACCGCCCAGCCGGCGAGCCTCCCCTCGAGCGCCTCGAGCGTCGCCCTGGCGTCGCCGAGCAGCGGCAGCCCGGCGTGCTTCAGCGCGTCGAACCCCGCGACGTTCACGTTGATGAAGCGGACGCCGCCGGCTCGGAAGGCCGTCCTGGACGCCGTGGTGAAGTCGCTCCAGCGAGTCCCGACGCCGATCACCAGGTCTGCCTCGGCCGCCAGCCGGTTGGCCGCCAGGGTGCCTGTGGCGCCGACGGCGCCCATGCAGCTCGGGTGGTCGTACGGCAGTGATCCTTTGCCCGCCTGCGTTTCCCCGACCGGGATGCCGGACCGGCCTGCCAGGCGGGCAAGAACCGCGGTCGCCTCGGAGTAGATCACGCCTCCGCCGGCGACAAGAAGCGGCCGCTGTGAAGAGCGGATGAGCTCGGCAGCCCGGTCCAGCGCAACCTCGTCCGGCAGCGATCGCGCGACCCGCCAGACGCGCGCCTCGAAGAAATCGGCAGGGTAGTCGTAAGCCTCGGCCTGCACGTCCTGCGGCAGCGCCAGCGTCACCGCGCCAGTCTCCGCCTGGTTGGTGAGCACCCGCATCGCGGCCAGCGCCGCTGGAATGAGCTGCTCCGGCCGGCTGATACGGTCCCAGTACCGGGAGACAGGCTGAAAACAGTCGTTGACGGAGCAATCGCCCTGCCACGGCACCTCCAGCTGCTGCAGCACGGGGTCGGGTCGTCGGGAGGCGAATACGTCCCCGGGCAGTAGCAGCACCGGCAGCCGGTTGATCGTCGCGCAGGCGGCGCCCGTGACCATGTTCGTGGCGCCCGGGCCGATGCTGGACGTGCAGGCCAGTGCTCCCAGTCTGTTGCGCATCCTCGCGTAGCCCGCCGCCGCGTGCACCATCGCCTGCTCGTTGCGCGCCGGGTAGAAGGTCAGCAGGTCTGGCCGCTCCTGCAGCGCCTGGCCCAGGCCTGCGACGTTGCCGTGGCCGAAGATGCCGAAGCAGCCCCCGAAGAAGCGCCGGGTGACGCCGTCTCTCTCGACCTGCTGCGCGGCGAGGAAGCGCAGGAGCGCCTGCGCCATCGTGAGCCGCAGGTTGGTCATCCCGGCTCGTCCCGCGGGGTGAGGCGGGCCGGCACGTCACGCACGCTGCAGCAGCGCCTCGACCTCGCCGACGGTCGGCATGGCGTCCGCACAAGCCAGCCGCGACGCGACTATCGCCCCGGCGGCGTTGGCGAAGAGCATGGTCCGGCCCAGCTCCCACTCCAGCAGCAGACCGTGGCACAGCGCGCCGCCAAAGGCGTCGCCCGCGCCGACGCCGCAGACCACCTCGACCGGCACCGGCGGCACCTCCGCGACATCTTCTCCGCGCCTCGCATAGACGCCGGCCGGCCCGCGCTTGACGATCGCCAGCTGAGCGCCCAGCTGAAGAAGGGCGTCAGCGGCGGCCTCGGCGTCGCGCGTGCCCACCGCCATCTCGACCTCGTCCAGGTTCCCGACCACCACAGTCGACATCCGCACGGCCTCGGCCGCGAATCGCCGCGCCTCGGTGACATCCGGCCAGAACATCGGCCGGTAGTCCAGGTCGTGGACGGTGATTCCGCCGGCGCGGGCGCGCATCGCGGCGAGCGTGGCGGAGCGGCTGGGCTCGTCGGAGAGCCCGGTGCCGGTGGTCCAGAAGAGCGGCACCGCCGCGATCGCCTCGAGGTCGAGCTCCTCGGTGCGGAGGTTCATGTCCGGAGCCTTCGGCTGCCGGTAGAAGAGAAGCGGGAAGTGGTCGGGCGGAAAGATCTCGCAGAAGACGATTGGCGTTCGCAGGTCAGGGTCGGTGCCGACCCAGCGGGCGTCGACGCCGAACTCGGCAAGCGCGCCCCGGACGTACGGGCCAAACGGGTCGTCGCCCACCTTCGTGATCACAGCTGCGCTGTGACCGAGCCGGCTGGCGGCGACCGCCACGTTGGTCGCACTGCCACCCAGCGACTTGCTGAACGTCTTCACCCCAGCCAGTGGCACCCCGATCTGCTCGGGATACAGGTCAACACCGACGCGCCCCATTGTGATGATCTCGAGTTCGCGCCACCTCACCAGCGCGATACCACCACCTTCTTGCGCGTGTAGAAGTCGACGCCGTCCGTGCCGTGGACGTGCAGGTCGCCGTAGAACGACCCCTTCCACCCGGAGAAGGGGAAGAACGCGAACGGCTGCGCCACCGGCACGTTGATTCCGCACATCCCGGCCTCGACCCGCTCGCGGAACTCACGGGCAGAGCGGCCGCTGCTCGTGAAGATGACCGCCATGTTGCCGAGCGCCACCCGGTTGGCCTGTGCGATGGCCTCCTCCAGACTGCCCACGTGCTCTACCGAGAGCACCGGGCCGAAGATCTCCTCCCGCCCAACCGCCATCTCGGGCGTGACGCCGTCCAGAACGGTCGGACCCAGGAAGAAGCCCGGCCGCTGAAGCTCGGAGCGGCCGTCCACCAGAAGGCGCGCGCCCTCCGCCACACCGCGCTCCACGTAGCCGACCACCTTGCGGCGGTGCTCGTCCCGAATCAGCGGGCCCACCTGGACGTCAGGCTGGTCGCCTGGACCGACGCGCAGCGCCCGGGTCTGCTCCTTGAGCGGCTCCAGCAGCGTCCGTGATGCCCCGGCAACTGCGACCGCGACGCTGCCCGCCAGGCACCGCTCGCCGGCGTTGCCGAACGCCGAGCCCAGGATGGCCGGGACAGCCAGCTCGAGGTCTGCGTCCGGCATGACCACGATGTGGTTCTTGGCGCCGCCCAGCGCCTGCACGCGCTTGCCGTGCGCCGCGGCGACCTCGTAGATGTGACGGGCGACCGGCTCCGACCCCACGAAGGAGATCGCGCGCACGTGTGGTTGGGCGAGCAGTGCGTCCACGGCCTCGCGTGCGCCGTGCACCACGTTGAGCACGCCTTCGGGGAAGCCCGCCTCCAGGAAGAGCTCCGCCAGCCGCACCGCGCCCAGAGGCGTCCGCTCCGAGGGCTTGAAGACGAACGTGTTGCCTGCGACGACCGCTAGAGGGAACATCCAGAGCGGGATCATCACGGGGAAGTTGAATGGTGGGATCCCCGCGCAGACACCGACCGGATATCGATAGACGTCCTGGTCCACCCCGCTGGACACCTCGCGCAGCGTCCGGCCCTGGAGCAGCGTGGGCGCTCCGCAGGCGAAGTCGACCACCTCGATGCCGCGGCGCACCTCGCCTCGGGCTTCGTCCAGCGTCTTCCCGTGGTGCCTGGTCACGATCGCGGCAAGCTCTCCGAAGTGCTCTTCCAGAAGCTGCTTGAAGCGGAACATCAGCCGCACCCGCTCCATCACCGGCGTCCGCGACCAGCCTGGAAAGGCGGCGGCCGCCGCCGACACGGCGGCCTCGACCTCAGCGGCGCCGGATAGGGGGACCTGCTCGATCACCTCCCCCGTCGCCGGGTTGTAGACCGGGAGCGTCCCGACGTCGGGGCGCTCCCACCGAGGCCCGATCAGGTTCGCGATCACGCGCCGACGCCCTTGAGCTCGTGGCTAAGCTCGGCCAGCTCGCGGCCGCCGGCCATCATCGAGACGAGCTCCTCGAGCGTGATCTCGGGAGCGGCGGGGCGTTCCACCACGGGTATCTCGGGCGCTTGCGACCTTGTGTACGTTCCCAGGCTACGCCCGCGGTTCAGGATCGTGAAACGGTCACCAACCAGCCAGGCGTGGTGCGGGTTGTGGGTTATGAAGATCACCCCGCAGCCACGCTGCTTTGCCTGGACCACGTACCTCAGGACGACGCCGGCCTGCTTGACGCCAAGCGCCGATGTCGGCTCGTCGAGGATGAGCACCCGTGCGCCGAAATAGACGGCGCGGGCGATTGCAACCGACTGCCTCTCACCGCCCGACAGCGTGCCCACCGGCTGGCTCGTGTCGCGGACGGAGATTCCCATCTGAGCAAGCTCCTTGCGCACGATCGCGTCAGCCCTGGCCACGTCGAAGCGCCGGAGCGGCCAGATCCATTTGGTCGGCTCCTCACCCAGGAAGAAGTTGCGCGAGATGGACATCAGCGGGATCATCGCCAGGTCCTGATAGACCGTGGCGATGCCGTGCGCCAGCGCGTCGCGGGGTGAGGAGAAGCTGACCTGCCTGCCGTCAACCACGTACCGGCCGGAATCGGGCTGATAGACCCCCGAGAGCATCTTGATCAGCGTCGACTTGCCGGCACCGTTGTCCCCCAGCAGGCACATGACCTCGCCCGCCGTGACTTTCATGGAGATGTCCTGGACCGCGAGCACGCTGCCGAACGTCTTGGAGATGCTTTCGACTTCGATCAGTGGCTTAGCGCCGTTATCGCTCATCTCCGCTCCCCCACCCGGCGGCGGATGTAGTTGTTGAGCAGCACCGCCAGGATCAACATGCCGCCCAGGAATGCCTTGTACCAGTCGGAGTCGACGCCGGCGATGACGATGCCCTGCGAAACCATGCCGAAGATCAGCGCGCCCAGCGCGGGGCCGATCACGGAGCCGTAGCCTCCGGTAAGCAGCGTTCCACCGATAACAGTGGCGATGATCGCCTCGAACTCCCGGCCGGTGCCGCGCAGGACATCCGAATTCTTGAAAGACGACGCCTCGATCGTGGCCACCAGCCAGGCCGCCAGCGCCGTGCACATGAAGAGCAAGATCTTGACCCGCGCCACCGGCACGCCGAGGTTGCGGGCGGCTTCGGCGTTGCCGCCCGCTCCATACGTCCAGTTGCCAAAGCGGGTGCGCAGCAGGACCCAGGTCGCCAGCGCCACGATGGCGAGCCACCAGACGATCGAGATTGCGTATACACCGCCCAGCTTGGTGGCGAAGATGGCGTGGGCGGCGGCGAATCCCTGGGCCACGTCCAGCTGTCCGATGGTGGTCAGCCCGGTCAGGTGGCGCGTCATACCGATGGTGACGCCCGCCAGGATGAACTGGGTGCCCAGCGTCACGATGAACGAGGGAAGCCGGGTCCAGACCACGATCAGCCCGTTGAGAAAGCCGACCACGAGGGCGAAGATGGCGGCTATGCCGATGCCGAACCAGAACGGGTAACCGTACGTCCCGGCCAGGAGGGCGATGATCATGCCGGCGGCGCCGATCATGGTGCCGATCGAGAGGTCGAACTCGCCTCCGATCATCAGCAGCGACACGGGCACCGCCAGGATGCCGATCTCGGCTGCCACCTGCAGGTAGGCATTCGTCCCCGATGCGGTCAGGAAGCCGCTGCCGGCGACGATCGCGAAGAAGATCCAGACGGCTATCGTCCCCGCCACGGCCCCCAGCTCCGGGCGGCTGAGGAGCCTCGATAGGAGGCTGGTCCGACGGAGCCGCTCGTCAGCGAGCAGCCCCGGCGGCGCCTGCGGAGCCGTCACCTGATTGCTCATCCAGGACACACCTCCCTTTGCAAGTCAGTTCCCCGATCAGCGAATGCCCTGTTTGGACAGGTCGATGACTCGGGACGCTGTGTCCTTCAAGACCAGGTTCGGACCCGTGAGGACCGGCTGGCCCCCGCCTGGAAGCAGGAGGTAGAGCTTGTACAGGGTGAGTATCACGATCGGCAGGTACCCCTGCAGGTACTGCTGCTGGTCGATGGCGAACAGCATGTTGCCTCCGGCGATGGCCGAGAGCACGTCAGCCGACAGGTCGAAGGTGCCCAGCTTGATCTGTCCAAGCTTGTTGGCCGCTTGCAGAGCGGCGAGCGCCGGTGCCGCGCCCGTAGGTCCCAGGGCGAGGACTCCGTCATACGGGGTCCTCTGGAATGCGCTGGTTACCTTCTGCTGCGTGTCGGTCGGATTCTTCAGGTCCACGACCAGCTCGGTGACCTTGCCCCCGGAGGTCTTGGCCAGGCCTTCGGCGAAGCCCTTGCAGCGCAGCTCGAGCGCCGCGTTGCCCTGCTCCTGGTTGATGCACAGAGCGTTCTGGACGCCGGCCTTGCCCATGTTTTCGCCACCCGCCATGCCGGCGATCTCCTCCGTCTGGCCGATGTGGGTGAGCGCGCCGAGCGACTTGTAGACGTCTGAGCCCGAGTTGATCGAGATCACGGGGATGCCCGCCGAGACCGCCGACTTGATCGATCCGCCCAGTGCGCTTGCATCCGGGATGGACACGATCAGGCCGTCCGGCTTGCTCGCCACCTTGGAGTCGATGAGCTGGCTCATCTTGACCATGTCGAACGTTGGCGGCGCGTCGTAGGAGTAGTTGACCCCCATGTCCTTGGCCGCCTGGGCCACCCCGTTCTTCACGACCGACCAGAACGGGTCCGACGCCTGGCCGTGGGTCACCACCGCCAGGTGGATGCTGCCGCGGCCGCCGGAAGTCGAGGTGCTCGTCGACGTCGAGCTTGACGTGCAGGCGTCGAGGATCGCCGCCAGGCCGGGCACCGCCGCCACGGCCGCTCCCGCCACCGCCGACTTCTTGAAAAGATCCCGTCGAGTTAGATCGGCTGCCATCTCACATCTCCCGTTTCATTTTTGAGAGCGACCAGGCTCTCGAAGAAGACGACGCTGCGGCGAACGTCCCGGACTGGGCCCATCCCGGGCTGCGGTTCCGCCGTCAGCATGACATCCTGCTCCAGCACGTACCAACCGCGATAGCCGGCTGCTTCGCAGTGGCGCACCAGTGCACGGACGTCGACGACGCCTGTGCCGAGCGGTCTGAACAGACCCTGCCGTACGGCGTCACTGTATGGCAGGTCGCCACTCCGGACTCGTCTTACGAGAGGCCCGTCGACATCCTTCAGGTGCACGTGCCGGACCCGCGACCCCGCCGTCGCCGCCAGCTGGACCGGGTCCACGCCGCCGATGAGCAGGTGGCCGGTGTCAAGGCAGAGGCCGACGTCGGTGAGCTCGAGCAGGCGGCCCACGTCCTCCGCTCTCTCGACGACGGTTCCTGCGTGTGGGTGGAAGGCCAGCTCCAGGTCATGGCGCGCGGCGATCTCCTGGGCACGGGCCAGGCAGGCCAGCAAGGCGGACCAGGCAGGCTTGTCCAGCGTCTGGCGAGCGTCGTAACCCCAGCCGGCAGCCGCTGCGACTACGAGGACGTGCCCACCGGCCTCAGCCACCGCAGACGCGACCTGACTCAGCTCGTAACTCGCTCCGTCCATCAGCTCTGGCCGGTGCAGCACGGGCGAGACGAAGCCGGCGGCCAGCTCGAGGCCGGCGGCGTCGAGCAGGCGGGCGACTGTGGCAGGATCGGCGGGGAGATAGCCGGGAGGCCCCAGCTCGGTCGCCCGCAGCCCTGTCTCGCGGATCTCGGCCAGCACTCGCTCGGGCTGCATCTGGTACCCCCAGCCGGGCACCTCGCAGATGCCCCAGGAGATGGGCGCCCCGGCAAGCCGCGTCATCCGATCTCCTCGACGCGAACCGGACGGCGTTCGCGGCAAGACCGCTCGGCAGCCAGCGCCACGCAAAGCGCCCGGCGCGCGTCCTCCCCGGAGCAGGCACTCTCGCCACGATCGCGCACCGCCTCCAGAAAGGTCTGCAGCTCAGCCCGATACGCGCTCTCGAACCGTTCCATGAAGTCGCGGTGGCCGCCCCTTGGCGGCGCCACGCCCGGCTCGACCGAGCGGAGAGCGATCCGATCGTCCATCCCGACCGCGATGCTGTCGCGCGAGCCCAGCAGCTCGAGCCTCACGTCGTATCCCAGCGGGTCGTACCGGCCGCCCGATACGATGCCGAGCGCCCCGCTGTCGAACCTGAGCAGCGCCGCGGCCCGGTCCAGGTCGTTGTACCGTCCGAAGAGCTCGCCGCCTGCGCTGCCGTCGGCGTACACCTCGACGATCTGGCGGCCTGTGACCCATGGAAGCACGTCGAAGTCGTGGATCATGAGGTCGCGCCAGATCCCTCCCGAGCCCGCGAGATACTCCTCGGGCGGCGGCTCGGGGTCGTGGGTCGCGGCCCTAACCAGGAGCAGGTCTCCGATTCGGCCCGAGTGCACCTCCTGCCTCGCCGCACGGTAGCCGGGGTCGAAGCGGCGCTGGAAGCCGATCTGGAGCAGGAGGCCGGCTTTCGCGACGTGATCGAGCACCGCGTCGGTCGTCTCCAGATCCAGCGCGATGGGCTTCTCGCAGAAGACCGGAAGCCCCGCGTCAGCCGCCAGGTGGATGAGAGCGGCGTGAGCCGGGGTCGGTGCCGCGATCACGAGCCCATCGACGCCTCCCGCGACGACGTCCTCGGGCGTGGGCCGGCACTGGGCGTTGAGCTCTCCCGCCAGTGTTGCCGCCCGGTTGACGTCAGCATCCGCGATGCTCAGGCCGTCGACCAGCCCGTTGTGTGCCAGGGCGCGGGCATGGAAGGCTCCGATCCTGCCGGCGCCCAGAAGTCCTATGTGCATCCCTGCCGGGTTTCCTCTCCCTTGGTGGCGACTCGTTGCACGGCTTCTGGGAACGTTCCCCATGCTCGGGTGGGAACGTTCCCAATAACCGGCAGTATAATGCGGGGAGGGCCGGTGTCAAGGGTCGAAGCGAAGCAGGACAGACCGATGCAAACCGACCGGCCAGCCACGATCAGGGACGTCGCCAGCCGGGCCGGTGTCTCCAAGTCGGTCGTCTCTCGTGTTATGCGCGGCGCGGGGACGGTCAGCCGCCAGAGCCGAGACGCTGTGCTCGAAGCCGCGGAGCAGCTGGGCTACCGTCCGAACGCGGTCGCTCGAAGCCTGGTCCAGCGCCGCTCGTTCAATGTGGGAGTGCTCGTCTCCGACCTGCATAACCCTTTCTTCGCAGAGATCATCGACGGCATCGAGTCGGCTGCCGCGGCTGTCGGATACCGGATGTTGATCGCAACCGGCAACAGAGACCGAAACGCCGAGGCGCAGGCTCTCGAAACACTGCTGGAGCTGCGCGCGGACGGCGTGATCCTGCTCTCCCCGCGTCTGCTGCCGGCGGTGGTCGCCGGCGCCGGGCAGACCGTGCCGGTGGCGGTCGTGGCGAACCTGATGCGAGTGCCGGGGGTCGACGTCGTGGTCAACGACGACGTTCGGGGCGCGGAGCTGGCCGTGGAGCACCTCGCTGGGCTGGGTCACCGCCGCATCGCCATGGTCGACGGAGGAGACGGCGCCGGGGCCGCTGAGCGCCGGCGAGGCTACGAGGCGGCTATGGGGCGGCTGGGCCTGGGCGGGCTGATCCAGGTCGCGAGCGGTGATTACACGGAGGAGGGCGGTTACTCGGGAGCCCAGAGCTTGCTCCGGCTCGACCCGCCGCCCACCGCAATCTTCGCCAGCAACGACCTGGCGGCGGTGGGAGCGCTCAACGCGGTGGAGGAGGCGGGGCTCACGGTGCCGCGCGACCTGTCGCTGGTCGGCTACGACAACACGGCTCTGGCGTCCCTCCGGCACATTTCACTCACGACGATCAACCAGCCACGCCGGGAGATCGGCGAGATGGCGATGCAGGCGATCCTGCGCCGCATCAACAAGAACCGGGTGCGCGCGAGGCGGGCTGTCTTGGAGCCGAAACTGGTGGCCCGTGACACGACCGCGCCGCCACCGCTCTAATTCAGGCATGCCCACGATACGCGTCGCCGAAGCCGACGTTTCCTGCGCACTCCTCGAGGGCCGGTGAACCCAGCCGCCTGGATCCAGGGTCTCGAAGGGCTGACCCTGGCCGCCGTCATCTGTGGATTCCTGTTCGTCGAAGAAACCGGCGTGCCCGTCCCCTTCGCTCCTGGCGACCTGCTGCTGGCCATAGGCGGGATCGCCATCGTCGCCGGGAAGGTGAATCCGTTCGAGTTCATCGTCATGGCGGTGGTTGCAATCGTGGTGGGCGCCTTGCTCGGTCGGGAGGCCTTCGCGCTTCTGGGCTGGAAACGACTGATGAGGGTTGCCACGCCCCTGCGTGCGCGCATGCCGCTGCAACGAGCGTCTGAATTGCTGCAACAGAACGGGTGGCGGGCCGTCTTTACGGCTCGGCTGATTCCGGGGCTTCGAGTTCACACGACGCAGGTGGCCGGGGTCAGCGGCATGCCTCGGCTCACTTTCCTTACTGGACTCTTGCCGGCGACGGCTGTGTACGTAGCTGCCTTCGTCGGGCTCGGGGCTGCATTCGGCCACCCGATCCTCACTCTCATCCACCAGACGGAACGCCAGGTCCTGTCGCTCGTCGCCGTGCTCGTGCTCGGAGCCATCCTGGTGCTCTGGCTGCGCGCCCCAGCGGCGCGGGCGTTGACGTCACTGGGCGGTTGGAGCGGCGTCTTCCAGTTCCGGCTGGATTCGGCCGGCATCATCGTGGTCCCGGCCTGCATCGGGCTCAACTTCACCGGCCATGCGCTCGCGGTCGAGCTGAAGCTGCCGTTGTTCCTGGACACCGTCGGGACCATCCTCTGCGCAGTCCTGGCGGGACCCTGGGTGGGAGGCAGCGTCGGCTTTATCAGCAATCTCGTGAGCTCCAATACCGTGGACCCGATAGCCGCGCCCTACTCGGTCGTCTCGTTCGCAGTCGGCTTCGCAGCCGGAGTTGGCAGGTATCTCACCAGGCCCGGCGAGCGGATGAGCTGGCTGGCCCTGTGGCCGGTCTGTTTCCTCATCGCTTCCGTGGCGTCCACACCGATAAACGTCCTGCTCAACGAAGGCCGCAGCGGCGTCCCACTTGGTGACGCGCTTTACGCCTACCTGGCCGCCGCCCACCTTCCGAGCGTCCTTGCCGCATACGTCGCCGAAGCCGCGATCGACCTTCCCGACAAGCTGATCACAGTGGGAGCAGCGCTGCTGATCTACAGGAGCCTGCCTGAGCCTGCGGCATCAGGCAGGCTGGAATTCGACATCGGCAGGGCGTTCGCGTACGTCCTCCAATCCAGAGGCTGGTTGGGCAAGCTCCTCACGGGGGCTCTGTGCCTGCTCCTGTCCTGGTTGCTGGTGCCGTTCTTGCTGTTTGCGGGATACACGGTCGCTGTGGCACGAAGCGTCCGCAATGGCAGTCGCGAACTCCCGGCCTGGGATCGCCTCGGGCTCAAGCTCAAAGACGGCTTTCTGCTTTCCACGCTCCTCTTGATCTGGTACCTACCCGCCGTCGTACTCGAGCTGCTGGTGGAAGGGATGAGCGGGATCGCTGCGGGCGGAGGAGACTCCGGAGGGACTGTCACGAGAAGCGGCGCCCTGGGTGCACTGGCGGTGCTCGGCAGCCTCTGGGGCCTGCTCATCCTCGCAATACAGGCGGCTCTCTGGAGCCAGTATCTCGAGGGAGGTTTTCGAGCAGGCTTCGATGTCGGCGCCATCATCCGGCGCATCCGGTTCAACCTGGGGCTCACCGTTGTCGTCGGCGCGCTCGGGATCGCCCTGTCTGTGATGGCCCTCAGCGGGGTGATCCTGATCGTGATAGGCGTGCTGATAACCGCCCCGTACGCGACCTGTGTGGGGGCTTATCTGTTCGGTGAGTTTTCGCGCCTCACGGACGAGGCGGTGGGCGTTCAGCAGCGGCATCCGCCAGCGGATGACCCGGTTGGTGGCGATTGATGCGTGCATCGGCCGGCGAATGGCCCGTATCAGCACCTAAGGCCGGCTTGTTTCTCCTCGGGCTGGCGCCTTGACGGCCGCCTCCCGTGCGCGCCGCTGCGCCCTCGCCTGGCCCCACACCTCGAGAATCCGCTGCACCGCCGTGAAATTGGTCAGCACCGCCAGCAGCACCACCACACCAACCAGCACCCAGGACGCCGCGGGTGGCCCGAGGGAGCCGCCGATGACCAGCCCCGCGACCGTCACCACCACCCGTTCGGGGCGGGCGAAGATGCCCGAGTCACACTTGAAGCCGAGCGACTGAGCCCGAGCGCGGACGTAGGAGACGAGGAACGATCCGGCCAGCGCCAGCAGGCAGGCCAGCACCGCCCAGCGCATGACCGAGTCGCGCCGGCCGAGGAAGTAGACGGCCAGGCCGATGTAAACCGCACCCTCGGAGTAACGGTCGAACGTCGAGTCCAGGAAGGCCCCGTACGGGTAGCTTCGCTTGGTCGCGCGGGCCAGCGCTCCGTCCAGGATGTCAAAGGTGCCGCTGACCGCAAGGACCAGGCCTGCCCACTGCAGGTACCCGAAGCCGATCAGGACCGCCGCTCCGAAGGTGAACAGGCTGCCGGCCACCGTGACCTGATTGGGGGTGATCGGCAGACGGCCCATGAAGAGCGCCAGCCGCTGGGCGTTGCGCCTAACCCACGCTTGGAACCGGGTCGTGAACACCCAGCTCGACCTCCGTCGGTGGCGCACCGACACTTCCGGGCACCTGCCGCGCCTCCTGGTAGACCTCGATGATCTTCGCTGTGACCTTCGGCCATGAATAGCGCTGGGCCTTGGCGAGTCCGGCCTCGCCGAGGCGCTGACGAAGCAGGGGGTCGCGCGCCAGCACCGTGAGGGCGGTGCCCAGCTCGAGCGGGCTCTTGGGCCGCACGGTCAGGCTGTCGACTCCCGCCTCCACCACCGCCTGATAGCCCGGGATCTCGGTGGCGACCACCGGCAGACCGGCCGCCATGGCCTCCAGCAGCACGATGCCGAAGCTCTCGCGGCCCGTCGCGGGGGCACAGAAGATGTCTGCGCTGGCGTGGAATCGGGGCAGCACCTCGTCCGGCACGTAGCCCGCCAGCACGACGTTTTGCAGGTGCCGGCTCGAGACGAACGACTCGACCATGCCCCGCAGCGGGCCGTCGCCGGCGACGATAAGTCGCGTTCGTGGCACGCGCTCGTGCAGGTACCCGTAGGCCTGGAGCAGGTCACGCAAGCCCTTTCGCTTTTCCAGCCGCCCGATGAAGAGAACGTTGACGCAGTCGTCCCGCAGGTGATGGATGGGCGTATGACCGGGCCGGAAGCGCTCGGTGTCCACGCCGTTGGGCACGACGCTCGGATTGAGCTGGGGAAAGTAGTGGCGGACGAACTCGCGCGCCGGCGCGCTGACGGCGATGGTGGCGTCCAGGTGCTTCAGATAGGGCCTCAGGATGGGCCGGCCGTAGTAGTACCCCAGATTCGACTTGGCAAAGGAGTGGAATGTGCCGACGTGCGGCGCCCGCGCCATTCGGAGCAGCGTCAGCGGCAGCGCCGGCATCAGCGGCTCATGGAAGTGCAGAACGTCGAACTGCTCGCGGTCGATGATCTCGCTCACCCGCCGGGCGAGGTGGAAGCTGAGCGTGATCCGGGCCACCGACTCGTTCATCGGAAGCCTGAAGACGCGGCCGATTCGGTAGAAGTCGCGGATCTCCCGCTCGGCATCCGGCCGGCTGGAGGGCGCGAAGGTACGGACCTCGTGGCCGAGCTGGCCCAGCCAGTAGGCCAGGTGCCGGATGTGACTGGTCACGCCCCCTGGGTGACTGTAGTCGTATGGCGATACCAGCCCGACCTTCATCTTCTCAGTGTGAACCCTTCAGTGCCGACCGTCATTTGGGGCTGCCTTCTAAGGCCATATGCGATGCGGGACGTGCCACTGCTCGGGGTGGTCGCGGATCATCTCTTCCAGCCGCCGTACCAGCTGACCGGTGACGCGCCGTACGTCCACCGGCCGGTCCCCTGTGGCCTCAGCGAAGATGGGCGGGTACCCGACGGCCTGGAAGGTGTCGTCGGGCAACCTGTACACGGCCACCGGCAGCAGCGGAGTGCCTTTGCGCAGCGCGATTGCTGCCGGCCCGTCGGGGATGCGGGCGGGCCGGCCGAAGAAGTCGACCATGATCCCGGTGCCGAGGACGTCGCGGTCGATGGCCGTGACCACCATCTCCTCGTTGTCAAGGGCCTGCAGCACCTGGCGCAGGCCGGTGCGCGTGATCGGAAGCACGCTGATGCCCAGCCGCGCACGCGTGCAGCGGTACCACTCGAACAGCTCCTCCGGCTCCAGCTCCTCGGCGAAGAGGGACACCGGAGCCACGGTCGCCGACCAGATCGCTGCGGCCACCTCCCATGACCCCATGTGAGCGGAGATGACCAGCACGCCGCGGCCTCGTGCGCGAGCCGCCTCCAGGTGCTCGATTCCTTCGGCGTGGAGCAGTGCTCGCAGGTCCTCGACACGCGCTACCGGAAGCCGCATAAGGTCGGCGTAAGCCTTGGAGTGATTGCGGAAGTTGTGCCAGGTGACCCGCCGCAGCTCGCCACGGGACACCTGGGGCATCACCATCTCGAGGTTCTGCTCCAGAGAAGCGCGGGCCTTGCGCGCAAAGAGAAAAGCAAATCGAGCAACCAGGACCGCAAGCGCGTACCCCATACGGCGCGGGAGGCGCTCGACGAGCCACTGCATGATCAGGAACCCTCGGTACTGGATCAATTCAGGATGTGCCGGAAGGCATACCACTGATCGGGGTGTTCGCGTATGAACGACTCAAACCGGTCGATCACCCGCTGCATCAACTCCGCGGCCGCCTCCTTGCCCCGGCAGCGATCGGAGGTGGGTGGCTGGATCGGCGGGTCGACGTGAACGCGGTAGTGCAGCCGGCCTTCGCGGCGGCTGTAGAGCGGCACGATCGGCGAACCCCGTTTGCACGCGATGGCGGCCGGCCCTGACGGCACTATCGCTCGTTTGCCGAAAAATCGCACCTCGGCCCCGGGCCCACGCGGGAGGTCGCAGGGCAGCGCCACCAGGCCGTTCTCATCGAGCACCTGGTTGATCGCTCGGACCGCAGAGCGATTCAGTGGGATGACCTTCAGCCCGTGAGCGGATCGCGTCTCCATGACGGCCTCGTTCAGTGAGCCAGGGAAGTTCTCCGTCACCGCGGCGATGTGGTAGCCCCAGATTCCGGCGAGCGACCCTGCGAAGTCCCAGGATCCCATGTGCGGCAGAGCAAGGATGGCGCCTCGGCCGTGGGAGAGGGCGGCGTCAGCGTGCTCTCGGCCTTCGAGCCGGATCATGGCCCGCACCTCCTCGGGCTGCAGGCTGCCCATCAGCAGGAAGTCTGCGAGCATCCGGGTGTAGTTCTCGAAAGCTCTCTTGGCTACGCGCCGGACTTCAGGATGGTCCTCGGGCAGGCCGAGGACCGCCCCGTAGTTGGCGCACGCGTTCTTACGTCGACCCGAGTCGGACGCCCACCACAGCGTGCCACCGAACGCCGCCACCGGATAGCGCACGCTGGGCGGGACCGCCCGCGTGAGGCGCGCCATCACGTGGTAGCTAGTCTTGAGCGGTTGCAGCGGGGTGTTCAGCCTCTGCGAGCGCGGAAGCGCCGGTGTGCGAAGGGTCGGACTGCCCCTCGACGGTCCGCTGATAGTTCGCGATGAACTCCTCAGTCAGCCGGCGGGCGTCGTTGTCGGTGTACTGCTGAGGTGGCGACTTCATGAAGTATGCGCTCGGCCCTTCCAGCGTGCCCGAGAGGCCATGCTCGAGCGCCAGCTTGCAGCAGCGGACGGCGTCTATCACGATGCCGGCCGAATTCGGGGAGTCGTGCACCTCCAGCTTCAGCTCGACGTTGAGCGGCACGTCGCCGAAGCTGCGGCCCTCCAGCCGGATCTGCGCCCACTTGCGGTCGCGCAGCCAGGGCACGTAGTCGGATGGGCTGATGTGCACGTTGTCCGCGCCGACCTCGTAGTCCAGCTGCGACGTCACCGAACGGGTCTTGGAGATCTTCTTTGACATCAAGCGCTCTCGCTCGAGCATGTTGAGGAAGTCCGTGTTGCCGCCGAAGTTGAGCTGATACGTGCGCTCCAGCTTGACCCCACGCTCGCGAAAAAGCCTGGCCAGCGTCCGGTGGACGATTGTGGCGCCAACCTGAGATTTGATGTCGTCGCCGATGATCGGGAGGCCCCTCTGCTCGAAACGGCCCTGCCAGTAGTGCTCGCGGGCAATGAAGACAGGGATGCAGTTGACGAACGCGCAGCCGGCGCTCAGCGCCTGCTCGACGTACCACTTGGTCGCCTCTTCCGACCCGACCGGAAGATAGTTGACGACGACGTCCGCCCCGGTCGCTTTGAGGATGCCGACCACGTCGCTCGTCTCGCCCGGCGCCTTCGTCACGACGTCGCTCAGATACTTGCCGATGCCGTCGTGGGTCATGCCGCGCTCGACGCGAACGCCCAGGTGCGGCACCTCACAGAACTTGACGGTGTTGTTGGGCCCGGCCCAGATGGCCTCCGAGAGGTCCTTGCCGACCTTCTCTCTGTCGACGTCGAAGGCGGCCACGAACTCGATGTCGCGCACGTGGTAGCCGCCCAGGTTGACGTGCATCAAGCCGGGCACGAAGTCGTCCGGCGGCGCCTCCCGGTAGTACCGCACCCCCTGGACAAAGGAGGAGGCGCAGTTGCCCACTCCGACGATGGCGACCCTGACGCTGGCGTGTCCGTGCTTTCCGTTCTTCATACCCTCACTCCAATCGTTCGTTTTTCGTTGAGCAGCTCCCACAAGGCCAGTTGGTGGCGGCGGATGCCATCAAGGTCCACGGAGCAGTGGACCTGCCGGCCATGCTTCCGAGTTCGGATCACGCCGCCCCGGCGCAGCAGGGCCAGGTGCCAGCTCACGCGGGGCTGGCTCATACGCAGCGCCGCGGCCAGCTCCTTCACGCTCAGCTCGCCCTCGGCCAGTCTCTCGAGCATGCGGAGACGGGTGGGACTGGCCAGCGCCCTGAAGTGGGCGGGGAGCTGCCGGCGTTCGAACTCAGAATACATACTCTTTTCTTTATCGAAACACTAACATATAAAGAGTCCTTTATGTGGGAACAGCCGCCCAGGTGCAGGAACCGTCGTTCCAGATGTGCGTTTCTTGTGGACCAACCGTATTCTTTCTTGACAGTGAACAGGCCTGAGCGACCATCAGAGTCCTCGGCACACCTGGCCAGGGACATAATCCAGGACGCTCAGGACCTGGTCCGGCTCAACATCGAGCTGGCCAAGCAAGAGATTCGCGAACTGCTGCTGCGGAATGGCGTCGCGATCGGGCTGCTCGCGTTCGGTGCCCTGCTGTTCTTGCTGGCGCTTCTGGTGGCGCTTCCGGTGTTCCTGGTTCTGCTCTGGTCGAACCACCTGGCAGGCGCCGCCATCTGGTTGGGCGGCTACGTCGTTGTCGGCGCGCTGCTCGCGCTGGTGGGGAGGCTGCGGCTTCGCCTCCAGCCCTTGCGGCGCACTCTGAGCAGCCTGGAGGAGACGAGGAATTGGGCCCTTCGTCAGATCAAATCGGACGACAGATCGTAGAGCTTCGCGGCTCCATGGAACCCAAGATCGAACAGCTCAGAGAGCGCGGGCAGAGGCAGGTGCGACGAGCCGTGATGGTCGTGGCCGCCGGAGCGGCGGCCGGCGTGCTGCTGCTGGGCGGACTCGTCATCTACCGGCTGACTCGACCGGCCACCGCGGGCGAGCGCCTGCGACGAGTGGTGCCGCCGGGCCTGGAGCTCGGCCGAGCGCGCCGCTCAGCGCGGCGGCTGCGCAAGCGGGTGCGGTCGCTGCGGTTCTCCGCCGGCGACCGGCAGGTCAGCGCGGAGCAGCCCCAGCCGCGCTGGGAGCGGCTCATCGTGGCGGCGGCAGGGGCCGCCGGCACGGCGGCTGCGAGGGCGCTGGCCCCGCGCCTGCTCGCCGCCCTGGCGGGCAGCCGGCGCGGGCAACCAAAGGATTGACCGGCGCCCCGTTAATGCGCCTGGTGAATCAGCTGAAGGAACTCTGCCCGTGAGCGGGCGTCGGTGCGAAAGCAGCCGAGCATGCAGGAGGTGACGGTCTCCCCTCCCTTCTCCACACCTCGCATCTCCATGCACATGTGGCGCGCCTCCACCACGACGGCAACACCCTTCGGTGCGGTCACCTCCACCAGAGCATCCGCCACCTGGCGCGTCATACGCTCCTGCAGCTGCAGCCGGTGTGCAAAGAGATCGACAAGGCGTGGGATCTTGCTGAGCCCCACCACCCGCCCACGCGGCACGTACGCCACGTGCGCGGCACCGAAGAACGGCAGCAAATGGTGTTCGCACAGGCTGTAGACGGGGATGTCGCGGACCAGGATCATTTCGTCGTAGTCCTGCTCGAAAATCGCGTCCCCGACGGCGTCCTGCACGTCCATCGAGTAGCCGTCGGTCAGGTGGCGCAGGGAGCTGGCTACGCGACTCGGAGTGTCCAGCAGCCCAGGCCGCCGGGCATCCTCCCCGACCTCGCGTAGAAGCTGGTCGATGAGCCTCACGAGAGGGTCATCTGATCGTGTGAGGCCGGTCATCGCGGGACCAGCGGCCCGGACGCAGGGTTCGGAATCGAAGCTCGCGTTCGCAATTCGTGGGCATGAATCGTGAGCATTCCGGCCCTACATATACTGACACCCCGTGCGCTACGCCGAAGCCGTGGCCGCCGCCCCGCCTGGAAGCAGCCGCTTCCGGGCTGCCGACCTGGCCCGGTTGGGCCGTACGACCCTGAACCTGCTCTTCGACCCCGGACCCAGCTCGCCGCCACTGGAGGACGTCGCCGCCGCGATGGGAGGCGACCACGAGGCTCTTTACGCCATAGCGTGGGCGCTGCCGGCGCCGCGCGGCGAGCGCCTGCTCCGCCTGGGCCAACGACGGGTGGCGCCGGCGGAACGCGACGCCGCGGCGCGACGGCTGGTGCGGGGCTCATTCTGGTACCTCACATACGAGCTCGCGCCGGAGCTCTGGGACCGCCTCGCCGCGGCGGAGCCGGTGGCGCCAGGGCTGCTGGCGGACCTTCCGGCGGATGGTGCCCGCGTGCTGGAGGTCGCCGCCGGCAGCGGCCGGCTCACGGCGGCGCTGGCCGGACGAGCGGACACGCTGATCGCGCTCGAGCCGTGCCTACCTCTCCGCCGCCTGCTGCGGGAACGACACCCGGGTGTCTGCGTGGTCGCCGCCGTCGGCCACCGACTGCCGATCGGATCCGGCTGGGCAGACCTGGTTGTGTCGTGCGCCACGTTCGGCCCCCATCCGCCCCTCGGTGGTGAGCAGGTGGTTGCGGAGCTCGAGCGCTGTGCCCGTCCGGGTGGTGTCATAGCGCTGATCTCGCCCGAAGAGCCGTCCTGGTGGCAGGCTCGTGGATACGAGATGCGCAGCTACCCATCGCCGCCGGTCACGCTCGAAGCCGACCTGGAAGAGTTCTTCGGGCCGGCCCATCCGCCCCGCCGTCTGCTGTTGAAGCACGCCCAACCTGGGGGCGTTCCCCTTCCCCTCCGCGCCGAAGCCGGGAGATGAGCCCTGATCAGGCGTCTGCCTATCTTGCCGAGATCGCCTACCTGCTGCGGCATCAGGGCGACGGGTATCGCGCGCGGGCGTTCACCCGGGTGGCTTCGCTGCTGCTGCGCGAGCGCCCTGACCTGGCTGCACTGCGCAGCGCGAATGCGCTTGAGTCGCTTCCGGGCGTAGGCTCCGGCATCGCACGCACGCTGGCCGAGCTCGTCGACACCGGGCGGAGCTCATACCTCGAGCGGCTTCGCGTCGACCTGAACCAGGCCGAGCACGCCGACTCGGCGCCGTTCGAGATCTCCCCCCTGGTAGAGATGGGCTACCGCGGCGACCTGCACGCCCACACGGACTGGTCTGACGGAGGTGCCACCGTCATCGACATGGCCCGAGCAGCGCAGGCCCGCGGTTACGAATACCTGGCTGTAACCGACCACTCTCCCCGCATCACCGTGGTCAACGGCCTTGGCCCTGAGCGGCTGGCCGCTCAGCGGCGCCTGATCGACCAGGCAAACCAGGAGCTGACGGGCATCACGATCCTGCAGGGCATCGAGGTCGACATCAACGAGGACGGCTCGCTCGACCTGCCAGACGAGGCGCTGGCCGCCCTCGACGTCGTGATCGCATCGCCGCACGTCAAGCTGCGCATGGAGCCGGCGGCGATGACGGAGCGCATGCTCCGGGCGGTCGACCATCCGCACGTGGACGTGATCGGCCACCCGACCGGCCGGAGACCGGGCTCCCGGGCCGGTGCCCAGTACGACTTCGAGGCTGTGTTCAGGTGCGCCGCTGAGCGCGGCGTGGTCATGGAGATCGACTGCGACCCGGCCCGGATGGACCTCTCACCGGAGCTGGCCAGGCTCGCCGCTTCGGCCGGCTGCCTGTTCAGCCTCGATTCTGACGCGCACGCGCCCGATCAACTGCTCTACGTTGACCTCGGGATCTGGACGGCTCGGCGGGCAGGCGTGAGCCAGGACCGGATCATCAACTGGCTTCGTCTGGCGGAACTGAAGGAGATGTGGCAGTAAGCCCCGCAGGGTTGGCTTCTTAGCTCGGCGACACTCGGGAGGAGAGATGGCTCAGGTCGGAGTGATGATCGAGGCCCAGGAGGGCCTGAACTGGACGCGCTGGCGGCGCATAGTCACCGACGCGGAGAGGCTTGGCTTCGCGTCGCTGCGAACCAGCGACCACCTCCAGTCGGTGATGGGAGTGGACCGCGAGTCGCTGTCCGCGTGGCCGGCGCTGGCGCTCGCAGCCGAGTGGACGGAGCGAATCCAGCTCGGTCCCATGGTCAGCCCGATGACGTTCTACGTGCCCGGCGTGCTGGGCCGAATCGCGCTGGCAGTGGACGAGCTCTCGGGCGGCCGCCTGATCCTCGGCCTCGGTGCCGGCTGGAACGAGAGCGAGCACAAGGCGTTTGGCATCCCGCTGCCGGGCTGGCGCGAGCGCTTCGACAAGCTCGAAGAAGGCATCGTGCGCTTGCGCGAGACGTTCACCGGACGCGAGATCCCACTGCTGATCGGCGGTGGCGGGGAGCGGCGCACTCGTGAGATCACCGCCCGCGAGGCTGCCGAGTGGAACTTCCCAACGCCCGACCTGGAGACGTTCAGGGAGAAGTCGGCAGCCCTCGACGCCCGCTGCCGGGAGCTCGGCCGGGAGCCCTCCACGATCCGGCGCTCGATCATGCGCGGATACCTTATCGGCCGGGACGAGGTCGAGCTGCGCCGCCGGGTGACGCAGCTGGCCGAGGTCATTCCCCGGCTCCGAGGCCTGGACTCGGAGCAGGCGCTGGATGCGCTCCGCGAGCGCTGGTTCGTCGGCACGCCCGAACACGTCGTCGACCAGATGCGTCCCTACGCTCAGGCAGGGGTCGATCTGTTCATGCTCCAGCACTTCCTTCTCGATGACGCCGCTGCGCTGGAGCTGCTCGCGGAAGCGGTGACGCCGGCGCTCGCCACCGTGTCGATGGTCTCGTAACGAGCCCACGGACTCCCATGGATGCCGACGTGGTCGTGGTCGGGGGCGGGCCGGTCGGCGCAACGGTCGCCATGCTGCTGGCCAGAGCCGGCCGACGCGTGACGGTCGTAGAGAAGGCCACTCTTCCACGGGACAAGCCTTGTGGCGAGGGGCTGATGCCGAGCGGCGTCAAGGTGCTGGCGGGCCTTGGCATAGACCTCGTCGCAGAGGGCTTCCCCGCACTGGGCGGGGTGCGCTGGCGGCTGGCGAGCGGCCGGTCCGTGCGCGGCGACCTGACGACCGGCCACGCGTGCGGCGTGAGACGCCTGCGGCTCGACCCGCTTCTTGCCGCCCGTGCGGCGGCCACCTCCGGCGTGACATTTCTTGCCGGATGCGCCGCGGTCGGGCTCCGAATTGCCACGGAGTGCGTACACCTCGATACCCAGCACGGCGAGCTCATCGCGCGGGTCCTCGTCGGGGCGGACGGCCTGCGCTCACCCGTCGCGGGTTGGCTGGGCTGGACCTCGCCGCCACGCCGCACCGAGACGGCGCCTCGTCACGCGCTGGTCGGCCATCTGGCTGTGCACGGGCAGCAGATCCCGGACGAGATCGTCATCACGTTGCTGGGAGACGTCGAGGTCTACGCGGCTCCGTCCGGTCACGATGAGGTCCTGCTGGCGGTGCTTGGCCCACGAGGCAGGCTTCGACAGGCCGGCCACAGCGTGTTGGAGAGCTATCGGGCGACGGTCGAGCGAGCCCATCCCGAGCTGGCCGGTGCACCGCTGGCCGGGCGGGTGTGGGGTGCGGGCCCGTTCCGGACGTCGCCACACACCGTGGCGGAGGGCCGAGCGTTCCTTGTCGGAGACTCGGCCGGCTTTCTGGACCCGCTGACCGGTGACGGCATCGCGGCTGGACTGGCGCAGGCCGAGACGCTGGGCCGCCAGCTCGGCGGTCCGACCGACCTCGCCCCGCCGTCGGAGATCGCCGCGGCGGCGGCGACCTACCGTGCCTGGTGGGCCCGGCAGTGGCGGCGCCGGCGCATCGTGACCGGCCTCGCGCTCGCGCTGACGGGCTCGCCAGACCTGGCGCGTAGAGCCATGGCTGGGGTGTCGCGACGGCCGGCCGCGCTGCAAGCGCTGCTGGAGGTCAATGATGGGACGCGCGACATCCTCCGTGTCGGCCCCCGCGACTGGGCCGCGCTGGCGGGTTTCTGAGTGATCGGCAGCGGCCACCGTATGGCACCTTAGGCCTGCGCCTTGCAATCGGGGTAGCCTCTCGGCATGGACGGCGACGTGGATCGGGCGCTCGAATCGTGCAGTCCACCGATCCGCGAGGTGGCCCGCCGCGCGTGCGACGCTGTGTTCGCCATTTTCCCGGATGCTGTAGTGACGGTGGACGAACAGAATCCCCGCTTCGGCACCACAATCGGCTTCGGCACCACCACCGGCTACAAGGGGCTCCGCTTCACGGTCACGCCGCAGCGGACCCATGTCACGCTGGGTATCGCGCACGGCGTCGAATTGCCGGACCCCAGCCGGCTCATGGAAGGGACCGGCAAGGTGCACCGCCACGTGAAGCTCCGCCAGCCTCAGGATCTAGACCGGCCGGAGCTGCGCCAGCTCATGGCTGCGGCGATGGCGCGGATGTGACGGCAGAGGCTGGCAAGAGCGCTGCCGTCAGCGCATTCCGGGGGTTTGGCACAGCCCTGCCCGAGCACACGATCGACGGCGCCCAGAGTCTTGCGCTGCTCGCCGACTTCTGGCCGCGGCTGAGGGGCGCCACGCCCGAGCCGGTGACCCGGCACCTGGTCGCGCCGGCGGACTGGCTCATGCAGCCCCGCTCCCTGGGTGAGACCATGCGCCTCTACGGTGAACACGCCCCGCGCCTGGCGCGGCTCGCAAGCTGTCAAGCGCTGGACGCTGCCGGCGTGGCGCCTCGCGAGATCGACATGGTGATCTCCGTCTCCTGCACCGGCTACCTGCTCCCGTCACTCGACGTTCGCCTGGCTGCCGAGATCGGCCTGCGTTCCGACGTGATCCGCCTACCTATCACCGAACTTGGCTGCAGCGGCGGCGCCGCCGCGATCGCGGCCGCCCACCGCCACCTGGCCGCCTTTCCTGATCACCGCGTCCTGGTCGTCGCCGTGGAGGTGTCGTCCCTCACTTTCCAGCATGGCGACCGCTCGATCGACAATCTGACCGCCTCGATGGTTTTCGGCGACGGCGCTGCGGCGACGGTGATGGGTGGGGACGGGGCGCGCCGCCGCCTCACGGTCCGTGGCGCGGCGTCCCGCCTTCTGCCGGACACCGCCAGCGCGCTCGGCTTCGACCTTCGCGACACGGGCTTCCACGTCGTCCTCGATCGCCGGCTGCCGCAGCTGATCGAACGCAATCTCGGCGAGGTCGTTGAGGACTTTCGCGCACGCCGGGGGATCGACCAGGTCGGCTTCTACGCAGTCCACGCCGGCGGCCCTCGCGTCTTCGACGCGGTCGAGGCCTCCCTCGGTCTCCGACCTCAAGAGCTGGCTCTATCCCGGCGCGTCTTCCGTGAGGTCGGCAACCTTTCGTCGGCCTCCGTCTTCTTCAGCATGGCCGCGCTGGCGCCGCTGGGTGGGGACGGCCTGGCGATCGCGTTCGGTCCCGGCGTCTCAATCGAGCTGACCCATCTTCGTTGGAATGAGTGATCGGCACGGGAACTGACGCGAGTGACCGCGTCGAGTTCGTCAGAATAACCCGGGGATGAGCCGCGCCCGGCCCTCGAACGCCTCCTGGTAGCCAGGCACGCGCGCCAGCAGCCGCTCCTCTGAGCGGATCCGGTCGATCAGCAGTCCTGCGTTGAGCAGCGAGAGACCGAGCGCGCTGCAGACCGCACCTCCGGCCAGCGGCAGCGCGAGGAACTCGAGCGACACCGCCAGGTAGTTCGGATGGCGGACGAACCGATACGGCCCACTGCTCACGGGACGAAGGTCGTCGGGGACGACAGCGCGAACGTTCCACGTTGAACCAAGCGTCCTGATGCTCCACCAGCGCAGCGCCGTCGCTGCTGCCAGGACCCCCGTCCACAGCAGCGGCGCGCGCGAACGGCGCCGCAGTGTAGCCACCTCCACGAGCGGCAGCGTGCACAGCCCGACGTGGGCCGCCACCATGAGCGGGTAGCTCCGAGCCGCCGCCTGGCGACCCCGGAGTCCGCGGCTGTTCCGCCGGGAGAGGGCCAGCTCGCGCAGGCGCTGGGCACCCACCGCCGCCGCCAGTCCCACGAACCAGGCTGGTGGCACCCTCGCAGGCCGCCTGCTCACCGAACCAGCGCCGCCCGTGCTCTCACGACGCTCCCCCCTTGACCTTCAGGACGACCTTGCCCACAGCCTGGCGGTCGGCGATCAGCCGCAGCGCCTCGGCCGCCCGCTCGAGCGGAAACTCCGCCCCGACCAGAGGCGCCACGAACCCCGCCTCCACCATCTGCAGAAGGCCGGCGTGCGTGGACGCCTTCACCTCTGGGTGGACCTCCAGGAATGCGCCCCAGCCTGCCCCGACCACGTCGATGTTCCGAAAGAGCACCCGGTTGACCGCGACACGCGGGATGGACCCCCCGGCAAAGCCGATGATGAGCAGCCGACCCTCCGGCGCAAGGGCTCGGATGCTGTCGTCGAAACGGTCGCCTGCCACCGGGTCGAAGATGACGTTCACCCCCCCGCCGCTGGCTCGACGAACCCGCTCGAGCCAGCCTTCGCCGGCCAGCACGCACTCGTCGGCGCCCAGTCGCGAAGCGACCTCTGCCTTGCGCTGATCCGAAACGACTGCGATCACTCGGGCGCCGACCGCCTTGCCGACCTGGATCGCGGCGCTGCCAACGCCGCCCGCCGCCCCGTGTACGAGCAGAGTCTCCGCCGGCTGCAGCCGCCCCCTTCGGACCAGCCCGAAGTGTGCGGTGTGGTAGTTCATCAGCAGCCCGGCGCCCTGCTCCATCGTGAGAGCATCTGGCAGCGACAACACCTGCTCTGGCGCAACAGCCACCTGCTCTGCCCAGCTGCCCATCGCGTTGAACACCACCCGCTGGCCCGGCCGCAGGCCGGCCGAGGGGGGCGCTTCCGCCACCACTCCCGCGCCCTCCACGCCGAGCACGAAAGGGGGCTCGGGTTGGATCTGGTACCTGCCCTGAGACATGAGCAGGTCAGGAAAGGACACGCCTGCGGCGTAGACGTCGACCAGGACGCCGCCACTTTCATCAGGTGCCGGCCGCTCCATCACGGTCAAACCCTCCGGCCCCCCCAGACGCTCAAGGACGGCGGCTTTCACGGCGCTACGGCTCTTTTGGGGTACGTCTTCATCACGCACATGTTGCCCGACGCACAGCAGCGGCGGCTGCGTGCCTTACATTGACCCCATGGACTTCGATCTGACGCCCGACGAGACGGCTTTCCGCGACGAGGTCCGGAGCTGGCTGCGCGCGAACCGGCCCGCCTGGGCAGACAGCGCCGACGAGGAGGACGCCAGCTCAGCGGAGTGGCTGGAGAGGCGCATCGCCTGGCAGCGGAAGATGCACGAGGCCGGCTACGTCGGCCTGAACTGGCCGCAGGAGTACGGCGGCCGCGGCGCCACCCTGATGGAGCAGATCATCTTCAGCCAGGAGATGATCGAGGCCCGCGCACCCGGGCCGATCAACGTTCTCGGCCTGGGGATGGGCGGTCCCGTGATCATGGCGCACGGCACCGAAGGGCAGAAGCGCCGCTACTTGAGCAAGATACTGAGCGCCGAGGAGATCTGGTGCCAGGGGTTCAGCGAGCCCAACGCGGGCAGCGACCTGTCGGCTCTCCAGACGCGCGCGGTCGACGTGGGCGACCACTACCTGGTCACCGGACAGAAGGTGTGGACAACGCTTGCGCAGTTTGCAAAGTGGTGCCTGCTCCTGACGCGGGAGCGCCAGGAGGCGAACCCACGTCACGGGCTGACGTACGTCATCGCCGACATGAAGAGCCCCGGCGTCGACGTCAGACCCCTGAGACAGATAACCGGCGAGGCGGAGTTCAACGAGGTCTTCTTCAACGAGGTCAGGGTGCCCAAGCAGCAGGTGCTGGGCGAGCCCGGCCGGGGCTGGGACGTCGCCATCACAACCCTGCTGCACGAACGCGGCACGCTGGGCACCGCCCTGGCCAACCAGGCGTCGGTCACCGCCGGCGAGCTCATCGACCACGCTCGCGGCAGCGGCCGGAGTGGTGAGCGCCTGCTGCGTCAGGCCATCGCCCAGCACTACATCGAGGCACGCACCTTGCAGCTTGTCGGCCAGCGGGCGGTCACGAGCGTCATGAAGACCGGTATCCCCGGGCCTGAGGGCTCGATCATGAAGCTCTTCTACTCCGAGCTCAACCAGCGGATGAACGAGACCGCGATCGACCTGATGGGGCCGTCGGGCCAGGTCGAGAACGGTAATCGCTGGCAGTACGGCTTCCTGCGCTCGCGAGCGAACACGATCGAGGCGGGTACGTCCGAGGTTCTGCGCAACATCCTGGCCGAGCGGGTCCTGGGCTTGCCCCGGTCTCGTTAGGCGGCTACGCCCGCTCGCTCATGCACGGGCTCAACCCTTATGTCCGCCGTCCCACGGGAGCCCTGGACGGGCCCCGTCTCGTAGGCGATAGTAGCCACCGGCCCAGATTCGCAGGAAGGGAATGGCCGCCGTGGTCAGGGTCTCCAGCGTAAGGACCGGGTTCGGCCAGCGGCAGCCCAGGCCGGCCAGTGCCCGGTTGACCGCGCCGACCTGGTCGATCACACGGTCGCAGGCCGCGGTGCTGTAGAGGCCCGCGACAGGCGCCTCCCACTCCGCGAGCAGTTCACCGTCGCTCACGACAGCCGCGCCCCCGCGCAGGTCCTGCACTCGTCGGGCTGCGACGGCCATGTCGTCCGGCCGGTCGCCGGCGATGACGATGCCGGGCGATTCCCAGGCTGAGGTGATGGCCACGCCGCCGCCGCGTAGACCGAAACCCTCCCACAAACCCCGGAAGCCGCGGCCGTCGCCCAGCCGGTCGATCACCGTACAGACCAGCGCGCCAGACCCGTCGCTTTCAGCTTCGCGGGTCACCACCGGCCCTTCCTGCCGCATCGCCCTCCAGAGACCAGGGCCTGGATGCCTCAGCAGCTCTGGGCGCAGGCCGTTCAGCTTGACGGTGTCGAGCATCCACGCCGGGTACGGGTCTGGCGCCGACGGCTGCGGGCGGCGCCCACCGACCAGCACCAGACGCGGTCGAAAGCCACCATCGCGGGGCAGCACGACAAGGTCGGCAAGCATGCCCGGTGCAAGGCCGCCCAGCCACTGGCCGAGACCATAGCGCTCGGCGGCGTTGTGGCTCGCGAGACGGACGGCGCGCGCCAGCGGCATGCCGAGCTCGACCGCTTGCTCGACCACCCAGTTGAGCGAGTCACCGCGGAGCAGCACGTCCGGCTCGAGGCCATCGGTGACGAAGCTCAGCCGGCTGCCGTCGACTTGCCGCTCACGCCAGACGGCAGAGATGGCGGGCAGGTCCTGACGGGTCGCGCCGTGGCGCAGCTCCGCGTGGAAGCCCAACCGCAGGCGAGCCAGCACGTCGTCGGCCGCGATCGACTCGTGGTCGGCGGCGGCGCCGAAGGCTCGTATCGCGTTGAGCGCCGGCAGACGGGCGCCCGCACCGTGCCCCTCGACGGGAAGGCCGCGCTCAAGCGCCGCCGCGATCATGGCCTCACTGCGGGCGTGCCCGCGCAGCAGATCGGCCCAGTACACCTCGCCCAGGCCGGCGACACGCGGATGGTCGAGCAAGGAAGGCCAGTCGTCGCGATCGAGCCTCGCGTCGTGCACCGGATCGCATACGACCGTGCCGGACGCAGTGAAGAAGAAGCGACCGGCGACCTTCTCCGCCGCCGACACCATCTCCAGAGCGCCGTCGAACCCCATCACCACTGCCAGCTCCATGCACTCGACGATCGTGGTCGTCACCCCCGCGCGCACCTGAAGGTCGGCGAAGTCACCCAGCGCGATGCGGGTGAAATGCGTATGCCCCTCGACCAGCCCCGGGCTCACGAGGTCACCGCCGAGCTCGATGCGCTCCGTGCTCGAACCGGCCCGTGCCAGCACCTGAGAGTCCGGACCGACGAATGCAATGCGGCCGTCGGCAACGGCGAGGCCCCAGCCTTCCTGGACTTCCTCGGTGAAGACGTTGACGAGGGCGCCGGCGGTGATGATCAGCTCGGCTTCACCCACGCCTCGCGCCACGTCCGCGAGACGGCGCAGTGTGGACGTGGAAGGATGCAGGTGAACGGTCACGGTGGGACCCTACGTTAGCTGTCCTGCACGATGGTCCCAAGGTGTGCGTCGAGGACGGCCAGCGCAGCCTCAGGCGCCAGCCTTCCCATCAGCAGGTGCAGAGTCAGGCCATCGATCAGCGCGTGTAGGTGCATGGCCGCCTGGTCCGGGTCGAGCTCGGGCGCCAGGCAGTGGCGCTGTGCGAGGTCGTGCGTTATGCGCGCACACAGGTCCCGCAGGCCGCTGAAGGCCACCCGCTGCTCCAGCGCGATGCTCTCATCGACAAGTCCCCGCCCAACGAACGCAAGCCAGATCGCCGCTTCGGTGCGCCGGTCCGCGTCAAGCGGCAGCACCTCGGCGAGGATCGCTCGAATCGCCTCGGTCAGGATGCCGGAGTGGCGTGGGACCGCCAGGCGACCGTACACGCGCTCATAGACGAGGCGGGCGGCGAACTGGAGCAGCTCGTCCTTTGTCTTGAAGTAGTGGCGCAGCGCGCCAGGAGACCAGTCCGCCTCGGCCGCCACGTCTCTTATGGACACGCCCTCCACGCCGTCGCGAGAGATCACCCGCCACACCGCTGCGGCCAGCTGCCGGCGACGCTCCTCGTGGTCGACGATTTTCGGCACGGCCCCTTTTTAGCACGATCGTGTGTTAACATGACCCAGCGGTTCTGACCCAGTCGTACTAAATAAGGATGGCGACTTGACTTGATCTATGGGGTGGTCGTCGGCTGTGAGATCGGTTTCTGGATCTTCCTGCTCGCCGGCCTCGCGTGCCGCTACCTGCTGCGCCGGCCTCGGCTTGGTGGCGCACTGCTGATCTGCGTGCCCATGGTGGACGTCATCCTGCTAACGGCCTCGATCATCGACCTGAGGCAGGGCGCCCAGGCCAGCTTCGCCGACGCCCTCGCCGCGATCTATCTGGGTGTGTCGGTGGCGTGGGGGCACTCAACGATAAGGTGGGCTGACACCCGCTTTGCGCACCGGTTCGCAGGCGGCCCGGCCCCGCTGCGGCGGCCCAGGTATGGGCCGGAGCATGCCGACCACGAGCGCCGGCAATGGGCCCGACACCTGCTGGCCTGGACCGTGGGCTGCCTCCTGCTCCTGGGCGGCGTCGCGTTCGTCGGTGACATCCAGCGGGCGGCGACGCTCGTTGGAGCCGCAGGCACGTGGACGATCATCCTGGCCATCGACTTCCTGATCTCGTTCAGCTACACGCTCTTTCCCCGCCGGGTGCCACAGCGTTGAAGGCGCAGCCCGGAGAGGCGGCTCAGCAGGAAGGAGGTGGAGCGGCGATGGGCCGCCTGTATACGACCTGCCCCCCGACCATCGTCATCTCGACCTTGATCTCCGGGATGTCGCCGACGGGGACGGTCATGAAGTCGTCCGAGAGCACCACCAGATCCGCCAGCTTCCCAGGCTCGATCGACCCCTTGAGGCCATCCTCGAACGTCGCGTAGGCGTTGTTCACCGTCCACATCCGTACGGCTTCTTCACGCGTGACGTTCTGGCCCGGCAGCAGGACTCCGGCCAGCGTCTCTCCCGTCAGCGCAGAGTACATTCCGAGCAGCGGCCTCTCGACGTCGTAGACGACGGCAGGGTTGTCTGAGCCGCCCGTCACGACGAGGCCGGCATCCAGGAAGGTGCGCAGCGGCAGCCCCCAGTCATAGACCGCTCGAGCAAAGCCCTCGCCGGCCCTCACCTTCACGGTGCGGCTCCTCTCCAGCGTCGCTGTCATGTGGAGCGAGCGCGCCGCCCCGAAATAAGCGAGAAGAGGGTTTGCGGCTACGATCATTCCCAGGCGGCCCACGCGGTCGATTTGCCGGCGCTCGGTCAGTCCGAAGCCGTGCTCGTAGCAGAACCGCCTCCCGGATATCGCACGCTCCCGATCGGCGGCCTCGAGGGCCGACAGCACCACTTCTGTGGCGTCGCCGGCGGTTCCGGACGAGACGTGGATGCAGAGAGTCCATCCGGCGCCGCTGGCCTCTCGAATGAGGGTCTCGAGCTTCTCGGGTGTGTAGGCCCACCAGCCGTCGTTCTGGACGACCAGTTTGAAACCGCCGAGTCTGAGCCACTCGTCTCCCACAGGCTGCTTCGGTCCGAAGTAGGAGCGGACAGCCGTGACGCACTCCTCGAGGCCCAGATAACGGGAGGGCAGCCCGAGGATTAGATTCGTTCGAACCGTTAGCCGCCCGGCGCTTCGTGCCTCCTGGTAGGCGTCGATCTCGTCGGGCGACACGCCCATGTCACGTGCGCCGACGATGCCGCATGCGTTGTACAGCCGCTGCTGGGCGGCGAGGGCCCGAAGCATCGTCTCCTTTGGGTAGTAGAGAAAGTCCCACTTCTTTGGCGGTCGCCCCATCCGCTGCCACCAGCGCAGCCTGGCCATATCGGCGGCACCCGCGATCAGGTGTCCCGTGGGCTCTCCTTGCTCGTCTCTTACGATGTGGCCCTCCGGCTCCGCCGGATCGGGAGTGGAACTGTCGATGCCGGCCAGCGCCAACGCTTGCGAGTTGACGACGATGTTCTTTCCCGACTGGAAGACGTAGACCGGGTGCCGTGTGGTGGCGCTGTCGAGGTCCCAGCGGTCTGGAAACCGGCCTTCCCGCAGGGCTCCCCTGTACATGCATGACGTGCTGACCCACTCCCCGGGCCTCGTCCTTGTCGCACGCTCGCGGATGGCGTCCACGATGTCGGCGATCGACTCCAGCTGCGCGATGTTGACCTTAACTCCCGCCGCGTCCGTGTCCAGCGCAGCCAGCAGCTGGTGAGTGTGATTGTCGATCAAGCCTGGCAACACCGTATGGCCCTCGAGGTCGAGCTCTGCCTTAGCTCCGAGGGCGCGGACTTCGTCGTTCCGCCCAACCGCTACGAAGCGGTCGCGGAAGATGGCGACCGCCTCGGCAACGGAATAAGCAGCATCGGCTGTGACGATCGTTCCGTTGTACAGAACGAAGTCCGGGCTCAGCTCAGCCACTTGCCAGTGTGCTGGCGAACCAATCGACGGTAAGTCGGGAGACTCGGTCGAACTCGTACCCGAAATACATGCGCTCGAAGAAGTGACCCACGCCGTCCAGGACCTCCAGCCGCACACTCTCGTTCCCGCAGGCCGTCAGCGCGTCCTTCATCCACTGCGAGTGGTCGAGAGGAGCGTGAAGATCCTGCGTCCCACATACCAGCAGCACCGGCACGCGAATCGCATCGGCGTAGCTCAGGGCCGACAGCTGCCGATACAGGTCCGGCCTCTCTTCAGGTGTGCCCATGGTGCTGGCCAGGGCGCTGTATCGGGCTGGCGAGAGCAGCTCCATCGCGTGGATGTAGCGCACCATGTCCGTGGGTGGCGCGAGCGCGACGACGCTCCGGACCCGGTTGTCCTGGGCGGCCACTCGGAGCGCCGTCATCCCTCCCCGAGAATGGCCGGCGACTCCCAGAGGCCGGGTCGTGGTGATCCCGTGGAGGGATTGCAGGTAGTCGAGGCCGGCCAGAGCATCCGCATCGTCGGTGTCGAAGTCCATCCCGCGATAGCGGATCGCGAGCACCACGTAGCCGGCCTCGGCCAGGGCGCGACAAAGGAAGTCCAGTCCGTCGATGTCACGCAGACGCCCGGCGCAGACCACGATCCCGGCACCCTCGGCGGCTCCATGCCTGTACAGACGCGCCGGCACCACGCTCTGGCCAGATGGGTAGCTGACTTCCGCGGTGTCGACCGCGTCGCTACTCGTCAAACGTTGTCCAGGCGTTCACCTTCTCCATGATCAGGACGACGTTGTCAGGTGAACAGACGGGCTTGTGAGCCACCCCTGCCGGGATGACAAACAGGTCCCCCTCGTTCACGTCGACCGAAGGAAGCTCATCATCGCCCTTCTTCAGCTGGTAATGAATCGTGCCTCTGACGCAGTAGACGTGCTCGTCCTCGTCGTTGGTGTGCCAGAACGGCAGCTCACCGTCGCCGAGCGCCAGCTCCAGCGTCACATCCCCGACCCTGCCGAGCGACTTGGGCACGAACACCTTCTCGGACCTGGCCTTGGCAAGCACATTGATCTTCTTCGGTTCGACAAGTTCAGTTGCCATCCTTTCTCCTTCGCTGATCACTGCTTCGGGCTGGCGACAGCCGGCTCGGCCGGCCGTGACACGATCGCCCCTTCGACCGGGCAATAGCGGACACACATGGCCGTGTCGTCGCAGAGGTCTGGTTCGATGCGGTGGTGACCCTCGACAACGTCGATCGCGTGCTGAGGGCAGACGGGCACGCAGCGCCCGCACTCGATGCAGAGCTGGGTGATGCGATACGTCATGGCGAGGGCTCCGAGGCGGGCTTCGCGAGGGACGGCAGCGCCTTGAACAGCCGCTCGATCTCGTCGAGCGCGAAGGCCTCCGAGTACGGCCCGAGCCGCAGGAGTGCCTTTGGGCCCTCGACACGGAAGACAAGGCCCCCATCGAGCTCTGCCTCGCCCTCGAGATCGAGTCCCATCGTCAATAGATGATTGGTCCCCCTCAGGAAGCCCGCCATCTCCGGGTCGGCACTTCCGGCGGGAGACGAGATGAGCACCCGGCCCTGCCGGCAGGCGAACTCGAAACCTCCGATCCGCAAAGGCGCCGGGTGCATCTTCCTGCCCGGATTCTATCCTCGGAATGAGCTCCTCCCAGCCCTTACACTCTTTCGGCGATGGATTTCGCCTTCTCCGAAGAGCAAGAGATGCTCCGAGCCTCGGCCCGGGAGTTCCTGGCCAAGGAGTGTCCGTCGGCGTACGTGCGGCGGATGATGGAAACCGACGGCGCGTGGGACGAGGCGCTCTGGAAGAGGCTGGCCGAGATGGGCTGGACCGGATTGGGTATCCCCGACGCATATGGCGGCGTTGGGACGTTCCTCGACCTGGTGGTCATCCTGGAGGAGGCGGGACGCGCTCTGCTCCCCGGTCCGTACTTCAGCACCATGGGTCTGGCAGTGCCGGCCCTGCTCGAAGCCGGGTCGGATTCGCAAAAGCGTGAGGTCCTGCCCAGGATCGCCGCCGGCGATGCCCGCGCGACCGTGGCGCTGACCGAGCCGTCCGGCCGCTGGGATTCCGAGGGCGTGACCATGTCCGCACAGCGCTCAGGCGATGGCTGGCGCCTGGACGGGGTCAAGCTCTTCGTACCCGATGCAGAGGTGGCCGACTACACGATTGTTGCCGCGCGGACCAGATCGGGGAGTGAAGAGGGCGTCACGTTGTTCCTTCTGTCGGGTCGGCCCGCGGGTGTAAGGGTGAGCCCGCTGAAGACGATGGACATGACCCGTCGCTGGTATGAGCTCCGCTTCGACGGCCTGCAGCTTCCGAGTGAAGCCGTGATGGGTGCAGTCGACCGTGGCTGGGCGCCGCTCAGGCGTGCGCTGGACTGGGCAGAGGCAGCGCTCTGCGCCGAGATGGTCGGGGGCGCGCAGCACGTGCTGGACGCGTCAGTCGAGTACGCCAAGACGCGTCACCAGTTCGGAAAGCCGATCGGCATCTATCAAGCCGTCTCACACAAGCTGGCAGACATGCTGCTGGAAACGGAGAGTGCCCGCTCAGCGACCTACTATGCATCGTGGGCGGTCGACGCGGACGCCCCCGACCGCAGCCTCGCCGCCTCTATGGCCAAGGCATACACGTCGGATGCGTACCGCAGAGCGGCCGGCAACGGCATCCAGGTGCATGGTGGAATCGGCTTCACGTGGGAGCACGACATGCACCTGTACTTCAAACGCGCCAAGGCGTCCGAGGTGACGCTAGGCGACGCCACCTACCACCGGGAGCTCGTCGCGCAGGCGCTGGATCTGTAGTCGGGCCGGGTCGGCCGTCAAGAGGCGCAAGCGCCGCCGAGGATGCGCACTTCGCTTGACACGCACCGGCGCCGGGGCTTATTGATTGTCAGTGCCCTGAAGGCCGCGGCTGGGGCATGGCCAGGCGAAAGGGATGGGAAGCCGCGGCAAGAGCGAGGAGGATCACCATGCAACGGGCCCTCTTACGTCTGCTCGTTCCGGCCATTGGGGCGGCCCTGGCCATCGGCGCCACGCTGGGGCCGGCGGCGGCCGCGGGGCCGACAGACTGGCCGCAGTGGGGCCAGAACCCCCAACACCAGGGCTTCGTGGATGTTGCCGGTCAGAGCTTGAACAACGTCCTGGCGGACCTCACCTACGACCCCAACGTACCGGCTGAGCAGGCCGCCAGCGGCGGCGACCTGCTCGCGCACTACCAGGCTCCGCTCCTGCACCAGGGCGACATGTTCATGGAGTTCAAGAGCGGGCCCTTCACCGACCCAGACCACTGGAGCAGCCAGACCTGGAGTGAGCGGAGGTACCATTTCGAGAACGGCAGCTTCGTCGAGAAATGGGAGCACCAGACCGACTGGAAGCCTGAGCCGAATGGCCCTGGCAACGGCCAGAGCTCGAAGCAGGACCGCCTCGGACTGGGCGGTTGGGAGCCTGTCTTCCACGCCGTGCTGGCGAATGGATTCGTGTACGTCCCGGACGCCGGCGGCACCATCACCAAGCTGGCCACGGGCGACGGCTCAGTGGTCGCCCGGGTCGACCCCGGCTATCCGCAGAGTGCCAACACGACCACATTCGTCGCCGGGCCGCTGAGCGCCGACTCGAGCGGGAACGTCTACTTCAACGCCATTCAGCTCGACAACGTTCAGCCATGGGGCGCCGACTACACCACGGACATCCCGGATTCCTGGCTAGTCAAAGTCGGACCGGATGACACCGCTCACAAGGTGAGCTACAAGAGCCTGGTCGTGGGCGCGCCCACGACCTGCACGACCACCTACAACACCACCACCGACGTGCCCTGGCCGAACTTCACCACCACCCCTCCAACAGGGCCCTGCGGTTCGCAGCGGGTTGGGCTCAACGTCGCTCCGGCAATCGCGCCAGACGGCACGATCTACTCGGTCAGCCGCGCTCACTTCCGCAGCCGCTACTCGTATCTGCTAGCCGTCAACCCTGACCTGACGCAGAAGTGGCAGGCTTCGCTACGAGGCCACCTCGACGACGGCTGCGGAGTGCTGCTGCCCAACGACAACGGCGGTCGCAAAGGCATCGGCTGCCGGAAGGGCTCCCCCACGGGCGTCGACCCGGCCACCAACGAGTCTCCGGCCGGGCGCGTGATCGACCAGACGTCGTCCTCACCGACTGTAGCGCCTGACGGCTCGATCCTCTATGGGTCTTACTCGCGCTACAACTTCGCTCGCGGCCACCTGTGGAAGTTCAGCCCGACGGGACAGCTCTCCGCCACATTCGACTTCGGCTGGGACAGCACCCCGGCAATCTTCCCGCACGGGGGCACGTACTCGATCGTGATAAAGGACAACCACTACGACGCCAACTGCTGCCCGACAAACAATGCACCGCCGCCAGGGCCGTTCTTCATCACCCAGCTGAGCTCCAGCCTGGCCATCGAATGGCAGTTCAAGAGCACCACCATCGTTCAGCCCGACAACCCCAACGGCTTCGAGTGGTGCATCAACGCCCCGGCGATCGACACCAATGGTGTCGTCTACGCCAACAGCGAGGACGGCAACGTCTACGCCATCAACCAGGGCGGGACACTCAAGCAGAAGAAGTTCTTGCGCATCGCGATTGGGGCGGCCTACACACCGCTCGCGATCGGGGCGGACGGAAAGCTCTATACCGAGAACGACGGCCACCTCTTCGTACTCGGCAATTGACGGCCAGACGGAGCCCGGCCCAGCCGGGCTCCGCCATCTTCTGCATGACCGAAGGGCGGAGCCGGCCCGACGCCGGCGCCTGACATCTTCGTGGGGAGGATCATCCTGTAGCTGTAACCGACAGTCGGCGAGGAGCCCAAGCCGACCATCGAGCCAGCGAGTCGTCACCTTTGGCGCTCAGCAGAGAAGAGGCACGGCGGCGACGTGCCGTCGCACCTCGGGACGCAGTGCGGGCGGCCCCTCTTCGTAGACCTGGCCGTTCGGCCGGCGAAAGGTGGCGTGGCCGTCGGGGCCGCCTTCTACCGTCCAGCCGAACTCGTGGACCAGCTTGTGGTGTGGTCTGCAGGTCAACAGAAGGTTGTCGAGGTCGGTGGGGCCGTCATCCACCCAGTGCTTCACGTGGTGGCCCTGCAGCCAGCGCCGGCGGCCGCAGCCGGG
>DATFWQ010000019.1:0-2965 GCA_035259145.1 Candidatus Dormiibacterota bacterium | reverse complement strand
GGCGCGACTTCCATCGGCTCTCTGGTGATGTCGACCTTGGCCAGCTTCAGGAACTGCTCGTGCATCGACGGCAGCTTGCGCCTGATGTAGTCGGGGCTCTTGTGCGTGATGTCAAGATAGGCGCCCCCGTGAGGCGTCCCCCGGCCCGCGACGACCTCGGCATTGATCGCGCGAGCCACCACGTCGCGTGACGAAAGCTCCATCCGCTCGTGGTCGTAGCGCTCCATGAAGCGCTCCCCGTCCTTGTTGCGCAGCAGCCCTCCTTCGCCCCTGACGCCCTCGGTGACCAGGATGCCCCGAACGCCCGGCGGCCAGACCATGCCCGTCGGGTGGAACTGAACCATCTCGCAGTCCTGGAGCTCGGCCCCGATCTCGTAGGCGAGTGCCGGCCCGTCGCCCGTGCACTCCCACGAGTTGGATGTGACCCGGTAGATGCGCCCCGCACCCCCTGTGGCGAGGAGGATGGCTCGCGCGGTATAGACGACCAGCTTGCCGTCCGCTCGGCGGTATGCCAGCGCGCCCGCGGCTCGCCCTTCCCAGGTGAGAAGGCGGGCGACCGTGACCTCCATGTGCACCTCGATGCGATCTGTGTGCACCAGCTTGTCCTGGAGGCTGCGGATGAGCTCGATCCCGGTCCGGTCGCCGATGTGCGCCAGCCGGGGATACGTATGAGCGCCGAAGGGCCGCTGGTGTATCCGGCCGTCCCGTGTCCGGTCGAAGACGGCGCCCCACCGCTCCAGCTCCAGTACGCGTTCAGGGGCCTCCTGGGCGTGAATCTGGGCCATGCGCCAGTTATTGATCAGCTTGCCGCCCTTCATCGTGTCGGCGAAGTGGGCCTCCCAGCTGTCAAGGCCGGCCACGTTCGCCAGCGCCGCGGCCATGCCCCCCTCGGCCATCACCGTGTGGGCTTTCCCCAGCAGCGACTTGCAGAGGACCAGCACGCGGGCGCCCGCCGACGCGGCGGCGATCGCCCCTCGCATGCCGGCGCCGCCGGCGCCGATCACCAGGACGTCGGTGTCGACGGTCTCGTAGGAGGTGTCAGCCATCAGTTCCAGACGGCGTGGGGAAGGGCGCCGAGCTGGAGCAGCCGGATGTACAGGTCCACTCCCCAGACCGTGAACATGCTCACCCAGGCCCAGCGATCATGACGGATGTTGAGCACCGTCACGCCCTTCCAGAGCCGGTAGCGGGCGCGGTGGCAGCTGAAGCAGTCGAGACCGCCACCCGCCATGTGACGGAACGCGTGGCAGCCAAATGTGTAGCCGGACAGGCATACCACGTTGACGAGCATCAGGGCGGTGCCCAGGCCGAAATGAAACGCACCGTTGGACGTGAAGGCGGCGATTGCGTCGTACCAGAGCACCGCTACCTGCAGCACCACGATGTAGAAGGCGAAGCGGTGCAGGTTGTTGAAGACGAAGAGGCGGGTCTCACCGTGGTACGTGCCGCGGCTCGGCTCCTGGACAGCACACGACCGCGGGTGCCAGAGGTAGCTGCGGAATATGGCCTTGCGGTAGTAGTAGCAGGTGAATCGGAAGACGAGAGGGATCCAGAAGATCCAGATGCCCGTGGGGATCGCGAAGCCGGCCACAGTGACCCGCAATTCCGGCGAGTTGAAGGGGCTCAGGTAGGGGCCGAAGCGTCCGTCCTTGAAGAACAGGACCACCCACGCGGCGTAGAGGGCGAAAAGCGACAGCGCCACCACGACGAAGGTGGGATACAGCCAGTTGGGGAGGACGGAGTAAGGGTTCCGGACGGTGGCTGCTCGAGTCTCGACCGGGCTGGCCGCCGGCTGTGTGACCGCCACGCCAAGAGTCTATTCCGTCCTCTGATCTCCCCAGGGGAACGAGGTGACTCTCCCCCGCTTGTCGGGGGAGTACCCGGCAAAGCCGGGGGAGGGGGGCCCCGCGGAAGTCGGGGGAGTACCCGGCGCAGCCGGGGAAGGGGGGTCCCGCGGAAGTCGGGGGAGTACCCGGCGCAGCCGGGGGAGGGGGGCGGTCAAACGCGCGATACTGCCGTCTCGGAAGCGCCTCAGAGGTTGGCCGTCGCCTCCTCGAGCAGCTGTGCGAACTTGCGCTGCGCCGCCCCTTTCCGCGTCGGGATGTGCTCGCGTGGCAGCCAGCCCTCAGGCTTCTGGTAGTCGCGCAGGATGTATCGGGCCACCGACTGCCGGTGCACCTCGTCAGGGCCGTCGTAGAGCCGCGCCGCCCGAGCGTGCCGGTACATCGCCTCCAGGGGCAGGTCGCTGGAATAGCCCCACGAGCCGTGTATCTGGATGGCCCGATCGATCACGTCATGGAGCACCTTGGCGCCGTAGAACTTGATCAGGGAGATCTCCTTTCGGGCCGCCCCGGCGCCCTGCTGATCGATCACCCAGGCGGCGTGCAGCGTCATCAGGCGAGCGGCCTGCATCTCGGCTGCCGAGTCCGCGATCCAGTTCTGCACCGTCTGCTTCTTGGCCAGCGGGCCGCCGAACGCCTCTCTCTGGAGCGCGCGCTCGCACAGCATGTCGAACGCGCGCCGGGCCTGTCCCAACCATCTCATGCAGTGGTGAATGCGCCCCGGTCCGAGGCGCGCCTGCGCCATCCGGAACGCCTCACCCGGCCCGCCAACGATGTTCTCCCTTGGGATGCGGACGTTGTCGTAGATGATCTCCGAGTGGCCGTGGCCGTACTGCTCGTGGCCCCCCGCCATGGTCGGGATGTTCCTCAGCCGGTTTACACCCGGCGTGTCGGTCGGGACCAGGAACATCGACGCCCGCTCGTATGGCCCGGCGTCGGCATTCGTCACGGCCATCACCAGCAGCACGTCGGCGATGAGACCGTTTGAGGTGAACCACTTGTGACCGTTGATGACCCATTCGTCGCCGTCGAGCTCAGCGGTGGTGGACATGTTCACCGGATCCGAGCCCGCGTGCATGGGCTCGGTCATCGAGAAGCCCGATCGGATCTTGCCGTCCAGCAGC
>DATFWQ010000018.1:0-7150 GCA_035259145.1 Candidatus Dormiibacterota bacterium | reverse complement strand
GGCGCGCCGGCTCACCTCGGCGGGGTCGGGGTCGGCGGGATGGTCGCCCAGGTCGCCGCGCTCGACCATCCGCACGCGTTCTCGGCGCTGACGCTGGTGAGCACTCGTCCGGTCGCGCCCGGCCCGGTCGACGACGATCTGCCCGACCACGACGCGGCGATCATGGATGCGGTGTTCTCGCGCCGGATGCCGGACTGGGCCGACCGAGCCGCCGTTGCCGCATTCGCCGCCGACGGCGCCGCGCTGCTGGGCAATGACCCGGAGCAGGCACGTGCGGTCGCGGCACGGATCTGGGACCGCACACCCTCGAGCGAATCCTCGGTGCAGCAGGCGAATCAGCTCGGAATGGTGTTCGCCCGGCTCGACTGCACGCCACGGTGGCGCGAGCGCCTCACCGAGCTCACGCTGCCGACGCTCGTCGTGCACGGTCGCACGGATCCGTTCTTCCCGGTCGGGAACGGCGAGGCGCTCGCCGCCGCGATGCTCGCCCTTCCCCAGCCAATCCCGCTAGACCCCCCCTCCCTCGGCCTTTAGCAGTCGCCACGGATAGCAAGGTCAACTGAGACTGCTCGGTAATGCCGAGTTCAGGGCGTTCGCAGGAGCGTGTACGCGATCTCGGCTGCACCGATGAATTTCGGGTGGATTCGTGGTCGATATCTCTGGATGTACCGAAGGAGATGATCATGGACCTTCCCCAGGGGTGGGAGGGCAGGTGATCTCGCCGACCGCAGAGAGGAATCCAGGCATGACGCGACCGTTTCGATTCGGGCTCGTTGCCCCGCTCAGAACTGACCTGCCGACGTGGCTGGCCCGGGTGCGCCGCATCGCCGACAGCCGCTACTCGGCGCTGCTGATGCCGGATTTCCCGCGCCTGCAACCGGCGCCCGGCCCCACGCTGGCCACCGCCGCGGCCCTGACCGACCTGCGCGTGGGCACGTGGGTGTATGCCTCCCCGCATGGACGACGTCGGCACGGATCTTGCCGCGCGAGTCCTCCACCAACTCCTCCACCTTCTCCAGGTAGGGGTCGATGTGCCGTGCGCGGCGCCTCCGCCGGAAGGGGTCGAAGCCTGCATCTCGCAGGTCCACGTAGCGCTGCACCGTCTTGGGGTCGCAGCCCACCGCTGGGCCGCCGACCAGGCGCAGCGGGTCAGGTCGTATGACGCGAATATCTCCATGATCTCCGTAGGGTTCTTGGCCAAGACTTGTTCTCCGAGGTAGCTGAGGGTTGAACAACTTCAGCTACCTCATTCCCTAAGTCGGGGCCTTGCGGACAGCAACAAATGTGGGACCTGCTGTCCGTCCACCTGGAGATTTCGTGTCCGTCACCCGGGAGCGTTATGACCGCCTACCTGGAGTCTGACGTGTCCGTCGTCACACGGTCGGTGAAAGGTCGAGCACACACCCGAATCCGAGTTCAGATTGGGTGAAATTGTGGGCGGCCCGGGACTCGAACCCGGATGGGTCTCCCCACACGCCCCTCAAACGTGCCTCACGATTCGAGCTGACGAAACGATCTTATTGCGACACACGTCTTCGCATTCACGGGTTACTGACCCGACTCTTGGTCGTGCAATTCGGCTGGCCAGACGTGCGCACCGCCGGTTACCTCTGCCTTACAGCGGAGGTGCCACCTGGGATTGGCCCTATCAGTCCATGCCGGGCCCCACTTGCCACCGCAGGCATGGTCCTCCCCCGTTACGGCGGACAGGCTTACCAACATTGAACAGGCGTTCCCTCCGGGGCGCCCGCGCCACGGACAGTGTGGATAAGTCGTCGCCTCATGCCGCTCCCGCCGCACTGACGCCGATCGCGACTTCGGCTTCGTACGCGGCTGGCGGCTGGTAGCCCAGCGACGAGTGGAGGCGCTGACGGTTGTAGATATGTGGGTCATCGGACTCCACCAGCGCCCCGGCGTTCGACGAGGGCGAGCTGTCACCCTCCGCCAGGTTGAAGCCCCGGCGGGAGGTGATCACGCCGCATCCCGACGTGACCGCGGGTACCGTCGACCTGAACGCTGCCGTTCGAGCGATTGCAACAAACCAATCAACGTCGGGGACCGAGCTTCTATTACCCGCTGGCCAGGTCGCTCCTCGGCAGCTCGCGCGGTCATGCCCAGGCTGCGAGTCGTGACTTTGAGGCTCGCCGCGCGGACGAGGAGAGTTATGGCTGAGCCGTTAACCGGCTCCGCTCGTGCTGCTCTAGCCCAGATTTTTCACGAACCTGGTGCCAGGTGGTGAAACCGAGGCTCTGATGCCATCTGACGGCCGCAAGCGTGGCTGACAGAAGTCTGGATGTGGGAGAACACCGTGTCGAGAACGCGGGAGCCGCGCCGTGGCGACCTCGAACCGTGTTCAGGACGTGCTTCGCTGCCGAGACCAAGGGGGTGTCGCGGTCGACCGGTCAGGACGGAAGCGTTGGGAGACGCCGGAAGGCTTCGTACTGCGCCATCGGGATCATCTCCAGTCGTTGTGGCCGCCCCTCGGGCCGCCTTTCACCCCTGCTACGAACGCCGCTGCCTCGATCCGACAGGCTCCGCCGGGGTTTCTCCGAGGACTTTCAGGTTAAGTCGGAACTTCAGCGCGAGCCCCGCAGCGCGAACTCCTCGATCAGCAGCGCGTAGCGCTCCGGGTCGGTCACGTGGGGCAGGTGCGCCGTGCCCACGAGCACGCGGCGCTCGGCCTGGGGCAGGGCGCGCGCGAGCCCGCCCATGCAGAGGCCCCGCAGGCGCGGGCTCTCGGCTCCCTCGGTCAGGAGCACGGGCCGGTCAAAGTGCCCGAGGCGGTCGAGGTCCACCCGCAGGCGGACGGGCTGCCGGAGCTCGTCGAGGAAGGTGGGCGCGTTCTGGATCATGCGCTCACGCGCCTCAGAGGTGAGCACGCCGTTCCAGCTTCCAGGCCCGAATGAGACCTCGTCGGCGAACTGGCGCGCCGCGGCCCTGTGGTCGTCCTGCTCGAGCTTCTGTCGAACGGCGCCGAGCGCCGCCCCGACCGGCGCCAGCAGCGGCTGCACCTCGGGATCGCCGGCGACGAGGTCGAAGAGCGGCGGCTCGTGCAGGTTCAGCGTCCGGACCAGCTCGGGCCTGGTCGTGGCCAGGAGCAGTGCAATGATCGCTCCTGAGGAGTGCCCAACCAGATGGGCGGGGGCACAGTCGAGCGCCTCGATCAGGCCGGCGAGATCCGCCGCGTCCTCGTCGAAGCTGCCCTGGTGTGGCGAGGCCTCGCTGTTCGAGTGTCCGCGGCGGTCGTAGGTGACCACACGGAAGGAGCCGGACAGCCGCGAGACGACCAGGTCCCAGTCTCCATGGTCGAGCCACGAGCCGTGGACCATGACGAGCGGATCGCCGGCTCCCGCCTGCTCGTAGTACAGCTGCACGCCGTTGACTTTGACCCTGGCCATCTTGCCTCCCAATCGATAAGCACTGCTGTTGCTCGATTTATACACCAGGAGTCGTCGGCCGTCAACCGGTCACGCAACAGCTATGTTGTACGAAATGGCGGAACGCGGCCCGTACCGGCTCAAGGCGCGCGCTGAGCGCCAGGCGCAGACCAGGCTCCGGATCACGGAGGCGACGGTCGAGCTCCACGCCACCGTGGGGCCTGCCCGGACGACGGTCACGGCGGTGGCAGAGCGCGCAGGCGTGGACCGCCTGACGGTATATCGGCACTTCCCGACGCAGCGCGACCTCTTTACGGCGTGCTCGGCCCATGCCCAGGGGCTGCACCCGCCCCCGGACTTGACGGTATGGGCGTCCGTCGCGGTCCCCGACCGGCGCCTGGAGCTCGCCCTGCGCGAACTGTATGCCTTCTACGCTGCCAACGAGGGGCTGCTCGCGAACGTCCTGCGCGACTCCGAGACCATGCCGCTGGTCCGCGAGCTCTCCGCTCCACGGCGGGCCTACCTCGAGGACGCGCGGTCGCTCCTCGCCCGCGGCTGGAACGTCCGCGGCCGTCGCCGGGCCCTGCTCCTGGCCGCGATCGGCCATGCGCTCGAGTTCGCGACGTGGAGATCGCTCGCGCGGTTGCGCGGGCTCACCGCCGGGGAGGCTGCGCAGCTCATGGCGGCCGCCACCCGCTGTGCACTGAGTGTTGGCGGCTGAGACGTTTCTGGTCTGGCGAGTCGGCCCGGTTGACAAACGTCTGAATTTGATGTTAATCTAACTTACATCAAATCATCTGCCCGCCGTCCCTATCGCATGCTCGCCCGCGCCGAGGCCGCGGCCGCAACCGCGGACCGAATCCTCGACGTTGCTATCGAGCTCTTCTGGGAACGACCCACCGACCAGATCTCCCTGGACGAAGTCGCGCGCCGGGCCGGCGTCAGCGTGCAGACCGTGATCCGCCGGTTCGGAGGCCGGGACGGGCTCTTCGCAGCAGCCAGCGAACGGGAAGCCGAAAGGGTTCGCCGCCAGCGCGACGAGGCGCCGGTCGGAGACGTTGCGGCAGCCGTGAAGGTGCTGGTCGAGCACTACGAGACGATGGGTGATCGGGTGCTCAGGCTGCTGGCCGAGGAGGACCGCGTGCCCGGCCTGCGCGCGATCGCCGATCAGGGCCGGGTCCTTCACCGCGTCTGGTGCGAGCGCGTCTTCGCCCCTGCCCTCCTCCGGCTGGATGGCCCTGGTAGAGAGCGGCGGCTGGCCCAGGTCGTCGCAATCTGCGACGTCTACACCTGGAAGCTGCTCCGCCGCCAGTCGGCCCTGAGCCGGGGTCAGACAGAGCTGGCCGTTGTCGAGCTTCTCGAACCGCTCCTGGAGGTATCGTGATGTCCCGGATCCTCGCCTACACGTCGCCCGCGCGTGGGCACCTTTTCCCCCTCACCCCCGTCCTCGACGAGCTGCAGCGTCGCGGGCACGAGATATCGCTGCGAACCCTGGCCTCGCAGGCCCCGATGATGCGGGGCCGCGGCTTCAACGCAGCCCCGATCAGCTCCCACGTTGAAGGGATCGAGCACGACGACTGGCGAGCACGCAATTCGCGAGAGGCCCTCGGCCACGCCGTGCGCGTCATGAGCGAGCGTGCCGAGCACGACGCGCCCGACCTTTGCCGTGCCATTGCAGAGGAGCGGCCGGATGCACTCCTCGTCGACATCAACTCCTGGGGCGCCATGGCCGCGGCCGAGGCCTGGGGTGGTCCCTGGTCCGTCTTCTGTCCCTACCCGATCCCCCTGACTTCCCGTGACGCGCCCCCGTTCGGCCCTGGACTGCCGCCCGCGCGCGGCCCACTGGGCCGCCTGCGCGACCACCTGGTCCGCCCGCTGGTCCTCGGCGTCCTCGAGAAGACGTTTCTGCCTCCACTGAACCATGTCCGTACTCAGGCCGGGGCCGCTCCGGTCGATGACACCGATGAGATGTTCCGCCGGCCGCCCCTGCTCATCTACATGACCGCTGAGCCGTTCGATTACCCACGCCGCGACTGGCCCGAGAACATCGTGATGGTCGGGCCCTGCGAGTGGGATCCACCGTCCGACCCGCCGGAGTGGCTCGCGGAGCTCGAGCATCCGATAGTTGTGGTCACGACCTCGTCCGAATTCCAGAACGATGGCCGCCTCGTGCAGGCGGCGTTCGAGGCGCTGGCGGATGAGCCGGTGAGCGTCGTCGCAACGCTGACGGCGGACGGGCATCACGATCAGATCCGGGTGCCGGCCAACGCGCGCGTGGAACAGTTCGTCCCCCACGGACATCTACTCGACCGGGCGGTTTGCGCCGTTACCCACGGCGGCATGGGCGCCACCCAGAAGGCCCTGGCGCACGGCGTCCCGGTCTGCGTCGTCCCCTTCGGCAGGGATCAGCTCGAGGTCGCAAGGCGTGCGGAGGTGGCCGGCGCCGGCACGCGGCTGCCCGCCAGTCGTCTGCGGCCTGATCGGCTCCGGGGCAAGATCCATCAGGCGATGGCAAGGGCGGATGGGGCCAGGCGGATCGCCGATGCCTTCGCGGCCGCTGGCGGGGCCGGCGCCGCGGCAGACGCTGTCGAGACTCGACTGCTCGGAGCCGTTCGGGAGCGAAGCCAAATCGCCTCCGGAAGAGCTTCAGTAGCTGCGCAGGTTGTGGCCGCGCCCGGTGACGGGCGATGCGGCGCCCGTCACCTGGAGCCACCGCCACGTCATCCGTTCGCCGGCGGCGGCGGCGATCGCCTGCGCCCGAGCGAAACAGAGCCCGGCGTCCATGAACAGCCACGAACCGACGATCACCATCAGGGCCTGGGGGATGAGACCCGTCGGGTCGCCACGACCCGCGATGGAGCCCGTCAGGAGATAGATAGCGGAGAGACGCGCGGCTCAAAGCACTCACCGCGAGGATGACGAAGTACACGGCGCCACCGCGAAACTTCATGTGGCCAGTCGCTGTGTCGGTCCAGAAGTGAAGGGTGGGTGGATCTCAGCGCCCGGCCGAGCAGCCAGCCCGCAGCGACCGCGAGTGAGAGGTCGAGCAAATACCCGAAGCCGAGTTCAGATTGGGTGAAATGGTGGGCGGCCCGGGACTCGAACCCGGATGGGTCTCCCCACACGCCCCTCAAACGTGCGCGTCTACCAGTTCCGCCAGCCGCCCGGCTGGGGTGCCGCGATCCCGAGGCACCGTGCCCGCTAGAGGACTCGAACCCCTAACCTCATGGTCCGAAGCCATGCGCTCTGTCCATTGAGCTAAGCGGGCCTGTTTGAACTTGATCACCGCGCATGCTATCCACTGAGGGGTGGTAGAGGTTGCGCATACCTGAGGATTGGAAGACATGCGCGCGATACCGCCGTAATTCTAGAGACATCGGCGGCGGGGTTATCCAACTGCTGTGCGGCGACTGCTTCAAAGCGTGCCCGGCGGGCGCTCAGCGCGCGGCTTCGATCCGCCGCTGTCTCCGGCGGTCGATGCCCCAGGCCGCGTAGCGAACCAGGCCCAGGGGCCGGTACCGCTCGCGGTGTGCGCGCGTCCGGCTCTTCTGGATCGCGCTTCTCAGCGCCTCTGGAGTGCGGCCGGGAAAACTGGTATAGGCGCGGCCGATTGCGTCGAGGATGTGGGCGTCGGAGTTGCCAAGCTCGGCGCGGCCGGCCGCTTCGCACAGGCGGCGCGCCATCTGGTTGAAGAGATAGAAGCCCGGGGTCGAGTTCTCCACCTCGATGGCATCGAAATCGAGGTCGGCCGCCCACCAGCCGACGCCGTGGAT
>DATFWQ010000017.1:0-10663 GCA_035259145.1 Candidatus Dormiibacterota bacterium | reverse complement strand
CACAGCTCGCGCTCGGTGCCCAGGCAGCTGCGGAAGGCGCTCAACCTGCGCGATCGCCACTGCCTGAGCCCTGGCTGCACGACGCCGCCCGAGCTGTGCTCCCCGCACCATCGCAGGCACTGGGCAGACGGCGGACCGACCCACCTCTCCAATCTCGAGCTGAGGTGCGACGTCCACCACGCCCGGCTGCACCCCGAGAACCACCGATTCCGGCGGAGCAGAGCGCCCTGAGGCATTCCCCCAAATGAGTTTGCGGCCCGATCAAGACTCGGGCATGGCCCGGCACCGGTTGCTGTCAGGCCCTCCTTGCCACGGCTGAACCTCGGCGGTCCACGCGCCGCGCATAACGACCGCCTTATCGCTCCGACTTGCGTTCGTGGTCAGGCCATGTGCGCATTGCGCACGTTCGTTCAGATGCGAAGCGGAGGCGTTGACGGAACCTCAGCCGCCAGCCGCGTCCCCCGATTCGGCTGAGACCTGGACCTTCGGTTCCACCTTCGGCCCGAAGCGGGGGTCGGCCGCGACCAGGGAGTCCACGTAGCGAAACCGCTCGTAGCGGTGCTGGAGCAGCTCACCCGGCTCCATGCTCAGAAGCGGCTCCATGTGCCGCGACAGCGCGGCGTCCAGCGCCCGCGCCGCATCGTCGTAGTCGGCGTGGGCGCCCCCTTCCGGCTCCGCGACGACCTCCTCGACCACGCCCATCGCCAGAAGGTCTCGCGAAGTGATCTGCAGCTGGGCGGCCGCCTCCACCTTGCGCGTGTTGTCGCGCCACACGATCGAGGCCGCCGCCTCCGGAGACGCGACCGTGTACAGCGAGTTCTCCAGCATGAGCACCCGGTCGGCGACCGCAATGCCCAGCGCACCACCTGAGCTGCCCTCGCCGATCACCACGGCGATCGTCGGCACCGCGATCTCGAACCACTCCATGATGGCTGCGCCGATGGCCGAGGAGATGCCTCGCTCCTCCGCCGACTCGCCGGGAAAGGCGCCCGGCGTGTCCACCAGCGAGATGATCGGGAAGCCGAACTTGACAGCCTGCCTGGCCATTCGAAGGGCCTTACGAAAGCCCTCGGGGTGCATCATCCCCCAGTTCCGAGCAACCCTGTCTGCCAGGTTGCGCCCCTTCTGCTGGCCGATGAAGACGGTCGTGAGACCGTGCCACGTGCCGATCCCAGCAACCACCGCAGGGTCGTCGTGTGATATGCGGTCGCCGTGCAGCTCGATGAAGTCGGGAGCCAGCCGCTTGATGTAGTCGAGTGAGTACGGCCGGTCCCGATGCCGTGCCAGCTCGACCACCTGCCAGATGCTCAGTGTGTCCCGCTGCGCCGCCATCACAGCCCTCTGCAGTAAAGGCGCAGGAGGTGAGCCAGCCGCTCGCGCAGCTCTGTCCGTGGCACGACCATGTCGACCTGGCCGCAACGGAGCTGGAAGTCGGCGCTCTGAAACCCGGGCGGCAGGTCCGCGTACGTCGCCTGCTTGATGATGCGGGGCCCGGTGAACCCGATCGAAGCCCCCGGCTCCGCGATGTTGACGTCACCCTGCAGCGCGAGCGAGGCTGGGGTGCCGCCGTAGGTGGGGTCAGTGAGCACCGAGAAGTAGGGCACGCCTGCTCGATGCAGCCGGCTCAGGGCGCCGTTGACCTTTGCCATCTGCATCAGCGCCAGCACACCCTCCTGCATCCGAGCGCCGCCGGTGGCGGCGATCAGCACATAGGGCGTCCGGGTCGCTGTCGCCTGCTCGAAGCCGCGGGCCAGCCGTTCTCCGGCCACGATCGACAGCGTACCGCCCACGAACCGAAAGTCGAAGACCGCTAGCCAGATCGATCGCCCCGCCACCTCGGCGGTCCCGATCCGCACAGCCTCGTTCAGGCCCTCCTCGCGCGCCTGCTCGATCGTCTCCTGGTATGGCTTGGGCACCTTCCACTCGAGCAGGTCGTGGGGCCGCACGTCTGCCCACCTCTCTTCCCAGGTGCCCGGGTCTGCCAGCATCGCGATCCACGCGTCCGCGTGCATGCGGAAGTGATGACCACACGCGCAGACGTAGACCTGCTCGCGGAGGTCCTCCGGGACAAGCCCTACGCCGCAGCTCGGACAGTTTGTGGTGAGGGCGATGGGCGGCAGCCTGCTGCCGTACATCGCAACGGCCTGAGTGCTCAGACGGACAGCCCTCCATCCACCACCAGCACGTGACCGGTGACGAACGCCGCGCCGGCGGAGCACAGAAACGCCACCGCCGCGGCGACGTCCTCCGAAGTTCCCTCGCGTTGCAACGGCGTCCGTTTTACCAGCTCCGCCACCATCTCATCAGTCAGCGAGCCCTCGGTCAGGTCGGTTCGCACGTAGCCCGGAGCCACAGCGTTGCACGTGATGTTGCGCGAGCCGATCTCTTTGGCGATCGCCTTGGTGAAGCCGATCAGCCCTGCCTTGGCCGCCGCGTAGTTGGCCTGGCCGGGGTTGCCGGTTATTCCGACCACCGAGGTCATGTTGACGATCCGGCCCCAGCGCTTCCGCAGCATCCCGGACATGACAGCCCGCGTCGTGTGGTAGGCCGACGTCAGGTCTGTCTCGATGACGTGGTCCCAGTCCTCGGGCTTCATCCGCAGCAGCAGGTTGTCGCGGACCGCTCCTGCGTTGTTGACGAGAACGTCGACGGGTCCCAGTTCCTTGACCATCGCCTGAACCGCGGCTCCATCGGAGACGTCGCAGCGCACAGCCACGCCGCCGACCTCGCGCGCCGTCTCCTCAGCAGCTTCGAGGTCGGAACGGTAGTTCACGATCACCCGGGCGCCCATCGACGCCAGCGCCTTCGAGACGGCGCGGCCGATCCCCTTGCCACCCCCGGTGACCAGAGCGGTACGGCCATCCAGGTCGCCGGTCACGCGAACTCCACAAAGAGCTCTTCCGCGTTCCAGGTGTCCACGCCAGGCAGATGCTTCGCGGCGAGGCTGGCCAAGACCCGGCCTGGTCCCAGCTCGACGACGGTCGAGACCTTCATCGCCTTCAGCGAGACCATTGTCCGGGCCCAGTCCACCGGCCGCAGGAGGTGGTTGGCCAGCTCCTGCCGAAGGTCGTTGAGCGAAGCCACGGCCTGCCCGGTCGCATTTGCGAGGATCGGGAACTTAGGCATCTCTATCGGCAGCCGGTCGAGAACCGACCGGAACGCGCTGCCGGCGCCCTCCATCAGCGGCGAATGTGCCGGCAGTGGGACAGTCAGAATCAGAGCGCGCCGCGCGCCGGCTTCGATGGCCAGCTTCTGTGCTTCCTCGACCGCGGAGACCTCGCCGGACAGCACGATCTCCACGGCTGAATTGCGGCCGGCGGTGAAGAGCCGGCCTTGCGCGGAGGCCTGTGCCCTGAGAGCCTCCACGCGCTGCTCGTCCAGGCCCACGATCGCCAGCATGGCTCCGGGCTGCGTCCGGGACGCCTCGCCCATGATCCGGCCCCGCTCCTTGACCAGCAAGAGCGCTGTCTGCCACGAGACGGCGTCAGCGGCCGCAAGGGCGGTGAATTCACCCAGTGAATGGCCCGCCATCACCCGAACCTGCTCCATGCCGTAGCTCTGGCGCCAGATCTCGTAGGCTGCCCAGCACACCGTCATCAGGCAGGGCTGGATGTTCTCAGTGCGGTTCAAGTCGGCGGCCGGTCCGTCGAAGCAGAGCCGGCGCACCGGCATCTGCAGTACCTCCTCGGCGCGATGGAAGACACGGCGCGCGGCTGGATAACGCTCGTAGAGCCGCCTGCCCATGCCGGGCCGCTGCACCCCCTGGCCAGGGAAGAGCAGCGCGATCGGGCCTCTGAGCGTCACTCCCATTCGAGCAGACAGGCAGCCCAGGTCAGCCCCGAGCCGAATCCGGCGATCAGCACCTTGTCTCCAGCGTGCAGCCGATCCTGGTCCAGCGCGTCGCGGAGGGCCAGCGGGATGGTCGCGGTCGACGTGTTGCCGAACCGATCTATGTTGATCATGACGCGCTCTTTCGGCAGGCCGACGCGCTGAGCCGCCGCCTCGATGATGCGGCGGTTGGCCTGGTGCGGCACCCAGAGGTCGATGTCGTCCATCGTGAGGCCGGCGGCGTCAGCGACCGCAAACGCCTGCCGGATGAAGATGTCGGTAGCGAACTTGAAGACGTCCGGGCCCTTCATGCCGATGAACGGCCTGGCCTCGCCGGCAGTGTATGCGCCGCGCGGAATGTCGCCGCAAGTGATCTTGTCGTAGCCGCGCCCATCGGCACCCAGGCACCAGCTCAGGAAGCCGGCGCCTGTCTGCGCCGGCCGAACGACCGCCGCCCCAGCGCCGTCCGCAAAGAGCACGCACGTGCCGCGGTCCCGCCAATCGACCAGCCGCGAGAGCACCTCGGCGCCCACGACCAGGATGGTGTCTACCCGACCGCTCGCGATGTAGGCGTCGGCGAGCGAGAGGCCGTAGGCGAAACCGCTGCAGGCGGCGAGGATGTCCATGGCGCAGCAGCCCGCGATGCCGAGCTCTGCCTGCACCCGGCAGGCGACGCTGGGGAACGGCCCGTCCGGTGAAGAGGTCGCGACCAGGATCATGTCGAGGTCACCGGGGGCGATGCCCGCATTGTCGAGTGCGGTTCGGGCTGCGTTGGTGGCCAGCTCGAACGTCGGCGTCCCCGGCTCGGCGATGCGCCGCTCCTTGATGCCGGTGCGCTCGGTGATCCACTGGTCGGAGGTGTCGACCATGCGCTCGAGCTCGCGGTTGGTCAGAACCTTCTCTGGCGCGTAGACGCCGAGCCCGGCGATCGCCGCGGCGCGGCCGGTCGAGCGATAGGTCCGCAGCGGTACGGCGTCGGAGCGAACCCGGGGGGCCTGGGTGATCGCCATGTGGCTAGGCCCCTGCCCGCTGGGCGGTCTTCTCTTCGAGGAACTTCCAGAGGTCACCGACGTTCTTCATCTGCTCCAGCTCCTCTTCGGGCAGCTCGACGTCGTACTTGTCCTCGACGGCCGCGATCAGCTCCACCAGGTCGAGCGAGTCCGCAGCAAGGTCGCGCGCAAAGCTCACCTTGAGCTGTACCTGCTCCGGCTCCACGCCGAGGATCTCGGCGGCCAGCTCCTGAAGCTCTCGAAAGTCGAGTTCACTCATCTTTCGTCCTCCCTATGACGAGGGTGGCGTTGTGGCCTCCGAACCCGAAGGAGTTCGAGATCGCCACGTCTACCCGGGATGCCCGGGCGCGGTTGGGGACGTAGTCGAGGTCGCAGTCGGGGTCCTGGTTGTCGAGGTTGATCGTGGGCGGGATCAGGCCACGGTCTATGGCCAGGACGCAGGCTGCGGCCTCCATCGCGCCCGCCGCACCCAGAAGGTGGGCGTGCACCGACTTGGTCGAGCTCACCGCAAGCCTGGCGGCGTGATCGCCGAAGACCTCGTGAATGGCCTTGGTCTCGGCTATGTCGCCGAGCTTCGTCGACGTGCCGTGTGCGTTGACGTAGTCGACGTCCTGCGGCTGGACGCCCGCTTTGTCCAGGGCGCGGAGCATCGCCCTGATGGCGCCGGCGCCCTCAGGGTGAGGTGCGGTGAAGTGGTGCATGTCAGCGCTGGCGCCGTAGCCGGCTACCTCCGCCAGGACGCGAGCGCCGCGCGCCCGGGCGAACTCAAGCTCCTCCAGCACGAACATGACGCCGCCTTCGCCCATCACGAAGCCGTCCCGGTCGATGTCGAATGGCCGGCAGGCCTTCTCCGGCTCGTCGTTGCGCTCGCTGACGGCCTTGATCTGGCAAAAGGCCCCCATGGTCAGCGGGGTGATGGTTGCCTCCGCGCCACCGGCCAGCATGGCCTGGGCGTCGCCGCGCTTGATGATCTCGTAGGCCTCGCCGATGCCGTGGCCGGAAGAGGCGCACGCGCTGACGATCGCGTAATTGGGGCCGCCGGCGCCGCAGTGCATGGCCACGACGCCCGCGCCCATGTCGGCGATCATCATCGGGACGGTGAAGGGCGAGATCCGGCGGATGCCTCGATGCAGCATCTGGGTGTGGCTCCGTTCGATCTCCTCCATGCCGCCGACGCCAGAGGAAACGATGACGCCGACCGCGTCAGGATCGAGCTCCCTGGGGTCGAGACCGGCCTGCCCCAGCGCCTGCTTCGAGGCGGCTAGCGCGAACTGACAGTAGCGGCCGAGGTGTCGTGCTGTCTTGCGGTCCATGTACTGCTCGGGCTCGAAACCCTTCACCTCGGCAGCGATCCTGGTGGAGTAGTCACTTGTGTCGAAATGGGTGATCGGGCCAACCCCCGAGACGCCTTCGACCAGGTTGGACCAGACCGTCTCCAGGTCGTTCCCAATCGGGGTGACGAAGCCCAGCCCTGTGACGGCCACTCGACGACCGTTGGCTTGTGTCATCGCGCTCAAGAGTACGGACCGGAGGTACAAACCCGCCTATCCCTGATGTTGGAACCGACTGGCCTGTTTTTGGACACTGCGTCCAGGCCGGTTCCATCCAGAGCACGGGGCCGATGTCTCCGGTCAGGCTACCTACACCGCCGACTCGACCGCGGCCCGATCATGCGTCAACGCTGCCACCACGGCGTAGGCCACACCCCGCAGCCGGGCGGGCTCACCGCAGGAGCTTGTCGAGCGTGATTGGCAGGTCTCGCACACGGATGCCGGTGGCGTGGTGCACGGCGTTGGCGATGGCCGCCGCGGTCCCGACTATGCCGATCTCACCGATGCCCTTGGAACCCATCGGGTTGGTGTACGGATCTTCCCCATCGAGCCAGTAGGCCTCGATCGCGCCGGCGTCGGCGTTGGTGGCGATGTGATATTCGGCGAAGTCATGGTTGGCAACCTGGCCGAACCGCGGGTCCAGCACGCTGTCTTCGTGCAGCGCCATGGAAAGGCCCATCGTCATACCCCCGAGCAGCTGGGAACGGGCGGTCTTGGGGTTGATGATCCGGCCTGCGTCGAAGACGCCGAGAAGGCGAGGCACCCGCACCTCGCCGGTGTCCTCCCGCACACGCACCTCTGCGAACTGCGCCCCGAACGCATGCATCGAGAACCGCGCGGCGTGGGGGTTGTCGGGCATCTCGGCCGTGACCTCCAGTCCGGCGGACTGCATCAGTCCCGGGCCGTCCGCATCGAGGCGCGCGCGCAGCCTGCGAGCCGCCTCGAAGATGGCCGAGCCCCACGAGGTGATCCCTGCCGAGGCGCCTGCGGTGCTGGCCGTGGGCAGCGCGGTGTCCCCGATCTGCAGCTCGACGTCCTCAAGGGCAACGCCCAGCGCGTCCGCGGCGATCTGGGCGAGCGCCGTCCGGGCGCCGGTCCCCATGTCGGCGGCGCCGATCGATACGACATACCGCCCGCCGGGATCGATCCTGATCTTCGCCGCCGACCCGGGCAACCGCACCGTCGGGAAGGTCGAGGCGGCCACGCCGCTGCCTACCAGCCAGCCCCGGTCGCGGCGGGATCGGGGGGTGGGGTCGCGCCGTTCCCACCCGAAGCGGCGGGCGCCTTCCCGCAGGCAGGCCACCAGGTGGCGGCTGGAATACGGCAGCCCCGACTCGGGGTCGACGTCGGGTTCGTTGCGGATTCGGAACTCGATAGGGTCCAGGCCGCACGCGATCGCCATCTCGTCCATGGCCGACTCGAGCGCGTACATGCCCGGGGTCTCTCCCGGCCCCCGCATGATCGTGGGAGGCGGCACGTCCAGGGCCGCCACCCGATGAGTCGTGCGCCGGTTCGGTGCGGCATACATCGTCCTGGTCGGGACCGCCGCGGGCTCGGCGTAGTGGCAGACCTCCAACCCAGGGAGGACCCCCACGACCTTGACCTTAGAGGTTTGCTCGACCACGTCGTGTGCGATGGCTGTCAGGCGGCCGCCGTCAGCGGCCAGCCGTATGCGCTGGATCGTGGGGGGGCGGTAGCCGACCTGGAAGAACATCTGCTGCCGAGTGAGCGCCAGCTTCACCGGCCGGCCTGCGACGAGCCGGGCGGCCATCACCGCAAGGATCAGGTCCGCGTGCAGATACACCTTCGACCCGAACCCACCCCCCACGTACGGGGAGATCACGCGAATGCGCTCCGCGTCGAGCCCCAACAGAGGAGCCAGGTACGCCCGAATCCAGTGCACCCCCTGTGAGGCGCAGTGGAGGGTGAGCCCGCCGTCGGTCCAGATGGCGATCGTGGCGTGCGGCTCCATCGGGTTGTTGTGGTTCATCGCGGTGCTGTAGGTCGCGTCGAGCGTGACAGCCGCCGACGCCAGCGCGGCGTCGACGTCGCCCCTGGACGTGTCGGGCTCGGACCCGTCCGCCAGGCCCTCGGGGGCAAAGAGATCGGGCCCGTCCGGCCGCAGAACCACGTCGTGCGCCCGCTCCTCGTATTCCACCCGGACCAGGCTCGCGGCATGGCGGGCGATCTCGGGGGTCTCCGCGATCACGCCGCCGACGAACTGGCCGCAGAAGGCGACCTCGTCCGACTGCAGGATCGCAGGTTCGAGGCCGTCGCTCACCGCCAGTCTCAGGGCGTTCGCGTGCGTGAGCAGAGCCAGCACACCCGGTTCGGCTGTGGCGGCACCGCCATCCAGGCCAGTGATGCGCCCGGTGACGATCGTGGCCTGCAGCGGGTACAGGTAAGCCGGCCGGTCGACGGACTGCTCGAAAGCGTACGGGGCACTGCCCTTGACCTTGTCGGGCCCGTCAAGACGGTCGATTGGTGCACCGATGACGCGGGTCTTGATTCCGACGGCGGTCATCGTGCCTCCTCCGCGAGATCCAGCATTGTGCGAACCAGGGCGTTGCGCGCGAGTGGGACTTTGAACGCGTTGCCTGACAGCGGTCGCGCGTCGGCGAGCTCGGCCTCGGCGGCCGCGCGGAAGCTGTTTTCGGTCGGCGGCGTACCCCGCAGGGCCGCCTCCGCCCTTCTCGCTCGCCACGGCTTGTGCGCCACGCCGCCCAGTGCGATCCGCACGTCGCGAACGACGCCGTCGGCGACGTCAAGCGCGGCCGCCACCGAGACCAGCGCGAACGCGTACGAGGCACGGTCGCGCACCTTGCGGAAGCGCGAATTGGTCGCGAAGCGCAGAGGCGGAAGATCGACCGCCGTGATCAGCTCACCGTGCTCGAGCACGGTATCGCGCTCGGGCTCGTCGCCCGGAAGCCGGTGCAGCTCAGTCAGCGGTATCGCTCGTTCTCCTTTCGGCCCCAGGGTCCGCACAACGGCGTCGAGGGCGGCCATGGCAACCGCCATGTCAGAAGGGTGTGTTGCGACGCATGCATCTGACCAGCCGAGGATCGCGAGCTCTCGGTTGAAGCCCTCCCGCGCCGAGCAGCCCGAGCCCGGCTCCCGCTTGTTGCAAGGGGTGGTGACATCCTGGAAGTACACGCAGCGTGTGCGCTGCAGCAGGTTCCCGCCGGTAGTGGCCAGATTGCGCAGCTGACCAGACGCGCCCGACAACAGCGCCTCGGAGAGAACGGGATATCGGCGCCGGATCGTCCGGTCAGCCGCGAGGTCGCTGTTGGGCACTGCGGCGCCGATCCGCAGCCCTCCGTCGGGCAGCTCCTCGATGCGAGTAGATGTGAGGCGCCTGACGTCGATCAGCACGTCGGGGGCGGCGACCTCCAGCTTCATGAGGTCCACCAGGTTCGTGCCGCCGCCCAGGAAAGCGGCCCGCGGCGTCTCGGCCATCATGGCGACGGCGTCCAGCACACTGTCGGAACGTGCATAGCGGAAGGGCTTCACCCCCGCGCCACCTCGGCGATCGCGGGCACGATGTTTGCGTAGGCGGCGCAGCGACAGAGGTTGCCGCTCATGCGCTCCCGGATCTCCTCATCGTCGAGCGCGACCGTGTCCGCGTTCAGATCCCGGGTTGCGGTGCTCGGCCAGCCGGCGTCAGCCTCCCGTAGCATCGCCACCGCAGAGACGATCTGGCCCGGGGTGCAGTAGCCGCACTGAAAGGCGTCGTGCTTGATGAACGAGCGCTGCATGGGGTGCAGATCCTCGCCGTCGGCGAGCCCACCCGCCGTGACGATCTGAGCCTCCTGGTGCGCCACGGCCAGCGCCAGGCAGCTGTTCGCGCGCCGCCCGTCCAGCAGAACGGTGCAGGCGCCGCACTGCCCGTGGTCGCAGCCCTTCTTCGGGCTGATTATCCCGAGACGTTCGCGCAGGGCATCCAGCAGGGTCGTGCGCGTGTCGACGACAAGCTGGTGCTTCTTCCCGTCCACGGTGAGCGTAACCTCGACGTCCACGGTCATCTCCTCTCGCGAACTCACCGAACACTCGGCCGGACGAATAGATCACTTCCGCGGGCGATCATGAGCGCCGCGAAAACTCGTGTTTCGGCTGGGCGTGATGCTCGCGCTTCATCAACCTGCGAGCCCTCGTGCCGCCATCGTCCGCCTGAGGTCCACGTGCGCAATCTGCCCGAGTGCCGAGAGCAGCCTCCGCTTGATGCAGTAGCGGTAACGCGTGCGGGCCGATCGATGGGTTTGGCTGAGACCGCTGTCGAGAACCCGCCAGGGCCGGCTCAGCCGAGCGGCGCCACCGCAACCGGCACGGCGAAGGCGCGGCACCAGACCAGGACGGTGTGTGGTCCGTCGATGTCGGCGCCTGCCGGGAGAGAGTAGTTCTGGCTTCCCTTGTTCGCCCTCAGCCCGCCCAACCAGGCACCTCCGTCCGTCCGCGTGGTGCCCCTACCTGGCACCAGGTGGACCTGATAGTCGGGCC
>DATFWQ010000016.1:0-3632 GCA_035259145.1 Candidatus Dormiibacterota bacterium | reverse complement strand
CAGCTGCCGCTGCGCCCAGTGTGATCAGCTCTTCATACGTCGGAAAGGCGACTCTGCCAATTGTCCCCAGCGTCGAGAAGCCGAGCTCTTCGGCACGGCGAGCAATGTCAACGAGCAGGCGGCCGTTATGCAGGCTCTTGTTCGAGTTCGGCAAGCCAAGTCCGATGTTCACGCTGCTCAAGATAGCGGGGAGTGCGGCCATGCCGGCCAACTGGAGATGGCGCAACGGCAAGCAACGCATCAACCTGCTCAATCTGTGTGCTCGGAGGTACACCGGTACGGCCGGATACTCAGCACACGGTCACTCCCACCGTACTTGCTGATGTCAGGCTGGCGCGACATCCAAATGCGCGATTTCGCCTCACCAGTTTTGGCGATTTACTGGTCGAGACGGAGATAGCAAATGACAACCGACGCCGAAGCACTCGTCCGCCGCGCGTATCACCTGGCCGAGGGCAACGTCATGGACGTGCAGGGATTCATAGATCTGTTCGCCGACGACGGCGTGCTCAACGCCGTCGGCCAGGAGAGCTACCGCGGTGAGCACCTTGGCGACTCGATCGTCCTCACGGCCAAGCTGGCTCCCGACGTTCACCGGGAACTCCACCGGGTTCACGTCATGGGGAACGTCGTCGCGGTCGAGCTGTCGATCCGGGGCACCTTCACCGGGCTGTTCGAGACGCCCGCAGGCGTCATGCAGCCGACCGGAGCCAAGCTCGACTTCCCGGGCGCCGACTTCTGGTACGTGGAAGACGGCAAGATCAATGAGTTCAACTGCTACGTCGGCCTCACCATCATGCTCGCGTAGCTGGGCGTAAATCCGGACTTCGCATCCGCAGTCGAAGCGCAGGTGGCCGAGAGATAAAGAAGACCTTGAATAGTGCACGGCTGCTCCGCAGCGGTGCACCGTTTGTAATTGACCGGGCATCGAGGCTGCGAGGCGAAGGTTGAACGTCATTAACGCGTATGAGGAAACGGGGGTTCTCTTGGCGCGGCGGCCCTGGGCTCGACGACCGGAGCTGCGCGTCGGCCTCATCCCGGGCGCCGGCGCGACGCAGCGCCTGACGAGGCTGATGGGCGTCTCCCGGGCGATAGAGTGGGTCCTCCGGGCACGCATCGTGAAGCCCGAGGTGGCGACGGAGCTCAACCTCGTCCAGGAGGTCGTTGATGACGCGGCTACCCGCGCCATGGAGCTCGCCGAGGAGATCGCTACCTTCCCGCCGATGGCGGTGGGGAACGCGAAGATCGCGCTTTACCTCGGGCCGACACCAATATCCAGGCGGGTTTCGAGATCGAGAACATGCAGTGGACTGAAGTCATGCAGTCCGACGACGCCAGGCTCGCGCTCAAGACATATATCGCTGAGCACCTGGACGTGCGCCGCGACTGATTCGAGTCCGCCAGCTCCAGGCATTACCCGCCCTACTCCGGCCACTGAGAAAGCACGGCGGATAGTGATGAGAGGATTAATGGCATGCCAGACGCGACGGAGTTGCTTCACAGCAACCTGCACGAGGTCTTTTCCGAGCGGGACCCTGAACGCCGACGGGCGGCCATCGAGCGAACATATACAGAAGACGTGACGTTCATCGATCCAGAAGGAGAATTTGTAGGACGTCAAGCGCTGAGCGACCAGGCTCAGAAGCTTCTCGATGGGGTCCCGGCCGGCTTCGTGTTCGAGGAGGACGGGCCGCGGTACGTTGCGACCGACGCCGCCGCGCTCGCGTGGCGTCTGGGGCCGCCCGGTAACCCGGTAGCCCGAGGGATCGATATCCTCACGATCCGTGATGGCCGCGTGAGCATTTTGCGCACTTTGCTCGCGCCTGAAACGGAGGCGTGATCAGCCACGGTTGCTCTCCCTGGTCGTGCCAAAGCCGGGCCAATACAAGCGGTTCCCCAGCCACCCATCGCGTCGACGACGTCGAGATGTCGAGCGACGTCGCGCATTGGGTCGAGCGCAACTGCGACGTCCGCCTCGGGCGCCAGGAGCAGGTAGGAGGTGTTGCCGAGCTCTTAGGCCGCGAAGGACCGGATTTCCACTCGACTGTCTCCTACATAGAGCTTTCGGCCAGCCGCCGCTCGCCCCCTTCCACCGGGCGGTGGGTCTCGTACATCCGGACGGCGACCACAACGCCCGATGCAGCCGTGATGGCGGCCACCGTCCAGATCGCGGCCTGGAGGTTCAGGAGGTCGGCGACGATGCCGGCCAGCAGAGCCCCGACGGCGAAACCGAGGTCGCGCCAGAGCCGGTAGACCCCGACTGCGGAAGCCCTCCAGGTCGGATGAGCGACGTCGCCGATCGCCGCCAGCAGGGTCGGGTACACCATGGCGGTGCCAGCGCCGAGCAGGGCAGCCTCTGCGGCCCAGGCGCCGAAGCTGTCGGTGACCGCAAAGAGTCCCAGGGCGGCGGCTTGCAGCAACATCCCGCCGCTGATCAGCCACTTGCGCCCGATGCGGTCGGAGAGGGCTCCCGTCACCAGCTGCCCAGCCCCCCAAACCGCAGGGTAGATACCCCCCAGGACACCAATACTGGCGATCGAGAGGCCGTTGGAAACAAAGAAGATCGGCAGGAGGCCCCAGGCCAGGCCGTCGTTGAGGTTGTTGGCCAGTCCCGCTTGACTGCATGAAGACAGGGCCGGCTCCGCCAGAGTGGTGAGCCGGAACACCTGGCCGGTCGAGAGCCTCGCCTCCGCGGCGCCAGCGTGTGAGGCGGCCTCGTGGCGAACATGGGCGTGGGTCTCGCGTACGAAGAGCGCGGAGAGGCCGAGGCCGAGGCCCGCATACGCGACCCCGAGAAAGAAGGGCTGCGGACGCAGGCCCCAGCGGGCGGCGATAAAGCCCGTAGCGAGCGCAGTCAGCGCCAGGGCCCCGTAGCCGGCCGCCTCGTTGAGACCCATCGCCAGGCCGCGCCGAGCCGGTCCGACCAGGTCGATCTTCATGTTCACCGTCGTCGACCAGGTGAGGCCCTGGTTCAGGCCTAGCAAGACGTTCGCGAAGATCACCCACCCCCAGCTCGGCGCCCAGATGAGGAGGACCGGCACCGGCAGCCCGAACAGCCAGCCTGCCACCAGCACCGGCTTGCGCCCGAAGCGGTCGGAGAGGGTCCCGGCCAGGAAGTTCGCCACAGGTTTGGTCAGGCCGAAGGCGACGATGAACGTCAAGGCGGCGGTGAGAGCGGTGAGCCCGAACCCGCGCTGAGCGAGCAGGGGCAGGACAGTCCGCTCCTGACCGATCATCCCGCCCACCAGAGCGTTCACGCCTACCAGGAGCGAGAACTGAGCCAGATTGGCGCGGAGGCCTAGGCGGACGTCAGGTCGAGCGACGTTCACCACACAATGATACTCAAAAGTGAATTAGAATCTTCTTGTGAATCCGAGAGAGGCTAAGGACGCCCTCTATGCCCAGTTCAGCCGGCTGGCACGGGCACTGGGCAACCCGAAGCGGATCGAGCTGCTGGAACTGCTCGCCCAGGCCGAGCGCAGCGTCGAGGAGCTGGCGACGGCCAGCGCGATGGACTTCGCCAACACCTCCGCTCAGCTCCAGGTGCTAAGCCGGGCGCGTCTCGTCGAAGGCCGCCGGCGGGGCCGTCGGGTGGTCTACCGGCTCGCGGACGACAGCGTGACTCGCTTCCT
>DATFWQ010000015.1:0-2318 GCA_035259145.1 Candidatus Dormiibacterota bacterium | reverse complement strand
GGCCAGGGCCGGTCCGTCCCCACCTTAGAGACAGCCATATCTATCTTTGAGGAGCGATGCCTGACTACGACCTGACCGTCATCGGCTCCGGGCCCGGTGGCTACGTGGCCGCCATTCACGCCGCCCGCCTCGGTGCGCGCGTGGCCATCCTCGAGCAGAAGGAGACCGAGTGGGGCGGCGCCTGTCTCAACTGGGGCTGCATTCCGACAAAGGCGCTGATCCAGGGAGCCGAGGTCTTCCAGACCGTCCGCCGGGCGGCCGAATTCGGCGTCCGGGCTCCCGAACCCGAGATCGACTGGCCGGCCATGCAGCACCGGAAGGACCGCGTCGTCGAAGGCATGCGCAAAGGAGTCCAGGGCCTGCTCCAGGCCAATGGAGTAGAGATGATCAGAGCCCGCGGGCGGCTTCTGGGCGGGACCCGCGTCAGCGCGGATGGGCGGGAGCTGGATTCCCGCTTCGTCCTGCTTGCGCCGGGTTCGGCGGTTGCGGTTCCCCCGGTTCCGGGCGCGGAGCTGGGGCTGACCAGCGACTCGATCCTCGGTCTCGACCACGTGCCTGAGTCACTCGTCGTGATCGGCGGCGGGGTCGTCGGCATGGAGTTCGCAGGCATCTTCAGCCTGCTGGGCACGAAGGTGACCGTGATCGAGATGCTGGACCAACTGCTGGCGCCGCTCGACCCGGACGTCGCCGGTCGCTTCCAGCAGCTGATGGCCAGGCGCGGGATCGTCTTCCATCTGGGTGCTAGGTTTGAGGAAATAGGGCAGGCCGGCGGCCGGGTGCGAGTGTGCTTCGGCGGCGGCGAGCTCGAGTCCGAGCAGGTGCTCGTCGCCACCGGCCGCAGGCCCAACATCGCCGACCTGGGGCTGGAGCAGGCGGGCGTGGGCGTGGCGAAGAGCCAGGGTGCCATCGTCGTAGACCAACAGCTGCGGACGAACGTGGACGGCGTCTATGCCATCGGCGATGCAACAGGCATCTCCATGTTGGCCCACGCCGCGTCGTACCAGGGTGAGATCGCGGTGACCAACGCGCTCGGCGAGCGGCGAATCAGCGCCGACTACACCGCCATCCCGGCGTGCATCTACACCGACCCTGAGATCGCCTACGTGGGCCTGTCCGAAGCCCAGGCTCGGGCCACCGGCGAGGACTTGAGGGTCGGCCGGTTTCCGTTCTCAGCCCTGGGTCGAGCCATGATCCTCGGCGAAACAAGCGGCCTGGTGAAGGTTGTCGCAGACAAGGAGGGCTATCTGCTCGGAGTGACGATCATGGGCCCTCGGGCGACTGACCTGATCGCCGAGGCCGCACTGGCCCTGAACGTCGGCATCACCGCGGCAGAGCTGTCGCACGTGGTACACGCGCACCCGACGCTGCCCGAGGCGGTCGCAGAGGCGGCGCTGGACGTGGACGGCCGAGCGGTGCACGTGGCGCCCAGGACGCGGCCTCAGGCGGCGATCAGCCCGGCCTGCTGAGCACCACGCTTTCGAGTGCGGTCATTCGACGCCGAACGCCTGGCGCACGTTGCGATCGACCAACCGGAGCAGAACCGGGATGCCGACGATCAGCAGAGACCACAATCCAGCCACGACCACCGCTGAGATCCACCCCCAGCGCCGAAAGCGGCGCAGCCCATAGAACGCGGCGGCGTGCAGCGCTGCCGCGACCAGGAAGCCTCCGATGACCACGATCAGGTAGACGGTGAGAAAGCCACCCTGCATGGACCCGGTCACGCCAGCGCGAGACATCTCGGCGAGGAGCTGCGCCCGGCCGGTTGGCGAGATGAAGGACGCGAGACCCTGGGTCGCCTCGATCAGCAACAGGACTGCCCCGGCTGCGTACAACCATGGCAGCAAGCCGAGGTTAGGACGCTGAGGCGATACCGTCCGGCCCTGGAAGACGGACGTGCCCGGTGTCGGAGGCGGGCGCCCGGTTGGTGCCGTGTAGGGCGCCGGTTCGTCTGCTCGCACGGCCGGCTCGTGGGAATCCTCCGGCGTCCACCGGGATGCACCGCAGCTCCAGCAGAAGCGATGGCTCGCGTCCAGCTTCACCCCACAGCTGATGCAGTGCCAGTTTTCCTCGGTCGTCACGGTTGCCTGCTTCGATTATCGGCGCAACCGCCGTCCGGCGCGGCCGGGCTTGACTCGATCTACATACGGTGTTATGCTCATGGGAGGAACACTACATATCGTAGAGATCCATCGAAGGCAGTGTTCCATTCGGTCACAGGCAGGCCCGTGCGCCCAACATCCCCCCTCTCGTCGGAGCAACATCCCCTCCGAGTCTGCCTGTGGCCAACGCAGGCTGCTCCAAGCCGGTAAACTCCC
>DATFWQ010000014.1:0-24023 GCA_035259145.1 Candidatus Dormiibacterota bacterium | reverse complement strand
CGGTCAGGAAGGGCTCCCATTCCTTGTCGAGCTTCTCGCCGATGTCTGGCCACTGTTCGCTGCTCACGCGTCTCCGTTCATCCTGAGGGCTGTCGCGGCCCCGCGGCCGCCGTCCTGCTACCCCAGCACCGACGCGGCGATCCTGCGCACGCGATCGGGGTCCGCGATGGCGTCGATCTCGACGATCCTGCCCCCGGAGACCACGAAACCCATAACGGAGAAGGGCCGCCCGCGCGCCGTCACGACCACCCCGGCGGATCCGTTCACCAGCGCCGGGTGCAGACGAGCGGTTGGGAGGGCAGCCCCCAGGAGCGCCTGGCCCGCGACGTTTGCTGCTCCGCGGACCACCGGGGGCACCGGGGCTCGCCTGGCGCCGAAGTCCGATCGCAGGACGACCTCGGGATCAAGCACGGCCATGAGACCGTCGAAGTCCCCCCTGCGGGCGGCCGAGAAGAAGGCGTCGACCACTTCTCTTTGACGGGATCGATCGGCTTCTGCAGGCGGGAGGCTGGCGCCCTTCACGCGGCGTCGCGCCCTGCTGGCCAGCTGCCTCGCTGCTGCGGGAGTACGACCAACTATGGGCGCGATCTCTTCGAAGGGGATGTCGAACACGTCATGGAGGACGAACGCCAGCCTCTCGGCCGGGGCCAGGGTGTCGAGCACCACGAGCAGAGCAAGGCCGATCGAGTCCGCCAGCAGCATCTGCTCCTCCGGCAGCAGCTCGCCGTCCGGGCTGACGACGGGGTCAGGCAGATGCAACCCGACGAATTCCTCATGGCGCGCGCGACGTGAACGCAGCGCATTCAGGCAGACACGGGCGACGATGGTGGTCAGCCAGCCGCCGAGGTTCTCAACATCGTTCGTGCCCGCCCGGCTGACGCGCATCCAGGCGTCCTGGACGGCGTCCTCGGCCTCGGTGAGCGAGCCGAGCATGCGGTATGCGACGGCACGGAGCCGGGGACGGTGCTCCTCGAATCGTTCTGCCAACCACGCCGTTTCCATCGCTCAGGGATACTTCAGCCAGAAGACGCGGACACCCTCTTGTCGCCGGCACGCGACGAGCTCGCGGCACCGACCTCCCCCGCCGGCCTGGAGGCCACGTTGAGCTCGCAGAGACCGGCCGAACCGATGTTGAGACCGATGTTGGTCATGTTGTAGAGGTGTTCGCTCGCGACGAGCCACACGATGTCGCATATCTCACGCTCGCTGTAGCAGCGCGCCAATCGCGCGAATGTCTCCGGCTCGACTCTACGGTTGCCGGTGAGCTCTGTCGCGTAGTCCAGGGCGGCGCGCTCTCCGTCCGTGAACAGCGGGCTCGTCCTGTACTCGGGTAGCGCGTCGTAGCGCGGTGCATTTTCAACGGAATCCCTGGTGGCGTACCACCTGTTGGTGTCCATGCAGAACTCGCAGCTGTTGACGCTTGCAACCCGCTCGCGTATGAGCATCGCCGTTTGCGATGGCAGTCGGAGCTTTTTATCCAGCCGGGATACCTTGCCGTAGAAGGACAGGAACGCAGCGGGCATGCGCGCTGAATGCACCGCTATAGGCGTCATGAGCTTCTCGAACTGGACTCTGCCGAGCTGGCGGCGCATAACAAAGTAGATCAGTCTCAGGAAGAGACTGGGCGGCCTCTCGACCGGTGGAAGGTACGGAGTCATTGCCTTGGCCTCCTGTTGGAGTTGTTCTGAGCCCGGGGGTTCTCCGGGGCCCCTACTCCATTGACACCCGGCAGCGAGAGGGTGTGACGGAGGCTCGTGGCCGTGAAAGCCGTCTGGTGCTTCCCTGGTTACGCCTGTGCCCCACCCGAGCCCCCTCCCCCGGCTTCGCCGGGTACTCCCCCGACGTGGCGGGGGAGAGATTCGGACCTGACCAGAGCCCTCCACACCGAAGGCTCGGCGCGATTGTCCAGAAATTCCACCTCCGCGGGAACCGCCGTGTCGCTGTAGAAGGGATCCGGGCGGTCCGTGGGGATCGATCGCTGCTCCCTCCCGTAGAGATGTCCTTCGATCCGTCTCCACGCGATCTGGACGCGCGTCACGCGACACAGCAACGCGCTCACCCCAGCCCGTACTTTGTCGTCAACGCTTGACACCAGGCTCCAGTAGTCGGCGCCTGGCTGGTGCCTGATGTTCGCGGCCACCGCGGCCAGGGCGAGGACCGCACCCCCGGTGCCCAGGCTGCGTGTACCGGCGACGAACACACAGCGATGAGGTGGTGTCCGGGTCGAGAAAGGGTTGTCGCAGCCGAGGATCATCGCGTAGGTCGGAAACAGGCGCTCGTCCAGCACGTTCTCTCCGCGACCCGCTCCCGGCAGCTCTCCGGCCAGGCTTACGTTCAGGCCTCGCGAGTCGTAGCGCCCGCCGCCCGCGGTGGCGTGGCGAAAATGCATTGCGAGAGGGATCGTGCTCGGTGGCTCCGCGAACTTTCGCCACACTGCTTCGAAGACGGCGCCATGCCAGAAGTTGGTGTCGCCACCTCCGACCAGCACTATGTTTCGCGCCGCCAGCAGCGGTGGGTCCACGCAGTGCTCAGGCCAGATGAACGGCTCGGCCACGTCCATGTCGGGGGGCTCGGGATAGATCGCCCTGTAGAGGTGCGGCAGGTAGATGAGGTCCTTGACAGCCAGCATGTGATCTGCGTCGTGGGTGCCCTCCGAAAGCTCTCGCTCGAACGCGTACGTCTCGACCGGGATACCGAACTCGCCGGGTTGGAATCGAATCTGTGTGCGCACCTGTCCTTTCGCGAACATCCGGTACACGAGCTCGTGAGGCTTCGATACGTCGCGAGGGCTGCTCGGTATCACGGCGATCCAGGGATCGGCGTCGGCGAGCAGACGGCGGAATCCGGCTTCGTACGCGAAATCGATGGCTCGACCGAGCGCGACCGGCGCCAGTGCCGGACGAGGACCGCCGCCGACCAGGTGCAGGCCCCCGGCTGGGCCGGTCTTATCGCCCTCCCGGACCACCTTCATGCCGAGCGTCAGCAGTTTGAAGCGGTAGCGCGGGTGACCGAGCGCAGACACAGCGAAGCTGACGGCACTTCCCCCTACGGCGAGGGCGACGTAGAACCACAACTTCATCGTGACGCCGGCGGCCGACAGGAACGCGGCGACCGTGGCAGCGATCGTCACGCCGGTAACCCAGCTTCTCCACCCATAGCGCCGCGCCGCGGCGAACAGCTCTCTAAAAGCCGTGTTGTTCCACATCGCACCACCCCCGTCCGTTCCCACCACTCGGCCTCTGGATTGTCGGCCGGCGCCGCCACCCGGTCAAGAAACCGGACCGTCACGCCCGGGCTCGGCCGGGGCACCCTGCTCGAGCGGCAGGACACCTCAAATGGCGCGTCCCTGAAGAGCATGAGGCTGGATGCACCGGCAAGAGCCGTTGACAAGCCACCAGGGCGTGCGATGATGTACCAGGGGCGACGCCCGGCCGCACGGTGGCTGAGGAGGAGGCAGGGCTGTGGCGACGATACGGGAGCGGGACTGGGAGATCCTTCTGAGGAGGCTGCATGAGGGTAAGTGCACGCCCTTCTTCGGAGCCGGAGCCAGCCACGGCACACTCCCCCGCGCCCCCGAGCTCGCGAGACAGCTGGCCACTGAATATCAGTATCCTCTGGAAGACCCCGAGGATCTGATCCGCGTCACGCAATTCCTCGCGGTCTCCTACCGGGAAGGCATGTTTCCCAAGGATGAGGTCGCGAAGCGGCTGAGCCAGCTCGGCTATCCAGACTTCAGCCGCGACGGGGAGCCCCACAAGGTCTTTGCCGAATTCCCGCTGCCGGTCTACATCACCACGAACTACGACGACTTCCTGATGGAGGCCCTTCGGAGAAAGGGAAAAGCCCCTCGACGTGAGACCTGTGCCTGGAACGACACCGTCCGCAGAAAGCACCCCTCGATCTTCGCCCAGGGCGCCGGCTTTGAGCCTCAGCCGAAGACACCGGTGGTCTTCCATCTCCATGGGTGCCTGGACCTGAAGGAGTCGATGGTGCTGACGGAGGAAGACTATTTCGATTTCTTGCTGGGGCTCTCCGAGGACTTTCATGCGGTTGTGCCTGCAGCCATTCAGGAGGCCATCGCTGAAGCCTCGTTGATTTTTATCGGATATGGGCTGCACGACTGGCCCTTCCGCGTCATCCATCGTGGACTGATGAAGAAGGTTGTGCAGGGCAACCGGCGCGTCAGCGTCACCGTACAGGTCCTGCCCGGTGGGGGCAGCGAGGCTGGCCAGGACTACATGGAGAGGTACTTCGAGACCATGAACGTGGCCGTGTACTGGGGCACCGCTCACCAGTTCGCCGAGGAGCTGTACGGGCGCTGGAGGGCTTACACGGATGGCCAGCCAGATCGGTGAGGTCGCCGAGCCCTACGTAGGGCCTCGGCCATATCAGCAAGCGGAGAGTGCGCTCTTTTTCGGCAGGGCACGCGAAGTGCGAGAAGCCGCGTCGCTCGTCGTCGCGCAGCAAACGCTGCTTCTGTTCGGACCTTCAGGCGCAGGCAAGACCTCAATGGTCAACGCCGGCCTCATCGCGGCTCTTCAGCCCCGCTTCGACATCCTGCCGCCGGCCCGCGTTCGCGCGACGGCGAACGACGTTGTATCGCCACGAGTGCGGAACGTGTTCGTGTTCAACGTTCTGAGCCACTGGCTGGACGAGCGCGCTGGTCACGCGCAGCCCGGTCAGGTCTCGATGGGACGCTACCGGCAGCGATTGGCCAGGCCGGACAGCCCCATGTTCGTCGGGTCGACCCACGGTGGGCCGACGCCGGACCTCACCTCGCCCGAGCAGTTGCAGGAGATGACCTTCGCTGATTACCTCGCTATGCGAACGCCCGCGCTGGACGAGGAAGAAATCCGAAAGCCCCGGCTGGTCATCTTCGACCAGTTCGAGGAGTTGCTGCTGCTCCATCCTGAGTGCTGGGAGCAGCGTCCTTACTTCTTCGAACAGGTGCGAGACGCGCTCGACTCGGATCCAGTGCTGCGCATCGTCTTCGTGATCCGCGAGGACCAGCTGGCCCCACTTCACCGTTACGCCCCGATCCTTCCAGGCGGCTTGCGCACCCGCTACCGGCTCGAGCTGCTCGGCCGCGAAGCCGCTCTCGAAGCGGTCACAAAGCCGGTGCACCAGGCGGGCCGGTACTTTGCTGAGGGCGTCGCGGAGGACCTGGTTGACGATCTGAGAACGTTCCGCATGGACACAGGCCACGGCAAGAGCCTCAGCGTGCCCGGCGAGTTCATCGACCCGGTTCAGCTGCAGGTCGTCTGTCGCAGCCTCTGGTCGCGACTGCCCTCCGACGTCGTCGAGATCACCAGAGACCATCGAGCGCTGTATGGGGGCGTCGACGCTGCGCTCTCCCGCTATTACGACGACGCGATCAGAGCTGCGCTGCCGGGCACCGGCATGGATGAGAGCTCTCTGCGCAAGTGGTTCGCCACCTCGTTTGTGACCCCCATGAAGACGAGAAACACCGTCTTGCATACGCCACGCAGGACTGCGGGCGTCCCGAACTCGGTCATCGACGAGTTCGAAAGCAGACACCTCATCCGCGCGGAGTATCGGGCGCGTGCTCGCTGGTATGAGCTGACTCACGACCGCTTCATCGAGGCGGTGCTGGCGTCGAACAGCGGGTTCGAGACCAGCAGGCGAGCCGGGCGGGAGGAGCCCGACGCCAGCCAGCGCGCGAACCAGGCACTGTCGAGCGCTGACGAGGCGCTCCGGACGGGCCAGAGGGAGCAGGCGCTCGGTTTCACCCAGGAAGCGCTCCAGCTTTACGAGGAGGCAGACGACCCCTACGGCCAGGCAAACGCGCTGGGAAGGCTGGCACAGGTGTTCGCAGCCATGCAGCAGTTCGCCCGGGCGCTCCAGCTGTGTGACGAGGCGGTGGCGGTCTATCAGCAGCTGGGAGACGAGCGTGAGGTGGCTCGAGCCATGGTCAACAAGGCGATGGTCGTCAACCAGTCCGGCGACTCGGCCGGCGCTGCGCTGCTGCTGGAAAAGGTGATCTCGCAGTTCCGGTCACAGGACGACCTCCCCAACCTGGCCGAGACCGAGGTCATCATGGCGACGCTCCAGGCCGAGACTGATGCCGGCAAATCGCTGGAGCTGCTGCAGGCGGCGGCGGACCACTATCACCAGAGCCGTCGCCGTCGTGACGAGGCGGCCACACTTACGCAGCTCGCGCTGCTCTGGGTTCGGCAGGGCGACTTCGAGCGCAGCCATGACCTGCTCCTTCGCGCCCTCGAGGGCTTTCAGGAAGTGAGAGATCGCGACGGACAGGCCGTCGCGCTCTCCAATCTGGCGATGGTTTGCGAAGCTGCCGGGCTCCGGGAAGACGCGATCAGATTCCTGAGGCAGGCTCGGCGGATCTATCGGGCGTCGGGCAACGCTCACGACGAAGCAGAGCTCCTCGTCCGGACCGCGCAGCTCCAGGACCAGGGCGCGGATGTGGAGACAGCGGCTGCTACGTATCGCGAGGCTGTCGCCATCTGGCGAGCGGTCGGAAACAAGCGGGCCGAGGCGGACGCGCTCTCGGCTAGAGGGCAGCTGCTCGCAGAGGTTGGAAGGTTTCAGGAAGCGCTCGAGGATCTCAGCCGCGCGCTCGACCTGGCGGTCGGGAATGAGGTCCTCAGGTCGCAAGCCCTGAGCGCGCGAGGACTGGCCTACGCCGGGCTTGGCGACCACTCGCGCGCGCTGGCCGAGTTTCAGGCCAGCCTTGACCTCGCGCCAGAGAATGCGTGGATGTACTACAACCGAGCTCGCGCGTACGAATCCATGGGGCGGCACGACGATGCGGTCCAGGACTACAGGTCCGCACTCGAGAAGCGAACCCCACCGCTCTCTTCCCGCATGCGTCAAGACGCCGAGGCTGCACTCGGGGGTGACCCCTGACGGCGGGCCTGCCGGCCCGCGACCCCTCGCCCAGGTTGCCTCAAGGCGTAGCTCAGTTCGATGCCGCGCTTACTTCGCGTGGCAAGGGCACAGTAGCGACGATTCGAGTGCCCTCGCCGGGGTTGCTCATAACCTCTAGCGAGCCCCCGACCCCTAGCGCCCGCTCACGCATGGAGTGCAGGCCAAGGTGTCCCGGGAACGTCCCTTCGGGGTTGAAGCCGACCCCGTCATCGACGATCTTCAGGACGACCGCGCCGGTTGGCGCCTCCAGGTGGACGTCGACGCGCTGGGCCTGTGCGTGCTTGACCGTGTTCTGCAGCGCCTCCTGTGCGATCCGGTACAGGGCCTCTTTGACCTTGAAGGGCGACGAGGGCTCTCCGGTGGCGAGTGTCCTTCCAGCGATGCTGTGGCGGGCCTGGAGCGCCTGGACCTGTTTGTCAAGCGCAGCTGCAAGCCCTTCCGCCTCCAGCAGCTCGGGCCGCATCTCAAGGATCAAGGCCCGCATCTCGGCCTGGCCCGCCTCGGCAAGCTGCAGGACGTAGTCGATCCGCTGGGCAACTCCGGCAGGGTCGCGTTCGACCAGCTCGCGTGCCTGCGTTGCTCCGAGCTCGATCCCGAAGAACGCCTGCGAAAGCGAGTCGTGAAGCTCCCGCGCAAGTCTCTGCCTTTCCTCTAGGGCGACCTTCTCCTGTGCGACAGCCACCAGCCTCGCATTTGCCGCAGCGATCGCCGCCTGGTCTGCCAGCGTTGCCAGGAAGGTTGTTTCCGCTTCAGAGGGGAGATCGCCATCGCGATAGACGGCCCCCAGCAGTCCGACGATCGCCCCGCGATAGGTCAAGGGTGCGAATACGGCCGGCCGCCAGGGGAGCGGCCGGAGTATCTCGGTCACCGGAGCCGTTCTCAGCCTGCTCTCCAGCTGCCGTCGCGCATCTGCGTAGACGACGACTCGTTGATCCGTTGAATTCTGCTGACAGGCCACGAACGCCGGGGCCGCCCCAAAGCGGCGAATGGCGTTTCGAAACCCCTCAGGCAAGCCGGCAGCGCCGATCCAGATGGCGAGGTCGTCTTCATCCCCGAACGTCACATAGGCGCCCAGCGCTCTTGTGCCATAGAGGGCACAGTCGGCGAGAGACTGGACGGTCGCCTCGATGGAGTCGCTGATGGCGACACTGGCCGTTGCCTGTGCAAGGGCGGCCGCCTTCCGCTCCTGCGTCAGGCGCTCGCTTACGTCTTGAAAGACCACGGCGATCAGCCGATGACGCCGGCACTTCAGAATCGTTGTCGTGCCTTCAACGTGCAGCTCGGATCCGTCCGACCTGGAGAACACCAACGGAACGCGGTCTACCTTTCCCCTGCGAGCCCGGTCGAAATATGCCAGCGTAGATGGTCGATTGCACTCGGGGACGTCATCGAGAAAGTCGCGCCCCACGAGTGCTTCCATGGGGTAACCAATGAGCTTGCAGGCCGCCGGGTTGGCGTAGACGTAGCGACGATCGGTGGCCAGGAAGAGGATTCCGTCGGCGGAAGATCTGACCAGATCAGCCAGTACGGTCAGTCCGAGGTCTTCCGGGTCGGGCGTGGTCCAGTCAACAGCTGTACCGTCGACGATTGTGTCTACGGTCATCGAAGCGGTTCCCGACCGTGGGATTCCGGCGACCTGGGCTCCAAGGCTGCGGCACGCCACATCGCTACGCTACCTTGTTTGCGAGGCGTTCACGACTGACGAATGGGGAGGATTCCCGCCCTCCGTTTGGAGGGCATTCGTAGAAGCTGTGTAGTGCCGCGGAATGAATACGCGGCCTGCTCGATCGCGGAGAGGTCCGAGACCGCCTGCATGTGACAGAGTTGTCGGCGTCCAATGGGACAGTCGAGTTCTGTAATGCACAGCTCCTAGCCTGCTTCTGATGCACGATTCAGGAGGAAGAGCGGCGATGGAGACGGAACCGACACCACCGAGCCAGGGTGGAAACGAGCACGGGCGTCTCAACGAGCGATGGCCGGCGCTGCCGCTGGAGGCGTGGAGCGACACATGTGACACCTTGCACATGTGGGTGCAGATCGTGGGCAAGGTGAAGCTCACGCTGTCGCCCTTCCAGAATCAGTGGTGGCAGGTTGCGTTTCAACCCACCGCTCGCGGCCTCGCCACGGGACCGATTCCTTCGGGCGATGGCGTCTTCGAGGCGGAGTTCGACTTCGTCGATCACAACCTCGTACTGCGCACCAGTGACGGTAGGTCCAAAGCGCTTGCGCTGATGCCGGGTTCGGTATCTGATTTTTATCACCACTTCATGAGCGCGCTCGGTGCGCTCGGGATCGAGGTTCGGATCAATACTCTGCCCGTGGAGATTCCCAACCCGATTCCGTTTGAGGCGGATCACGAGCACGCCTCCTACGATCCCGACTACGTGCATCGCTGGTGGCGCATCCTCACTCGAACCGCCACGATCATGGAGCAGTTCCGCTCTCCATTCGTGGGAAAGTGCAGTCCGATCCAGTTCTTCTGGGGCTCGTTCGACCTCACGGAGACGCGCTTCTCGGGCCGTCCGGCCGCGCCTCCACCGGGGGTACCCAGATTCGTCCAGCTGGCCGAGGACCAGGAGAACATGGCCTGCGGCTTCTGGCCGGGAAACACGGCGGCGTCGGGCGTAACGCTGGGGCAGCCGGCGTTCTACGCGTACAGCTATCCCGAGCCGGCCGGCTTCAAGGAGGCGTCCGTGCGGCCGGGCGAGGCCCGGTACCACGAAAAGTTGGGAGAGTTCATCCTTTTTTATGAGGACGTGCGGCACGCCGACCTCCCGGAGCGCGCGATCAGGGATTTCTTCGAGAGCAGCTATGAGGCGGCTGCCACACTGGCGCACTGGGATCGTCACCGGCTGGAGCGCCGAGGGGAGCTCGTTCAGGTGCGAACCTCTACCCGTTGAAGAGCCTCCTGAGTCCAGGGCGTTTCAATCTGCGCCCAGGCACTGGTGGATCAGCCGGATCACGGTCGAGCCCTCGCCCACCGCCGTCGCAATTCGCTTGACCGATCCATGGCGAACGTCCCCGATGGCGAACACGGAGGGCAGGCTGGTCTCCAGGAGAAGTGGACGGCGGGCGAGCGGCCATCTCGTGGGAGAGAGGTCAGCGCCCGCCAGCACAAACCCCGAGTGGTCACGTTCAATGTTCGCGGGCAGCCAGTCGGTGTGCGGCTCCGTGCCGATCAGTGCAAACAAAGCCTGGGCGGGAACGGTCTCCTCGCGGCCCGAACGGCGATCCCTCAGGGTCAGCGACTCCAGGCACCCACGCCCGCGGCCACCGATTACCTCCACGCCGTGCCGGACCGTGATTGCGGGTGAGTTCTCGACCTCATCGATCAGGTAGGCGGACATGGCCTGGGCGAACGAAGAGCTGCGAGATAGGATGGTGACGCGGGCCCCGCAGCTGGCCAGGTGCATCGCCGCCTGTCCAGCCGAGTTGGCGCCGCCGACCACAAAGACGTCCCGGTCCCTCATCGACCGGGCCTCCCATATGGCTGGCCAGTAGAACACGCCCGCGCCGACGAGCGCTTCCAGTGTCGGAATCCCCAGCCGCCTGTACGAGCAGCCCGTCGCGATGATGACCGTGCGCGAGCGCAGCTCGCCTCTGTCCTCCAGAGTGACCACGTACGTGTCGCCGCGTTGCCGCAGCCCTGTCACCCGGTTCCCGTAAATGAAGTCGACCCCCAGAAAGCGCGCCTGCTGGAGAGTACGGAAGGCGAGCTCGGCGCCGCTGATCCCGTGTGGGAACCCAGGGTAGTTGCGGATCTTCGAACTCGCGCTGGCCTGGCCTCCGAACGCCTCCGGCTCCAACAGGGCGGTGACGAGCCCCTCCGAGGCCCCGTAGACCGCAGCCGACAGACCCGCCGGTCCGGCCCCGATCACAGCGATGTCGTAAAGCAGATCCCTGGGATGTATGTCGACCCCCAGCGCTTCGGCCACCATCGAGTTGGTCGGGTTCTCGAGAATCGAGCCGTTGAACACAATGACCACCGGGAGCGCTGGAGACACCACGGCCGCTTGCTCAAGCAGCGCCCGCCCGGCCGGCGAGCCGGCAGCGTGGAAGCCGAACCGAACCCCGTTTCGGGCGAGTATCTCGCACAGCTCGCAGGATCGCGTCGCGCCTTCATCGCCCACCACCTTGACAAGCTCGAAGCCACCCCCGTGCTCCCGTGCCCATCCTTCCAGGTAGTGAGCGATGGCCCCGTGGAACTGCTCGTCACGAGCTTGAGCCGGCTTCAGGAGACAGTCGTCGATCTGACCGAGGCACATAGCCTGACGGATCGCTTCCACGCTCGTTCCGTCCCCCCACGAAACCAACAGGATGCGTCCGGAAGCAGGAAATACGTGGCGGGCCCGGGTCAAGAACTCGGTCCCGGTCATTCCAGGCATGCGCTGGTCGGCCAGAACCACGATGACTTCACGTCCTGCCTGGGCCAGCTTGCCGAGAAGCTCGAGCCCGGCCTCTGCGCCGCCCGTCGTGATCACCTCGTAGTCGGGCTCATATCGGTGGCGCAGCTCGCGATCCACGGCTAATCGACCGTTCTCTTCGTCGTCGACCGCCAGGAGAACCGGAGGGGCTATCTGTTCGATACGTCGATGGTGACTCAGACTGCTCCTGGAGGCCGCTGAACAAGGGAAGAGGATTGAGGCGTCCTTTTGGTGGAGTCCCTGGCCGCCACAGCGTTGTGATTGGGTCGGCTCCTGGGGCGCGCACTTCGAGCAGACGCTCCACATCCTCCAGCCGAGACTGAGCTGACCCGCTCTCGAGTTCCGTCCACCAAATACAGGTGCTGCGCGCCTGGTGATGGGCAGGCGTCACCGTGCGACGTTCTCCTCAGACTGGGAATCGCAATCACGGGAATGGGTTGGCGACGCGTTGCCTGCCTCCCAGTTCCTGTCCGGAGGCTCACCTCATGAAACACATGGGTTCAACGGTCAGGGTCGCAGCCGTGCCGAAGCAGCTCGCCGTCCCCAGCGACCTCGACATGGAGGGTCGCCGCTCAGTGGCGGCTGCTCTCAACCCGCTGGTCGCGGATGCATTCGCCCTCTATGTCAAGACCAAGAATTTCCACTGGCACGTGTCGGGTCCCCACTTCCGCGATTACCATCGTCTCCTTGACAAACACGCGAAGCAGGTGCTCGACATGACTGACGTGCTTGCGGAGCGGTGCCGCAAGCTCGGCCAGACGACGATCCATTCCATCGGCGAGATCTCCCGCTTGCAGCGGGTGCACGACGATGAACGCTCGTTCGTCGAGCCGGTCGAGATGCTGCGCATCCTGATGACCGACAACCACGACTTCGGTGAGCGTCTGCGAAGCGCCCACCAGGTTTGCACGGACGCCGGTGACGTCGCCAGCACCAGCCTCCTCGAGAACTTCATCGACGACACCGAACGGCGAACCTGGTTCCTCTCCGAGACGATCGTCGTGTAGCAGGGGGAGGCAGGCCTCCCCCTCCGGACCCCCACCGTGCTGGATTAAACGGTAGCCGCATGCCCACAGGTGGGGGTGGGGGGCAGCGTCTGGCAGCGTTTAGCCACAACCCAATCGGCCCGGCAGAGCCGGGCCTACCCGCCACGCCTTCCAATGAACTACTTGCGCCTGCGGCAGCTGATTGATGCGCGTCAGGTAGCCTGTCGACGATGCGGATCGCCATCGTGTCCGACATCCACGGCAACCTGGCTGCCCTGGAGGCAGTCCTCGCCGACCTCGACGAAGTTCGCCCCGCCCTGGTCGTCCATGGTGGTGACCTGGCGCTCGGAGGCCCCCATCCCCGGGATGTAGTCGACCGGATACGCGAGCTCGGCTGGCCGAGCGTCCTGGGCAACACCGACGCAGTCCTCTCCAGTGAGCAGTCGATCCCGGAGCAGGCGCCCGGCTTCGTCGCGCAGGCTGCGGCACGAACCAGGGAGATGCTGGGTCCCGAGCGCGTCGGCTGGCTGACGCGCCTGCCCATGGAGTGGCTGGGCGAGGGCGTCGCAGTGGTGCACGCGGTCCCCGGCGACTGCTGGGCGATCGTTGCGCACGATGCCTCAGACGACAGCCTTCGCGAGACCTACGGTCCGCTTGGCGTCCCGGTCGCCGTGTACGGCCACATCCACCGCGCGTTCGTCCGCCGCCTGGATGATCTGACCGTCGTCAACAGCGGCAGCCTGAGCCTGTCACTGGACGGCGACGTTCGGGCGACCTACGTCGTCATCGAGGACGGGCGTATCGAGCACCGGCGCGTCGCATACGACGTGGAGCGGGTCGTCGCCGACCTGCTCCGGATTGGCTATCCAAACGCCGCAACCTACGCCAGCTGGCTTCGAACCGGTGCCTGGACCACGCCACCGGCCTCAAACGACCTGGGCCCGCCGCCGCCCCAGCAGCGGGCACCGCAGAAGGATTGAAGCTGACCGGGCAATCAGGGCTTGCGGGCGCTCGGTTCCTGCTCGGCCTGCTCCTCTTCCTCGGATGCGAGGTCGACGCGCACCGTCTCGATGTTGACATCGGCCGCCGCCATGCGAAGCTTCCGCTCCAGCTCCGTGACCGACTGAGATTCCACGATCGCCACCAGCACTGATGTGCCCGGCGTGAGCGCCTGACCGATTCGGTTCAATCGCTCGTCAGGTAGGCCCGTGTCGCGCATCCGGTTGGCCAGCGCACCGATGGCCGCGCCGCCAGCCGCCGCACCGCCGGCCGCGACTGGGCCGGCTGCTGCGGGCCCGACTGGCGCTACGATCAGCCCTACCACCGCGCCCACGATGGCGCCGACCACGGCACCCAGCGCGACGTGGTGCGATTCTTTGATCTGCAGATTGCCGTCGGCGCCCCGGACGACGACGGCGGCCTCCTTCAGGGCCACCACGTCGTGCCAGACGCTCTTCAGCTGCTCGAGTGCGTTCGAAGCCCCGTCGGCGGTTTGAAACGCGGCCACCACCGCCTGGAGCGATGCCTCATCGGGCACGTGCCTAACCTCAACAGCCTCATTCCGTCGCTGGTTCACCCGCAGCCGTCGATCGTCAGCGCCGGCCTGCACCCGACCGCTGGGGCAGCGGTGGAGCATAGCGGGTCGCGATCGCCGACAGGTCGAGCGAGGCGTCTGCCTGCGCCGTCTCGGCAACGAGCTCGCGGACGAGCGCCGTGAGCGGCACCGGCGCACCGCCCCGCTGGAAGAGACAAAGGCCGAGATCCAGGTCTTTCAGCATGTCGCGGATCGCGAACATCGGGGGAGAATGACGGCCCTCCACGTAGCCTTTCCGCCGGCTCTCGAGATTGGGCGCGTACCTGGCCAGGATCGAGAAGACCGCCTCCCGATCCAGGCCTGACCGCTCGCCGGCCGCCAGCAGCTCGGCTCCGCCCACGCTGATCAGCCCCAGCATGCTGTTGGCGACCAGCTTGAGACGGGCACCGCTCCCGAGCCCGCCCACGTGGTGCATCTCACCCAGCGCTTCCAGAACTGGCCTGGCACGGACGACGTCTGGCTCGGCGCCGCCCACAAGCACGACCAGCGACCCGCTCTCCACGGCAGTCACAGTGCCGAGCACCGGCGCGTCGACAAGCGGCGACCCGTGCTCTCGCAAGACCGGATCCATCTCGAACACCACGTCGGGGCCGGTCGTGCTGACGTCCACGAAGAGCTGACCCGACGCTCCCTGAGCCGCCCCATCAGGGCCGCGGTACACGTCCCGCACGGCGTCGGGGCCTGTGAGGCTGCTGAGAACCAGGTCCACACCGCGCACCGCCGCAGCGGGGGTGTCGGCCACCATGCCGATGCCCAGCTCCTCCGCCCGGGAGCGGGTTCGGTTCCAGACTGTGAGGTCGAAGCCCACTCGCTCGAGGCGTAGGGCCATGGCCGAGCCCATCTTGCCGAGACCCAGCACAGCGATCCTCATCGAATTCACGCTCCCCATCTCATGTCCCTTGGTTTCGGGACAGAGCATGTGCGACCCGCACCCAGCTCATTGCTGAAGAGCCTGGAAGCAAGACGTGTAGGGGTTTCCGAACGTGCTGTCGAATCTGTTTTGGACAATGAAATACACCGGAGCCCGCAGACTGCATCTTCGGGTGCCTCTGCCCTCAGCGACCGCGGGGCGCGGCCGGGGCGCAGAGGCACGCCGCAGCGTCGTCGTCGCGGCTGTCAAAGCCGCCACCGTGTTCAACTTCGGCGCGCATCATGATAGAAGGACCCTTGCCCGATAGTGTCATCGTAGACTGATCCGGCATTGAGTGATCTATGTGATCGAACTGCGTCGCGTTCTGATGTTCGACAGAGCGTCTCTGCGATCTCCAGACAGGTCGTCTCGGCAGCTGCACCAGTCCTGCTCAAGTGTGCGAGTCTCATAGGTATGCGTGAAATCACCATCAAGTGACCAACAACAGTATAGATAGAGGCGCTCAGCGCCGAGCGATCCAGACGTTGTCAACCCCAGGTCGCCACTCAGTTAAGAGCGTTGCCGACGCTGAATTGATCACCTGATAGCCGGCAAGACTTCTGGTCTCGCATCTCGTGCTGCGGCTGCCAGGCCGGCGGCGCGCCTGCAGACGACGACGAGCGGCCGTGGTCAAGATCGGATAGCCGGCCGCTGCTGCCGGTTGGCAGAGGTTCCCACCTCGCCTATGGCAGTCGTGGGACCAGCACCCCGCAAGTCAGACTGGAGGGGATTGGGAGTGACAAGGAGACCATGGGAGAACTGAATCAGAAGCTGCTGGACTTCCTGTTCACGCTCGCGTTCTGGTTGGAGAAGATCATACTTGAGCTGGCGATACCGTTCCTCCTGATCGGTGGGATCATCCTCCTCTTCTCAAGGAGATGGGGGTGGCGTTTTATCTGGGGGACTGCGTTCGCCGTGGGTGTCGCTCTGTTCGCGAAGCCGGTGGTGCAGGCGCTGCCGGGCATCTTCGCGTCCATCTCTTTCCCGTAGACCTCCGCGACGCCTGACGTTCTCAGCCGGTTCGAACGCTGACACAGATGACTCATGGCGTCTGACTTCGCCGTCCGCGGCGCAATCAAGGTTGTCTGCATACGCATCCGCGGCGCGATGCACTTGGCAGAGTCCGACATCTGTCCGCGGTAGGTCGCGGCGCGTAAACCACGGGGCCTACGCTCGACAGTGAACGCGATCCTGCCAAATGCCGGTTGGTCCTCATTCGGCGCCCCGGCGCAGGGACGTATTTGCGAGGACATTACGAATGCAGAAGCGATTGGTATTGACCATCATCGTCCCGGCGGCACTCACCGCCTGCGGTGGCCACCCGGCCGTGGGCGCCAGGGCTGTCGCGCAAGCCGCGCCCGTTGCGGCGGCGTCGCCGACCCCGGTGACCACCTCGCCGACCCATGTGACCTCCTCGCCGACTCATGTGACCGCATCGCCGGCCCAGGTGACCTCCTCGCCGGCCCAGGTGACACCCCCGCCGACCGTCCTGACCGCGAAGCTGACTCCGGAGAGTGGCAGCAAGGTGGCGGGGACGGCAACGGTGACGACGGCGGGCGCGACGTTCACCATCCGCCTCGAGGCGACGGGTCTGCAGCCGGCGACCACCCACCCGGCCCAAATCCGCGCCGGCACCTGTGGGAGCAATGGCCCGATCGTGTTCCCGCTCGAGAACATGGTCACGAACGGCGCTGGTCACGCAGTGGCTGCCACATGGATCCATCACCCCTACCAGGTTCCAGCGAGTGGTTGGTTCGTCGAGATCCTCCAGGGCCCGACCAGCAGTGGCACGGGCGCGAAGCCAATCGCCTGCGCCAAACTCCCTGCGCACTGATGCGCGCAGCAGGTTGTTTGGGCACCGTCTGGTCGAGCTTGACCGCGTCGGGGCATGAGAGCCGCTGACGGATACCGGCCCGACGCCAACCGCGGCGCTGACCGGCTGCCAGTGGACGTCACCGGTGCCGGGAGGTCCGGTCTGACCCGTCGTCAGGTGCTTGGCAGGGCTGCTGTGCTGGGAGGCGGTCTGGCGATGGGCCACCTACTCACGGCCTGTGGCCGGGCGGCCGCCGGTTCCGACGGCGTCAACATCGGCTTCGTCTCTTCTGACCAGGGCGGCCTTCCAGCGCGCGTCGAGATGGAGCGCAACTGCCTGAGACTCGCGGTGGACGAGTTGAACGCTGCGGGCGGTCTGCATGGGCAGCCAGTCAGGAGCATGGAGGCCTCGGGAAAGAACGTCTCAGAACGCGCCGCCCGCCTGCTGGACGAGCAGCAAGCCGACGTGATCATCGGCGTGCTGTCGGACGCCGATCGAGCGGCTGCCGCGCCGCAGGTGGCTCGGCTCGGCGGTCTTCTGATCGATGCGGCGTCCCAGGCCGCGGCGCCCTGTCAGCGGAGGCTGGTGGCAACCGGCCGCGTGCCCAGCCAGCAGGTGGAGCCGATGGTCGACTGGGTGGTCACGAATGTAGGGCGGCGTGTGCTGGTGATCGGCGCAGCAGACGCATGGTCACTGAGCGCGGCAGAGGCCATCCGCAGTGCTCTGCGGAAGCACAATCAGTCCCCGGTGGCGGTACGGATCGTGCGCGACAACGCCGAGATTGACACCGCGGTGGCCGACTCCTACGCGATAAACCCCGACGTCCTGTGGTCGCTTCTCCAGGGGTATGATGCGGTCCGCTTCGGCACGCAGCTGGGCCGCAAGGGATCACGGGCGCTGGTGGTGGCGAGCCGGTGGGACGAGCTGGACGCGGCCGCCAACCCGGGTCTGCTTACCGGTGCGCTGACCAGCCAGCACTGGTTCAAGAACCTGGACACCGCGGACAGCCGCGACTACGTGACTCGGTACCAGCGTCGATTCGGCTCGACCAGCCTGCTGAGCGCACCCGGCGAGGCGATCTCGGTGGCCGTGAAGATTTACGCGGCCGCGGTCGGGCGAGCTGGCAGCAGCAACCCGGGCGATGTGCAGCGGGCGATTCCCCAGGTTGAGGTCGCGGCGCCGAGCGGCCCTGTCCGGATTGACGCGGCTACTCGAGTCGCCGTCGGCGACATCTACGTTGGGCGGGTCACCGCGAGCGGTGGCATCGACGTCCACGACCGGCTCGGCCGCCCCGCGCCCGCCTCGGTTCGCTGTAGTTGAGCTAAGGCCCCGGCCCGCACTCGCCTGCTGTCCGGCAGAGAGGCCGGCCCCTCTCTTGCATGTGGTGATCGGCAGTGACGGGGCATACGGTCGAAGTGGATGCGTGTAATCGCCGGCGAAGTGATGTGGACCCTTTTCCGCAGCGCCTGGGCGGGAATGGCGGCAGCGCCTCCTGCTGACGGCGCGGCCGCAAACAGGTAGTCACTCGATGTTAATTGGGAGAAACGCTGCGATGGAATCCACTGCGTACGCTGCCCCGTCGACCCAATCTATGTCCTGGTGGCTCATCCTTTTGCAGGGCATCGCGCTGTTGATCATCGGCCTGCTGCTGTTCACGGAGACAGCGACCACCCTGTTCATGCTCGTCATGTTTCTTGGCATCTACTGGTTGATCGGTGGAATCTTCGATCTGGTCGGCGTGATTGGCGACCGCACGCAGTGGGGTTGGAGGCTGTTCACGGGAGTCATCGGCGTCCTGGCCGGCCTGCTTGTGGTTCGGCACCCGCTGTGGGCCGCCATCATGATCCCGTCGATGCTGGCCTGGCTGCTTGGGGCGTTCGGCATCGTCATCGGTATCGTGACGCTCTTCAGAGCCGTCACGGGCGCTGGATGGGGCGCGGCGATCATTGGCGTGATCAGCGTGCTGCTCGGGGTCATCCTGCTTCTCAATCCGGTCTTCACGGCCAGCGTGCTCGTGTATGCAGCGGCCGCCTGTGCCGTCGCCGGAGGCGTGGTGTCGATCGTGTATGCGTTCCGGCTCCGGTCGCTTGGGCCGGGTGCCCGGCGGAGTGGCTTGAAGCTGGTCAACACGGCGCCGACGGATAACTAGCTTCGCTCCGAAGGAGCAGAGCAAAAGGAGCAGAGCAAATGGACGTGAAACAGGAGCAGATCGCGCGGCCATCGGGATGGAGGGTCTTCGCCGGCTCGGTGCTGCTGCTGGCCGGTTGCTTCAATGTCATCTGGGGGCTGGTGGCCCTGTTCAATCCAAGGGTGATAACAATCTCGACCGGGGAGCTGGTCATCTGGGACTTCAAAGTCTGGGGTTGGATCTACATAGTCGTTGGGGCGCTCATGGCGGCGGCCAGCGTCGGCCTCTTCATGCTGCAGCCCTGGACTCGGTGGGCGGCGGTGGTGTTTGCGGGCCTCAGCGCAGTCATCTCTGTCGTGTACTTTCCCGCCTACCCGCTCTTTTCGCTCTTGATGGTCATTCTTGACGTCGTCGTCATCTACCAGCTCTCCGTGCGCTGGCAGGACGTGGCCTGATTCAGACCTGGACTGGATATGGACACAGCCCCCGTCCCGACCAGGACGGGGGCCGTGCCGGTTGCCGACCGCTCAGCTTCGGCGCCCCCAGCCCGTACCCACCGGCAACCTGTCGTCGAGGGCCACCAGTCTGAGCGTGTCGACATGGAGGGTTCGCAGCCGGCGGTCACGCTCGAACCTTCTCTCCGCCAGGAGGGCACACATCTCAGCAGCCTCCAGCCGGCTCATCATCATGGGATCCCTGGGATCGGCGATCTCGAGCTGATCGAGCAGCCCGAATATGGTCTGCCAGTCCATGCTTTCCCTGTCTGCTCCACTGGGCCCGACGGCCGAGGGGCACCTCCCGCTCCTGGCCTCAGCCCTTCACGGACCCTGCTCGAGTCGAGCGCTTCGGCTGCTCGCCAGACTGGACCTGGATCCGGGCCGGTCTGGCTTCGCCCACCCTCGGCACGTCTATGCTCAGCATGCCGCTCTTGAAGCTTGCCTTGATGCGGCCAGCCTGCACGTCGGCGGGAACAGTGACCTGGCGCTCGAAGTTGCCCAGGGCCATCTCCCGGCGCAGGAACCGGCCTTCTTTGCGGCTCCGTTCCTCTGAGCGTTTGGCGTTGATGGAGAGGGTGCCTTCGGAGAACGTGATCTCGACGTCTGACGGCTTGACGCCGGGGAGAGGAGCTTCGATCCGGTAGCCGCCGTCGGTCTGGACGACGTTGATCGGGAGGCGGTAGGTTGCCACCTCGGTCGAGGGCGCGTCCGCCACCCGGGCGCTCCGAAAGGCATCCCCGAAGGTTTCCGAAAAGAGCCGATCCATCGCGCTGTGCAGGCTTGCAAGCTCGTGCGACGGGCTTGAATGGACCATGTCCATCGGTCAGTTACCTCCTGGGGTCGTTCTCCGGTTGCCGGCCAGGTGGCGTACGGCGCCATCAGGATCGATCACATCCCGGGGCAGTGCACCTGGCTGATGACAGTCACCGCGTTGGGACAAATGTCGGAGATCATCTGATGGAGACGGCTTTTCCGCAGGCCTGCTTTTCCAGATGCGACTCAATCGAAAGGAGGAGGACCGGTTCAACCATCTGCATGATGTGTCGCCCCAGGGCCGCTGGGATGATGATGCCGGCGAGGCCGGTCCTCGCAGTCTGGTTGAGGGGAAGCAGTGACAGATATGCACGAAAAATGGCTTGCGGAACGTATGGACAGGCGCACCTTCCTTGGCGCCGCGGCTGCCCTTGGGGGCACGTCGATGTTGGGCTCGATCCTGGCTGCCTGTGGAGCGTCGGGTGGAGCTACCGGACGCGCAACCATCGACACCTGGGACTGGTGGGTGAGTCAATCACCGTGGGTCGAGCATGAGATCAAACGGTTCGAGCAGGCGCACGGCGGCATCCACGTAAAGCGGACCGTCAACGCCACGAGCAGTTACGACAAGCTGTTCACGCTTGCTGAGCGCAGCAACAGCGCACCCGACGTATTCATGATCTCGACCACCACCGTGCCGCTCAACGAGCAGGTGGCAAAGGGCTGGCTGCTCCCACTCGACCGGTGGGCAAATTCGTCCTGGCGAAAGCGGTTTCCGGCGTACTCGTTCGTCGAGGGCATCAACATGTTTGGCGGGAAGGTCTATTCTGCCCCTCTCACCAAACCGGCGCCGTGGCTTCAGCTCTACATCAACAACAAGGTGTTCAAGGACGCCGGGCTGACCAACGCCGACGGCAGCGTCAAGGTACCCAGGACGTGGGACGACGTCACCCTGGCCGCGGAGGTCATCACGAAGAAGGGCAACGGCAACACCTACGGACTGGGATTCGGCAACGGCTCGTTCCCTATCCTGCCCTGGTGGGTCGAGGTTTTCGTCCGCCCGGCTGGGAGCCCAGGCGGTTCCACCGGGCCTGACCTCCGCACCGGCAAGTTCACCTTCGGCAGCGACCGCAACTACATGGACTTTGCTGAGCTTCTGATGAGCTGGAATCGAAAGGGATACTTCTTCCCCAGCTCGATCAGCATCTCGGACGAGATCGCCCGGGCATACTTCGAGCGCGGCAAGTTCGGAATGACCATCGGGGGCGTCTGGAACCAGGCCGAGTGGACGCAGCACGGCTTCACCGACTACTCCTTGACGACGCTGGTGGGCCCAGCCGAGAAGCGTGCCGGCTACTTCTATTCGTCGCCGGGAGGCACCCTCATGGCTGTCTCCGCGCAAACCAAGCACGCTGACGAGGCCTGGGCATGGTTCGACTGGTTCTACGGCGTCGACGCCGGCAAGAGCTGGGTCCAGGAGTACAACGAGGACCTCTCCGTTCATCCGCAGAACAACGACCCGCGCAAGATCCACTTCAGGCCCTTTGCCGAGTACGTGGCCATGGAGAGCCTGTCAATCCCTGGCCCGGGCGCGAGCATCCGCAACCCGGCTCAGGCCTTCGTGGTGGTCAACCCGGTGCAGCCGGACCTCGGAACGATTCTGACCGGCATCTACACCGGGCAGATCAAGGGCGTGCAGGCCGCGTTCATGGACCTCGACGCGAGGCTGCAAGGCGCACTCGAACAGGGCGTCAAGCAAGCGCAGCAGCAGGGACACAAGGTGAGCCTCGACGACTACGTGTTTCCAGGTTGGGACATCACCAAGCCTTACCGGTGGAGCATCCCCGAGTATCCATAGACGCGCGATCCGTCATGGCTGCGAGAGATTCGGTGTCCAGGCGCCCAGGGGGTGCCTGGGCGCCGATGATTCGAGGTCTTTGCGAATCGCTACTGCTGGACAGCATCGGTCGTGCAAGCTACTAGGGGGCTGAGCGGCCGGCCGGCCGCCGCGCAGAAGCGTGGTGCCTCGATCTGGCGTCAGGTAAGGATCAACCGCTGGTCCTACGCCTACATCGCCCCGTTCCTGGCGTTGGTGATCGTCTTCACGATCTATCCGATCTTCGCTTCGCTGGGCTACACCCTTTACCAGTGGAACGGGGTAGGCAACCCGACTCAGTACGTTGGGCTGCAGAACTTCGAGCGGGTCGTGCGCGACACGATCTTCTGGCAGGCGTTCGGACACACCCTCCTCTACACGGCTGTGCTGGTGCCGGTCCAGCTCCTGCTCGCACTCGCTCTCGCCCTGGTGCTGAACGACCGGAGGCTGCACTTCTCCACCTTCTACCGCGCCGTCTACTTCATCCCGGCCATCACTTCCGCCGCCATCATCGGGGTCGTCTTCCAGCTGATGCTCAGCAACTTCGGCGACAGCGTCGGCCAGGTGCTCGTCCGGCTGCACCTGGTGCAGCACCGGATCGACTGGCTGGGCGACCCGCACGCAGTTCTCTGGATCATCATCACGATCGGCATCTGGAACACGCTCGGCTACAACCTGGTCTACTTTCTGGCCGGCCTCCAGACGATCCCTGCTGAGCTATATGAGGCCGCTCGAATTGACGGCGCGGGCGCGGTGGGGCGGTTTCGCCACGTAACGATCCCGGGCTTGCGCGAAGTCGGGCTCATCATCCTTTTCCTGGCCATCCTGGGCAGCCTGCAGGTGTTCGACCTGGTCCAGGTGCTCACGGGTGGCGGTCCCTACTACGCCTCCGAGGTGGTGAACACGTACATCTACCACCAGGCGTTCGGCGCCGGCAGCTTCGGTGGTGGGGGCGGGGCGGCCGCCCAGCCGAACGTCGGCTTCGCGTCCGCTGCATCCTTCTTCTACGGCCTCCTTCTGCTCGTGATCACGGCCATGCAGGCGATCGCCTGGCGCTGGGTGAGGCAGCGCCGGTCGGGCGATTCGGGAAAGACCGCAGTGCCGGGGAGCGCCCGATGATCGCGATCGCGCGAATCGGCTGGCAGCAGGCCGGACAGGTGCGCATGCTGTCTCGCTCCCGCCTCCGGCGGCTGCTCACGCATGTGATCCTGGTAGTGGTGGGCCTGTTCTGGGTCTACCCGTTCCTCTGGGCGCTGGGAAGCTCGCTCAAGAGCCAGGCAGGCTTCATCGACGAGGGCCTCAGCATCATCCCAAAGGAGCTGCAGTGGCTCAACTACCTGGACGCCTGGAACGGCGCCAGCTTCGGAACCTACTTCCTCAACACGGTGCTCATCACTGTGTTCACGGTCGCCCTCACGCTCCTCTTCACGTCGATGGCCGGCCACGCCCTTGCCAGGACAAGCTTCCCGGGTAAGCGGATCCTGCTTGTGGTCATCATCGTGACGTTCTTCCTGCCGCGCGGCTACACGATCGTGCCCGTCTACGACGTGATCCAGCACCTCGGCCTGCTCAACTCGCTCTGGTCGGTGATCCTCGTCCAGGTGGCAAGCGGGATGGTCTTCAACACCTTCCTCTTTATGGGCTACTTCACGACGGTGGCCAAAGAGGTTGAAGAGGCAGCCCGGGTCGACGGGGCCAGCTTCAACCAGACGTACTGGTACGTCATGCTGCCTCTGGCGCGGCCGATGCTCGCCACGCTCGGACTGTTCACGTTCATCAACTCGTGGAACGACTTTCTCACGCCGCTCGTCTTCACGCTCGGTCAGCCTGATCTGCGGACTCTGTCGGTGGGCCTGTACGCGTTCATCAGCCAGACCTCGACGAACTGGACTGCGCTCTGTGCGGGCTCCATCATCTCGCTGGCGCCGATCATCCTGGTCTTCGTGTTCGCGCAGCGGCACATCGTCGACGCCATCGCCGGCGCGGTCAAGGGCTAGTGGACTGTAACGGTCGGAGGTGGAGCAGGCCGCAGGCCCGAAGGCCGGCGTTCCAGGTGGTCGGTGGCCTCGGGGTCCCCGCGAAGCCTGCTTCGTGGGGTGGGGAGGATGGGGTGGCGCAACGAGGAGCCCATTT
>DATFWQ010000013.1:0-30347 GCA_035259145.1 Candidatus Dormiibacterota bacterium | reverse complement strand
AATGCGCGCAGAACACGGCCACTATCATTGCGCTGCATCCGTGAGGAGATGATCGACATCACGCGAAAGCGCTGGCCGAGCGCCAGAATCAGGTCCCGCGCCGCTCGCGCCGCGGAAAGCTGGACGTAAGCCAGCCGAGGTGAATCAGCAGTGCTCTCGGTAGCCACTTACGTCAATCGCAACGGCCTTCGTGTGCCGGTTGCTGCGAGCGCTGAGCTTCGGGTTCTCGTCCCAATCATCAGGGCTCAGACGGCAGGACCTCTCCTCTCGATCGGCGACGGGCTGATTCGCCAGAGCCGCGGCTCAGGCAACGTCCTGGGTCTGGTCGAGGTGCCCGCTCAAGCCTCTGAAGCTCTGGCCCGCGAAGTGACGCAGCGGCGGCGAGACCTTCTCAGGTGGATAGCCGCCACGGACGACGCCGTTGAGCCTCGCACGACGCCTGGCCTTGGGATCCTCGTTCGTGTGGTCCACGACGTTGCCCTCGGGATCCGGGAAGCGTCATACGAGACCAACGCCAACCTGATCGTGGTGGAGTGGCCCGGCCTTGCCAGCCGGCGGCCACGGTTGCTGGAGTCGGTAATCGGCAACCTCAGCGCAAATCCCCCGGCTGACCTGGTGCTCGTTCGGCCCGGTGATACCGAGGCGCCTTTCCAGGGGCGTGCAGGCAGGATCCTGGTGCCGGTGCGGGGCGGTCCCAACGCGAAGCTGGCTCTCAGAGTGGCGGCCGCACTGGCCGCTGCCTGGCAGGCCCGATTCGCTGTCCTGCACCTGACGGATCCTCGCCACCACCCGGATCGAAAGGCTCAGACATCAGAAGACCTGGCCTTCCTCCTCAGCCAGGTCGCAGCACCGGCGCCGGAGCTCTTGGATCGTGAGACCGCAAATATCGGTGCGGCCATACTCGAGGCGGCGACAGGCGCCGATCTGGTGGTGCTGGGTGCAGGTGCCGACCCGGTCCAGAATCCCGCGCTGGTTCGCTCTCGATTGGCGGCCTCGCTGAAAAGGCTGACGGCAACGCTCTTGCTGGTCCGGACTATCGAATCACTGCGGCCGGCGAAGCCTCCGACAAATAGTGAACGACAGCTCAAACGCCGGCGTAAGTGGCGGAGCCCGCAAGTTCGTTGATGTCTTCGAGCTGGCGCTGGATCCAGCTGGAAATCGCATAAGTCCTGACCGAGTGTCGGAGCTGTTCCGACAAGCGGCTCCGAGCGCCGTCGGGAAGCGAAAGAGCGCGGTAGAGCGCCTGCGCCCCTGCCTCGATATCGAATGGGTTGACGACTATCGCGTGGTCGCCGAGTTCGTACCAGCTGCCGGCATTTTCCGAGAGCACCAACACACCATTTCTGGAGTTGAGAAGCGCTCCCTCCTTGGCCACCAGATTCATACCGTCGTAGATCGAATTGACCAGGAGCACGTCGTAGTTCCGATACGCCGCTACGGCCCTGTGGACATTCTCTCCCAGCTCGAGGCGGATTGGAAGCCAGTCACGAGACCCCAATCGAGCGTTGACGCGCTGGGCAGTGCTCAGGATCGATCCCAGATGGTCGCGGTAGACGGCTACATCCTGCCGTGAAGGCTGAAGGAAGGCCCAGAACTGGATGCGGCCGACCAGCTCCGGGTGACTGCGGAGGAGTCGTTCGTAAGCGACAAAGCCTCTTGGCACGTTCTTGGACGGATCCGTCCTGTCGACCCGCACGATCAGCTTCTCGATGGCCCAGCTGCGAATGCGCTGCTCTTCGCTGCGCACGGCAGCCGAGGAAGCGAGCCGCTCCATGGCTTCGACGTCGATCGAGATCGGATATGCACGCACCCACACCACCCGGCCACGATGCAGCACAGCCTGTTCCTGGTAGTCGACGCGCAGACCCAGGAGCTCTTCACACCCTGACAGGAAGCGGCTGACGTCGCGCGGAGTCTGGAATCCAACCACATCGTTGCCCAGGAGACCGCGGAAGATGGCGTTGCGCATGGCGCTCGGCAGCACCTTCCAGTACTCCGCTGTCGGCCATGGGATGTGGACGAAGTGCTGAAGGCTGGCAGAGGGGAGCTGTTGGCGGACGAAGGCGGGCAGAAGGTAAAGATGGTAGTCCTGCGTCATCACCAGTGGAGTTCGATCGGCGTTGGCTGCCAGCTCGACCACCCGCCGTGCCAGGAGACGATTCACCTCCACATAGCCTTGTTCCCATGCCCTGTGCACTCCTTCATCGATGACCGGCTCATTCCCGAGCTCCCAGAGGTAGTGCTGGATGAACCAGAGGAGTGGGTTGGCAATGACCGAGTAATACGCCTCGTACCGGTCCAGACCAGGGTCGACGTAGTGAACCTTCAGCGGCGGCCTGCCACGAGGGACGATCTGCGTGCCGGCTGCGTTACCGGCCAACTGCCGCTCACGTCTGGTTCGTGCACAGGCGACCCATGGAGCCTGACTCGCCTCAGCCAGGCTGAGGAGGGCCGTGACCAGGCCCCCACTGCCGCGCCGGAACCCGCCTCCCGCCTCTGGCTCGTACGGCGCACGATTGCTGACGATGATCGGTGACCAGCGACCGAGGAGGCGTGCGGTAAGGCTGTGGATGACGCCCGGGGTGGCTGACCCCGCCCTCTCTCCTGCTGCTGTCATGCCGCCCAATCTGCAAGACAGCCCAGAAAGGCAGCGACGGCTCGAGGGCAGTTCAGGACCAGGTCGCAAGCCTCGAACGTTGCAGGACTGACCTCCGGCGAGGCAACTCCGACCGTGAGGTGTGGAACTGGCAACAGGCTCATCTGTTCAAAGGCGGTAAGGTCGCCGGTGTCATCGCCGGCGAATACGACCCCGTCCGGCTGCATCTCCGTCACGAGCTGATTCAACGTCCGGCCTTTGTCAGCCCGTGGCAGCGTCACCTCCAGCACCATTCTTCCTCGGCTGATGACCAGGTCGAGGCTGTCTGCAAGTGGGCTCAGGCGTTGGTGGAGGTCACCTCCAGCATCCGGTTGGTTCCTGAAATGGATTGAGGTTGAGGCGGGCTTGGGTTCCAACCAGACTGCCGCCCACGCGCGTATCCGGTTTCCCGCCTCGTGGTTGAAGCGATCGAGCCTCAAGCGCTCCTCCCCGGTTACGCCTGACTGGCCGTAGTTACCCCTGAGGACGACGCCCGCAAAGGGGATTTGCGACCGCAAGAACTCACCGGACCTGCCGCTGACCACAACCACGCGCAGAACCCGGGGCACCAGGCGCTGGATGGCCCCTACTGCTTCAGGCACAAGACGGGCCTTTGCCGGCTCGTCGACGATCTCCGAGATGGTGCCGTCGAAGTCGCTGACCACCAGCAGGCCTCGCGGCGGTACTGCCTCGAAGCGGTCTCTGATCAATCTGGCGACTGCCTCCGAATCCATCGCCCAGCTCGCCGTCAAGGTACCTGAGACGGCATTATCGCCTCACGCCAGGACCCCAGCCTCAACTCTGTTCCGCCTCAGCCGCCGCACCTCTAGTGCCGGCGACAGTACGAGAATCAGTGTGGGCGCATGCGCAAGGTTTATCAGGAGCTCCTCTGAGCATATGCCCTTCTGCGACAACCAGCACCTGGCAATCGGCTTTCGGGCGCCGGGCGCACCATTCAAAATCAACCTGTCGGCCGTTCGCCCTCATGTCCGGCAACCGATGACCAGGGCGGAGGATCCGCGCCGGCTCTCCTGAGGAGACGTTGCCGCCGCCGCCCTTTGACGCCTCCGCCCGGATGGGAAGTGCCGTCGGGTTTCACCGCCCGTGACGCTTCAGCTCGATTGCCGACTCCAGCTCATCCTGACGGAGGCCGCCCTCCAGGCGCCGGCTGTTCAGAAAGAACGTTGGTGTCCCCAGCACTCCGCTGTGCAGCCCGCTGAGGGCGTCCTGCCGGACGTGTTCGGCGAGCGCCGGGTCGTGCAGGTCCCGTTCGTAGGCAGCCATATCGAGGCCGAGCGCCCGGGCGTGGTTTGCGAGCTCCTCGTCCGTGAGGAGGTGCTCATGATCGAGCAGCTGTTCGTGCATCGGCCAGAAACGGTTTTGCGCCCCTGCCGCCTCGGCCGCAAGGGCCGCCCTCCAGGCGTGAGGATGCTGGCTGACAAGCGGGAAGTGCCGGAAGACGAACAGGACAGTGTCCCCGAACCGTGACAGGATCCGTCGGATGCCGGGCAGTGCCTGCATGCAGTATGGGCACTCGTAGTCGCCGTATTCGACCAGCTGCACCGGCGCATCCGGAGGGCCAAGGCGGTGGTCTGCTTCGCTCACCGGCCGGACCATGCCCAGAGGTCGTTTATCGAGGCCAATCTCGGCGCTGAGATCCTCCGTACGAAGAAGGGTCTGTGCCCCGATGGGCGATTGCTTCATCCCGGAACGAATTATTGCCCGGATCACGGACACAGCCCGCAGGCCTCTGCGAGACCCTGGCTGGCTGGACGCTCGCGGCGGCGCCTGGCATGCGCGTTTCCGACGGACCCGCGCGGGCTGCCAGCAGATTGTGTGTGCGACGGCTGCAACCGCCGAGTCGGCTGGGACGCCGGCGTTTGCGGCGGTTTGCACTCCCTCAAACACCCCGCCGAGGATTCCCAGCCGCCCTGGCAACGCATTTTTTTGCACCGGCGCCGCGAGTCGGTCTTTCCGAGAGCGATGAAGGGGCCGGGTGGCCCGACCCCTCCCGATCTGTTCAGCGCGGGACCAGGTAGAAGATGACGTGCTCGGACGTGAGCTTGTCCGTCTCATCGAACAGGTACAGCCGAGCCCCGTGAAGGGTCATGCGCCCGAACGGAGGGCCGTCGGAGTCCACGGTCACGTGGAGGAGCGCGTTGCGCTCGTCGCCAACACCGGCGTTTACACGAAGGCTGCCGGGCACGACTTGATCGGCGAACGCCCGGAGGCCTTCCATGTATGCGTCGGCGCCAGAGAGATCAGTGTTCGGGGCACCCTCCATGGTGGTGGTGGCGGTGACCTTGACGTCTTTCGCCAGGCTCTTCCGGGCCGCGTCCCAGTCGTGGTTGCTCCATGCCTCACACTGGGCGACTGCGAGGTTGACGGCCCTTGATTCTTGACGGATGGCCATTGTGAAATTGCTCCTTTGCGGTAGTGACTGGATGCCCTTCACCTTGCGGGGGCAGTGGGGTTGTCCTCACGATTACACGGGCCGAGCCGCTTCGCATCAGGTGCGGCACCTAATCTTTGGGTGGTGCCAATTCCGGGGGCCGATCGTGACGCCGGCGACGGCAAAACCTCGACCGTATCTACCCGTTTGGCGGCCTGAGCGCCTGGGCGAGGTCAGAGCGGCGGTTGATGTCCAGCTTGCGGTAGGTGTGCATCAGGTGCACGTCGACGGTCTTGGTAGTGACGAACAGGGCCTGGGCAATTTCGCGGTTGCGCATGCCGTCCGCAGCCATCTTGGCGACACGCAGCTCGCTCGCGGTGAGTGCGTCGACGCCCCTCAGGGTCAGCCGGCGCGGCCGCGACCCGGTCGCGCGTAGCTCCTCGCGTGCCCGTGAGGCGAGCGCGATCGCGCCACAGCGTTGCGCCACGTCCATGCCGGCTCGCAACGGCTCGCGGGCTTCGGCGCGACGGTTGGCCCGCCTCAACACCGCGCCGAGCTCCACCCGGGCGCGAGCCTCTTCGAGCGGGGCGGGGACCTCAGCGAAGCGGTTACAGGCGTCTCGCAGCAGTTCGACGCCGGACTCTCCCGCGACAGCCAGGCCCTTACTCATGAGGGCGGTGGCGATCGCTCGGGGCAGGCCCCACTGGCGGGCGTGCGACAGGGCTGCGTCGGCCATTGCCGATGCTCGCCGGCGCTCTCCTTGCGCCGCCAGGGCCTGCGCGAGAGTCGAGCAGATACCGTGGCCGGCATCGAGCTCGGGCCGCGCGGCAGCGATCGGCTCAAGCCGGAGGAGGTCTTCGAGGGCGTCGTCGACCCGGCCCTGGGCCAGTCGAAAGCGAGCCCGGCTGGGCGGAAAAATGACCGCCGCGAGGCCGAGGTCGCGCAGTTCGAGGCCGGCCCGGGCGATAGCTCGCTCCCCGGCGTCCCAGGCTCCCTGCTCGCGGAGCGCTTCGAGCAGAACCGCCAGGGTCATTGCGACACCAGTATTCCAGTCGCCCTCGAGGGCCATGTCATGGGCGAGCCCTGCTTCGGCCGCGGCCTCCGCAACCCGGCCGCGACGATAGAAGACGAGAGCGCGCACGTAGCCGTATTGGGCCAGACCTAGCGGTGAGCCGCGTGCCCGGGCGTCTGCGATGGCATGGTCGAGGACGGCGTCCGCGACCTCGAGCCGCTCGTACCAGACGAGCGGAACCAGCGCCAGGAATAGCCCGCTGTCGGGATGGAGCTGTTCGGGCAGCAGCCAGCCGTGGCCTACGGCAGCCTCGAGCAGCTCTGCGGCCTGCTGTGCATTCTCAGCGTGGACCGCCAGGGCGCCGAGCAGCTCGCGCTCGCCGAGCGTGGCGCCCGAGAGCACAGGACGCGGCGGCAGCGGATGTGACACTCCGGAGCGCCCAAGAAATCGAGTGATGATGAGCTTCGCCTCGAGCCGCATTGCCAACTGGGGATCGACCCTGGCAACCTCGTCGAGTAGCAAGGGATCGATCGCGTCGGCACCCTCGCCAGCGCGGCCCAGGTAAATCAGGCAGTGAGCCAGGCTCAGCGCGGCGTTCGCGCGCAGGCGCGGATCCGTTGCGCTGGCCAGTCCGTCGCACAGATGGTCGACCGCGGACGGATCGCCCAACTCTGTTTCGATTCGGCCCAGGTCATGCAGAATCTCTGCCCGGCCCTTGCCTGGTTGCTCTTCGAGTGCCCGTCGCAGGTAACGCGCGGCAGCTGCCGGTGCCCCACGCCGTGCGGCGATCTCGGCCGCGCCTCGAAATAGCGCCGCCGCCTGGGCATCGTGGGCGGCCGGGGTTCCGAGCAGCTGGTCCGCGACAACGTCGGCCGGAGCGGCAAGCTGACCGAGCACCCGGGCCGCCTGGGCATGCAGGTGTGCCCGCATCGTCGGTTGCATATCCCTGTACAGCGCCGAGCGCACGATCGGATGAACGAACTCCAGCTTCGCCGACTGAGCGAGGATGCCTGCATCGCCAAGCGCGCCCGCAAGCCGCGCCGCCAGGTCCGGGTCCAGGCAAGCAACGGCCGCCGCCACCGCCAGCGGTGCGTCGGCGCCGAGCACCGCGACTGCACGTGCCAACTCGACCGCGCGCGGTGAGAGCCGGCCAAGACGCAAGAGCACCGAATGAGCGACGCCCTCAGGAGCAATGCGTTGCGCGTCAGCGGCACGCAGCCCCGACGGATCGACTCCCTCCGCCAGAACACTACGAGCGATCTCGCACAACAGCAGCGGGTTGCCCGCCGTCGCCGCGTGACAGGCAACGCAGAACCGATCATCTACCTGACCGCCGACAAGCTCACGAACCATGCCCGCGCTCGCTGTGGCCGACAACGGCGCGGGAGCCAGCATCACAACGCCAGGCTCGGACCGAAGCGCGTCCAGCAGCCGGTGCTCCCCACCGGGCTCCGCCGGGCGGGCGCTCACCACCACCCCCAGAGCAAGGCCCTCCATCCTGCGGACCATGTAGCTCAGCCACCGCAGCGTGTCCTCATCGCACCAATGCAGGTCGTCGATACACAGCAGCGCCGGCGACAACTCGGCGAGGTTCGCACACAGCCAGTACAGTCCATGCACAGCGGAGAACCGCGAGTCACGCCCAAACGGGTCATCCTCTGGGGGCCTTGCCTTCACCTTCGCCGAGAGCCCGAGCACCGGCGCGGCCAAAGACGCCGCCCCGGCCAGCAACGCTCGCCGTTTGCCGGGGGTGGCGGTTCTCAGCGCCGGCTCGAACAACTGGACCGCGACGCCGAACGGCAGTTGGCGCTCCAGCTCACCGCCACGAGAGCGATGCACAACCAGCCCGGCCTCCTCCGCCCGCCGGCACGCCGCCTGCAGCAGGGCCGTCTTGCCGATCCCGGCCATGCCCTCCACGAGCAGCACTCCAGGACGGCCCGCGCTGAGCTCGGCCATCAGCATCCGAATCAGCTCGAGCTCCCGTGAGCGTTCCCACAGCGTGCCGCAGCCCCCATTCCCCGACGCGGTCAGCTCGAACATCCCCACCCGCACTCCGCCGGGCAGATTAGCTCGCAAGCGGCCATCAGCGGCACGCCCACCGCGATCAGCTCCTCGCCCTGGCCGTCAATCTGGCCCGCCCACCGTTCGTGGTGCGCGCCGACGCCGCCCTGGGCAAGAGGATCGCCAGATCCGCATGCACTCACGGCGGACCTACGTTCAAGGGTTCCAGCGCCGAATCATGCACGGCTCAATGCCATGATCGAGAAGACCAGGGCTGTGACCCACAGCCCGAACGCTGCCAGGCCGAAAACGACGGCACCGACGATGGTCGCTGCCGTAAGCAGGGCCAGGAAACTGGCGATGTTCGCCATCAGGATCATGAACACCGCAAGTGCCAGCTGGTGCACCCGCTGCTCGGTTCGGTCGGTGTGTGTCCGCGGCGGCTCTGCTGGCTGAGCGGGCCAGCTCGGCTGCTGCGTGACCGGCGCAGCCGGCGGCGGCGGGTATGGCTGTGGTGGTGGCTTGCCAGGAACAGGAGGAATCGGCGGAACCGGTGGAAGCTCGACCCTGTCACTCATGTCTGTCTCCTCCCTCTGTAGGCGCCCATGCCGAAGGCGCCGATGCCGACGAGTAGGTTGGCGACCGCGCCTAGCAGCAGGACCACGAGGAGGATGATCAGCAGCCCCACGGCAGTGGTCCTGGCCCGGGGTGGGTTGTAGTCGGGTAGGTCGGGCAGCGGATGCTGTAGAAACCAGGCTCCGACCAGGCAGAGCCCCAGACCCACCGCGCTTGCCAGCGCCAGGACGCACCCGACCACGAAGACCGGGATCTTCATCTCTCCCTTCTCTCCTTTCAACGTTCCTTCAGGTGGCGCGCTGAACTTACCTTCTGGACCCGCAGGGGCGCCACGACCTGGTGAGGACGACCCGCCCCGAGTGGTCGACCGAGTGTCACCGACCAGGAACCCGGGCGCTCTCGTCATGTGCTGCCTGGTCGAAACGCATGGTCGCGTCGATTTGTCTCCACAGCAGCGTCCTCGGGAGATGCGCCACCCAGAAGTTCCTGAAAGCTGCCACGATCGGGTTAGTCGCGTGGACCAGGCTGGCGGTGCGGCGGGACTGGGAGACGAAGCTGTTGGCTCGCCTGAGGCGGCGGGCTTCGTAGTCCCTGAGGGCCTGCTCTGACAACTCGGCTGCTATGGTTTCGCCGAGGGCGACCGCATCCTCCAACGCCTGGCACGCGCCCTGCGCCGCGTTGGGCAGCATCGGGTGTGCAGCGTCTCCCATGAGGGTGACTCGTCCTCGGCCCCATCTTGCCGTGGGCGGCCTGTCGTAAAGATCGTTGCGCAAGATGGCGCCCTCCTCGGTCGCCTCCACCGCTGCCGCCACGAGTTCCGGCCAGGACCCGAACGCCTGCAGTACGTCAGCTTTCCGGCCCTCCGGGCCGTCTTCCTCGCGCTCCGGCCTCCGAAGCACCGCGAACCAGTAGGCGCGGCCGTCGGGAAGCGGGAAGAGTCCGAATTCACCACCCCGTTCCCACCAGTTCTGGGAAGGGCCCTCGCCCATCTGGAAGCTGGCAATCCCGCGCCAGCAGGTGGCGCCTGAGTAGCGCGGCTCGCCGTCCCCCAGCAGGCTGCGACGCACCGCGGAGCGAAGCCCATCGGCGCCGATAAGCAGCTCTCCCTGGAGCCGCTCTCCCGAGGCCAGGCAGACCCAAACGGAGGTGGCGTCCTGCTCGACGCTCGTCACTTCCAATCCCCACTGGACGGAATCACGCCCGACCGCCTCCAGCAGTGTCGAATGCAGCTCGGCCCTGTGGGCGATCATCAGCTCGTGGCCGTACCGGGCCCGGAAGGCGTCGACGGGTATTTCGGCCAGCAATCGGCCGCGCCAGCTGCGGAACTGCAGCCCCCAAATGACCGAGCCGGCGACATTGTCGATGCCGAGCGCCGCCAAAGCCCGCCGACCGTTTGGCCAGATCGCGAGCCCGGCGCCGACCTCATTCATAACGCCCCCGCGGTCCAGCGCCTCTACGTCTGCTCCAGCCCGTCGGAGCGCCAATGCCGTGGCGAGGCCGCCGATACCACAGCCGACCACGAGGATCTTCACGGTTCGTCAACGACGGCTGGGGGATCTGGCGCCACTGAAGCCGCCGCCCCCGCCGACCATGTGCGCGTTTGCTCCACGAGCTGAATCGCGACCCAGAAGATCAGGATGGCGTTCAGCACGTGCAGCCCGGACACCGCACGCAGCACTCCCTGCGCGTTCATGTGGTACGGCGCGAGCCGGAGCGACCTGAGTCTGCGAACACGCCAAGGGCGGCCAGCAGCAGCTGAACGAGCACGGACACCAGCACCAGCCACGTCCCTACCGAGAACGTCCTTACCGCCAGCTCCCTCATGTCTCCTCCCCGCCTTCCGCGGGCTCGCGTCAGGCATCGCGTTCGGTCCCTTCAGTTTCATTCCGGACGCATCACAGTGACCACTGAAGTGGGTTGACTCGCGCGCCAGGGTGAGTCAGAATCGCGGTTGGCGACGGTCCGCGCCTAACCTCGATGGCCCCGCCCCAGTCGGGACCCACGCCGAGGCAAAGGGAGACACCCTCTCGGTCCACTGTCACCTCTTCTGCCGTGTGTTCGTCGCTGGGGGTCGGGCGCCGGCCGATTGAGGAGTGTGCAGGTGACGCGAGATAGTGGATTCAAGCAGCTCGTGCGGGGGCGTGCCAGGCGGACCGGCGAGTCCTACTCTGCGGCCCGCGCGAATTTGCGACGCCGCGGCGCGGAAGCGGACATCGACCTGGTGACGCGATACGCCGAACCTACCGTCAGACGTCTCAAGGGAGACGACGCGACCGTGCGGGAGGCGGTGGTTCCAGGTCTTACGCGGGACCAGGTGGCCCTGCTTTCATTCTGGATGCTGTTCGTGCACTGGGAGGACGGCCTGTCCGGCCTCTGCCGGGCGCATCCACATCGGATGGTGGACCGTGGCTTCTGGCGGATGATGGTCATCGGCCTGCGCGACCTTCCTGCACTCCTGACCATCCTGGCGCGGCTGCATCCACGAGTGCAGGAGGCGGCGGAGGGGGCGCCAACCGGCACCAGGTACGAATGGTTGGAGTTTCTGGATACCGACGAGATGCGCCGGCTGGACCAGGACTTTCAGAAGGCCATGCCAGGCTCGCTGCACCGGATGGCCAACCGGATTCGCAGCAATCCGGATCGGTTTGGCGCCACTGAGGTTCCGGTTCGATGAACGAAATGCAGACACGCGAGGTCGTTCGGGCCTACCACGACGCGTATTGCCGAGGCGACGTGCAGGCGGCAGGCGCACAACTGGCCGATTCGTTCCACTTCAGCAGCCCGATGATGGCGTTCGATACCCCACAACAGCACGTCGCTGCCCTCGCCCGCTTTGTCCCCTTCATTACGGGCGTCGATCTGATCAGTGAGTTGTATGGCGAGGGCGAGGCGACGCTCGTCTACGACCTCCACACCTCGCTGCCCGCCGGTACGCAGCGCTCCGCAGAGCACTTCCGCGTATCGCGCAGCCGGATCCGCTCGATCGTCATTATCTTCGACGCGACTCCCTGGCATCCAATCATCAAAGCTGCGGCCGACATTCGAGCCCCGCTGGAGGTCGCTGATCAGCATCCTCCCGTCTCCGACGACGAATGGAGCGGGGGCGGGCTCGCGACAAGACATAAGGGAAAGGCCCGGGGGACTCCCGCCCAACAGTCAATAAAGGTCGCGAGCGCCCGCCAACCGCCTGCGAGGATCTGAACACCGAGGTGATGAATCGATCCTACTCGCCGGCGCCGGGCCCCTCTAACCGATCCCGGCGCCCGACCGGATGCTCACGGTGATTTCGCTGCCGGTGAGCGCGTTGCAGATTGGACACATCTCCATCGCGCTGCCGAGCGCCCGATCCAGCTCGTCCTGCGGTCGATCAGGCTCGACCAGGATCTCCAGTCGCATCTTGGGAATCCGGTAGCCGCCCGACTCGTGGGGAACCAGGTCCAGCTCGGCAGTTGTCTCGAGATCTCCGAGCACACCGAGCTGCGTTTGCAGGGCGGAGGCGGTGGCCATGGTGAGGCAGCCGGCAAGCGCCGTGAGCAGCAGCTCCTCGGGGTTGGTCTGAGTGTCACCGACGAAGCGGCTGTTATAAGTGAATGGAGCGGTGAGCGCGCCGCTACCGACGCGGAACGTGCCCCGACCCTCGCGCGCCGAACCGGACCAGGTGACAGATGCCTTCCTCTTCATGCTCGCCTCCCGTTTGGGTTCTCCAGTACAAGGCCACTCCCTCGCCGGACTCCGATACAGACTTCAATCACCCTATAACGAGCTTGCCGAAGCCGTCGCTTCCGTCGAAAGCGTGAGGACATGCTGGGTCGCGGATGAGCGGACCGGCGGCCGATGGCGATCGCGCCACCGTTGGCTTCAGGCGGTCACCACTTCGCCCGCTGCGCCCTGGCGGGCCTCGCGAGGCGGTCGCACCCGGGCTCGCCGGCCAGGAGGCCCTGAACCCCACGCCGGTCAGCGTTTCAGCGTTCCGCGCCGCGCGCCGGCGCTGACTCCGACGCGGTTCCTCCGGCCTGGCATTCGCCGCGAGCGGGTGCTCGTCTGAAACGCGACTTCCCGGTCGCCGGGTTCTGACCGGGCTCAAGGCCCCGCTCTCCAGGCCACACGGTAACCCGCGACCAACTACCGGCAGATCGCTGCGTCAATCGCTTGCGGGCGACGGTTCAGCGAGTGGTAGGAGAATTACATTCCAATCCCGCTCTCCGCCACCGTCCCGGTGTAGTGCGCAGAGCTTGGCCAGCTCTGGCGTGCGATGCCGGTGCCCCCGGCATCGCTGTCCGATCGTGGTGATGCCGATCCACCCCTCGCCGTTCAGTTTGACCGCGACGACTCGGACCCGGTCTCGCTTGTGCTGCAACTGTGCCCTTCGAATGCAAAGACGACTGCTGGTAACTTCGAGGTCGATACTCGAACACAAGTTTGCCACAATCGCACGGCGAGCAACAGTAGTGCAGTTCGAGCGGACCAACCGCTCGGGCATGCTGGGACGGACGGACAACTGCCAGGTCGGCGTCTGTGCTGGCTACGCCAGTGTCCACGGGCACTCCCTGGTCGACTGCCGACTGTACTTGACCGAAGGCTGGCTCAAGGACCCGGCCAAGGGACGAGTGCCAGCGCTGGTCTGCGATTACGGCACGGACACCGCCGGGAACGCGACCTTTTCCAGGCGCCGGCCTCCGCTGTACACCGGTTGCCTCGACGGGGAATACCTCTAAGTTGTGATTGTCAATACAGATGACTATCGACATCGCATACCAGATCGACAACGATCGAGGGAATGCTCTGCTATTACCGAGGCCAGCAAGTTTTATGGGCCCCTCGCCGCGGACAACGCGCTGGTCCTGCTGATCGACCACCAGGTCGGCCTCTACACCGGCGTCCGCGACATCTCGCTGCTCGAGCTCAAGCACAATGCGACCAGCCTCGCGAAAGCCGCCACTGCGCTCCGTCTACCCCTCGTGGTGACCACCACGGCCGCCGACAGCATGTGGGGCCCGCTGATCCCCGAACTGCAGGAAGTCCTGCCCGAGGGCCAGGAGGTCATCGACCGCGCGTCGGTCAACGCCTGGCACGACGAGCGCTTCCGCACGGCCGTCGAAGCGACCGGGCGCAAGAAGCTCATTATCACCGGCATCTCCCTCGAAGTCTGCGCCGCACTGCCGGCCATCGGCGCGACCGCCGCCGGCTACGACGCCTACGTCGCCGTCGACTGCTGCGGTACCTTCTCAGCGACCAAACGCGACACGGGTCTGCTGCGCATGCAGCAGGCAGGGGTGATCGTCAGCGACTACGCGACGCTGATGGTCGAAATCCTCGCCGATAACACCCATCCCGCGGCGGGCGAGGTTTACGCCGCGCTCGACATGCCATTCGCGACGCTCGTCGGCCAGGTCTCGGCCGCCTACGCCACCAGGAAATAACCGACGTCCTGGAGATCATCGCGTCGCCGATCGCTGCTGGAAACCCGGCGTACCTGGAATGGATCGCCGATGAGACGGCAGATGGTACCAGGGGGCGGGCCGGCCGCAGGACGTCGATCGAGATCCCGGTCACCGCCACCGAGAGAAGGGCCCTGGTCGACGTGGGTTTGTCGGGGAGGCCGCCGGTCCCGCCTGCCACGAACACCCGCATGGAGATCAAGCGCCGCTCCCCCGTCATCGGGATCTTCCCGAACAACGCCGCCGTTATCCACCTCGTCGGAGCTGTCCTGGCTGCCCGAGGCAATCGCCAACGTCCGCCGGGTGGTCAGGGATTTGGGATCAGGACCAGCCTGCCCTGCACCTCAGCATGCTCCACCTGCCGGTGGGCTCTCACCACATCTTCCAGCGGCAGGCGGGCTGCAATCACCGGCCTCAGGTCGCCCGTCCTCAGCCACTCCAGAAGGCGCTCGAGGTCTTCTCGGTACCAGTCAGGGTGCTTCTTCTTTGTGGGTCGAGTGTCGTAGAACGCTGCGCGGACTCGGCGCGGCGGCAGCGACCAGAGCCACATGCGGAGATACTGAGAGAGGACGTCCGAGACGGCGCTGGTGCCCCGCCTGGCTGCTTCATAGTAGCCGTACGCCACGAGGGCCCCGCCGCTGCGCAGGGCCTTGGCCGACTTCTTCAGGTGAGCGGAGCCCATGGGATCGAAGACGGCATCCACCCCGACGCCGGCCGAAAGAGCCGCGATCCGTTCGACGAAGTCCTCCGTCTTGTAGTCGATCGCCGTCGCGCCCAGCCGATTTACCAGGCGGTGTTTCGCGCTGGAAGCAGTGCCGTACATCTCCAGCTCCGCCAGGCGCCCCAATTCCAGGAACGCCGTACCCACACCTCCAGCCGCCCCGTGGACCAGGATTCGCTGGCCCCGGCTCGCGTGGGCGACTCGGTGCAGCATCTGGTATGCGGCGACGTAGTTGAGCACCAGCGTCACCGCTTCGGCCGGATCGACCCCGCCCGGCACCGGAAACAGCTCTTTGGCCGGGAGGACGATGTACTGACTGTAGGCGCCGACGAAGGTCAGGGCGGCGACGAGCTGCCCCACCTCCAGCCCTGAAGTTTCGGGGCCGACCTGATCCACCGCGCCGATGAGTGCATAGCCTGGCGTGAAGGGCGGCCGTGGTGCGCCCGGGTAGCGGCCACGGCGGATGTTGACATCCGAGAACCCGACATCGGCGGCCAGGATTTTGACCAGCGCCTGCTGCGTCCGCGGGGCCGGAATCTCATCCTCGACTACTTGCAGAACTTCGGGTCCACCGATCTGTCGGACGACTATGTGTCTGTATCTCATTGACAGCACGGCCAGGGCGAGCCCTGACGCCGGAATATCCTAAGTCAGCTGGCCTGACGTCGACGTCAGGCAGCAGGTGGTCAGCGGGACGATGCTCGACGTTGGGCCGATGCCCCCGAGACCGAGCCTGGTCACGAGCCCTGTCGAGGCCGCCGAGGATCAGGTCGAGCCCGAACAGGTACTCGTTTCCGGACTGATCAAGTCAGGGTGAGGAGGGCCCACGACCGCGGTCAGTCATCGAACTCGACGGTCAAAGGCGGCGGCCCTTACGCTCGTGAGATTGGATGTCTGAACCTGCCACGTTCCGTCCCGGGAGCCCGACAACATGGCGTGCCGTACTCAGCGGCTCATCCGGCCGGCTGACGATCGGACTCACGCTGATCACTCTCACGGTCGCAACTGAGTCACTTGTCATCACTGCGATCATGCCTGCGATCGTGCGTGACATCGGCGGTATCTCGCTTTATGGCCTCGCCTTCAGCGCGTTCTTTCTTGCCGGCCTTGCCTCAATCCCGACGGCTGGGTGGGCCGCCGACCGATACGGACAAGCGCTGCCTTTCGCTGTTCTCATCGCCGTCTTTCTTGCCGGTTCGCTGCTGGCAGCCTTTGCCCCAAGCATGCCCGTGCTGATCGTCGGCCGGGTTGCGCAGGGTTACGGAGCCGCGGCCCAGTTCACCCTCTCTCAGAGCGCAATAGCGCGCGTATACGAGAGTTCGGCGCGGGTCAAGGTGCTTTCTCTGATGTCGGCGACCTGGACGCTGCCTGGATTGCTCGGACCGTCGGTGGGCGCGATCATCGCGTCCACATTCGGCTGGCGCTGGGCTTTCGGGGCTATCGTTGGCCCGGCCGTGGCCGCCTGCGTCCTCGCCTATCCACGGCTCCGCGCGCTGGGGCCGCCCGGCGAGTCGCGGCAGGCGGCCCCAATCCGCTGGCCACTGCAGGTCGCGGTGGGTGCCGGCATGGTAATAGGCGGTCTGACGGCGGCCGCCTGGTGGGGCGCGATCCTCGTTCTGGCTGGACTGCCGATCACCGTCGTGGCCCTGAGGCACACGCTACCGGCAGGCTCGCTTCGTGCCCGGGTTGGGCTGCCCGCAATCGTTGCCGCCGGGTTCTTACTCAATGTGGCGTTCTACTCGGCCTCGAGTTTCGTGCCGCTGCTATTGACACACCTGCGAGGCGCGTCCATCGCGGCGGCGGGCATCGCCGTAAGCGCGGTGACGATCTCCTGGACGGTCGGAGTCTGGATCAACACGCAGCTGGTCGATCGCTTCCCTCGCAGGCGACTGACCGCCGGAGCGGCGTTGCTGCTGGCATCGGGCACGGCAGGCTTTGCGTCCGCACTTTACGGCGTTCCACTGCCGCTGTCGTACGCAGCCTGGACACTGGCGGGGCTCGGCATGGGCATTGCCTTCAACACCTTCACGCTGAACGCGATGGCGCTAGCGCCACAGGGTGGAGAGGGAGGAGCGCTGGCGGGCCGCAACCTGAGCGCAAACCTCGGTACCGCCGTTGGCACCGGGGTCGGCGGCGCGGCGCTGGCGCTCAGCAACGCTGCCATGCTGGGTCTGCGACCAGGCCTCACTTTCATCTACACGGTTTCGGTCGGGAGCGCCATCGCGACTGCCACGCTCTCGCGCAGATCCAATCCGGACGGCATCGGCCGTGGCTGATGGCGGGCAAGCATCAAGCTCGTGCCGCGCTCAAGGAGGTCGAAGTGGGTAACAGCGCCCGGGTACGAATCTGTGTGGCGGGAATTACCGGCTGGACCGGCAGGCCGGTGGCCGAAGCGGTCGCGGCCAGTCCCGATCTCCAGCTTGTTTCAGGTGTGTCCCGCAAGGCAGCAGGTCTGCCGATCGCCGCAGCGCTGAACCTCGACGGAGTGAACGGTGAGGTGTTCGCGACGGTGGTCGAAGCCCTGGATGCCGTACGCGCCGACGTGCTCGTTGACTTCACCTCGGCCGAGATCGCGAAAGCCAATGTGGTCGCCGCAATCCGGCGGAGAGCGCACGTGGTCAACGGGTCGAGCGGCCTGACCGCCGACGACTATGCGGGCATCGAACAGCTTGCAGTGGAAGCCCAGGTAGGCGTCGTTGCGATGGCCAACGCTTCCATAATGGCCGCGCTGCTCCAGCGGTTCGCGTTGGAGGCAGCCGAACATGTGCAGTCCTGGGAGATCATCGACTACGCCTCGGCGGGCAAGATCGACGTGCCCAGTGGAACAGCAACTCAGCTGGCGGAGCGGCTGGGTGACGTCCGCCCTCCCACGGGGTCCAGGCCTGTCGGTGAACTGATCGGACCGCGCGAGGCTCGCGGTGCGTCGATCGCCGGGACGCACGTTCATTCGGTGCGCCTCCCGAGCTATTCGGTCTCTACCGAGGTCATCTTCGGCAAGGATGGCGAGCGGCTGATACTGCGTCACGAGGCCGGAGAAGGCGCAGCGCCGTACGTGGCCGGGACGCTCCTTGCAGCTCGCGCGGTTGTCGGACGCGTCGGGTTGATACGGGGCCTCGACGCTCTCCTGTTCCTCTGAGCGGGGCGCCGGCGAACCCGAGCGTCCGGGACACATTTCCTGCCCTCACCCGCCATCCATGCGCTCCCGGGCGATCTCTGCGAGCCGCTCCCAGGCCGGCGACGACACCCCGGCCAACATCGCGACCACCTGGACGACGGCCGGATCCTGGACCGACTGCTGTCCGCCGTCGGACCTGCGGTGCCGGCTGGCCAGCCAGCGCTCGGTGCGATCGGCCAGCGAGTATAGACGTGGGTCGTCCGGGGACCAGTCGAACGCCGCGTCGTGCTCAAGGTAGAGGGCACGGAACTCCGGATCGCCCATCGCTTCGCGCTTGTCGGCGATCCACAAGGCCGCCTGCTTCGGCGAGACCGCCTGCATGAGGATCCAGCCGTCGCGCTCCATCTGCACCGAGCGCTGGCTGACGCCGAGCGCCTGCAGCTCTTCGAGGAAGTCGGCGACCTCCGTCGAGACGAACAGCCGGTCGCCGGCACTGAGCCGGGCGATCCGCTCGCGGGTGCGGACGAGTTCCTCGGCCCGCTCTTGCAGGTTACGGTCGATCTCGGTGATCGCCGCAGCGAACCGGTCGGGGTCGGCGGCGAGCAGCTCCTTGACGCGGGCGAGCGGCACGCCGGCCTCGGCGAGCGTCTTGATCTTGACCAGGTCGATGGCGTGCTGGGCGCCGTAGCGCCGGTAGCCCGACGAATCGCGCGGCGGCTCCTCGAGCAGGCCGCGTTGATGGTAGTGGCGGACCGCCTTGATCGTGACACCCGCGAAGTCGGCGAGCTGGCCGATGGTGATCATGTGCTTCGGCTCGCCCCGACCCGCTCGCCGCCCAACGCTTTCATCATGTCACCGGGCACCGCGGCGGAACGCCGCCCTGGCCCACAAGTAGCTGACCAGCGCGATCGCGGCGCACCAGCCGAGCGCGAGGTAGACGTTGTTCCCCACCGGCGCGCCGGTCAGCAGCGCGCGCAGGGACTCCACGACCGGCGTGAACGGTTGGTGCGCGGTGAACCAGCGGATTCCGGACGGCATGGAGTCGGCTGGGACGAACGCGCTGGACAGGAACGGCAGCAGGAACTGGATCGGCAGGGTCGAGCCGTTCGCGCCGGCGATACTCTTGGTGACCAGGCCCAGCGCGACCGACAGCCAGGCGAGCGCCAGGGCGAAAGCGGCGACGATCCCAGCTACGACCAGCCAGTCCAGCACGCCCGCCTGGGGCCGGAACCCGACCAGAAGCGCGACGCCCGTCACGACGGCAGTGGTTACGAGCGCCCGGATGACGGCGCCCGCGACGTGCCCGGTCAGCAGGGCACCACGGCTGATGGCCATGGTGCGAAAGCGGTCGATGATGCCTTCCCTCATGTCGGTGCACACACCGATCGCGATGTTGCCCGAGCCGGCGGCGATCGTCATCATCAGGATCCCCGGCACCAGGTAGTCGACGTAGGGCGCGCCGCGCGCCGCTTCGCCGAGCCCGTTGCCGATCGGGCCGCCGAGGATGTAGACGAACAGCAGCAGCAGCACGACTGGTACGAGGATGGACGCGACGAGCATCAGCGGGAATCGCACGGTGTGTTTCAGCTCGCGGCCGATCATGGTGGTGGAGTCCTGGACAGCGGTGGCGAGCGCGATCATCGGGTCTGCTCCTTCACAAGGGTGGCGGTCCCGGCGCCGGTGAGGGCGAAGAACACGTCGTCGAGGTCGGGGGTGTGGATGGACAGGTCTTCCACTGCAATGTCATCGCCGAGGCGGGCCAGCACGCCTCGCAGCGACCGGATGCCAGCCTCGTTCGGCACTCTGAGCAATAGCTCGTCGTCGTCGCGTGTGCCCTCGCGCAGCGCCCGGGCGGCCGCGTCGAGCGCGGCTGGGTCAGCGAAGCGCAGCAGGATGTGCGCTCCCGGGACGCGCCGTTTGAGCTCCTCGGGCGTGCCCTCGGCGACGACGTGGCCGTGGTCGAGCACGGCGATACGGTCGGCGAGCTGGTCGGCCTCCTCAAGGTACTGCGTGGTCAGCAGGATGGTGACGCCCTCTGCGACGAGGTCACGGATGAGCTGCCACATGGTGTGGCGGCTGCGCGGGTCCAGGCCGGTGGTGGGCTCGTCGAGGAAGATCAGCCGTGGCCGCCCCATCAAGGTCATCGCGATGTCGAGGCGGCGTCTCATGCCGCCGGAATACGTGACCGGGGTCCGCCTGGCAGCCTCCACGAGGTCGAAGCGCTCCAGCAGCCGGGCCGCCCGCCTGCGCCGCTCGGCCGCCGGCAGATGCAGCAGGCGGCCCATGAGGAGCAGGTTCTCCTCGCCGGTGAGCAGGTTGTCGACCGCAGAGAACTGCCCTGTGACCCCGATCACAACACGCACTGCCCCTGCCTCGGCGCGCAGGTCGTGCCCCATGACGCTCGCAGTGCCGGCGTCCGCCGGGATCAGGGTGGACAGGATCTTGACGGTGGTGGTCTTGCCTGCGCCGTTCGGCCCGAGCAGTGCGAAGACCTCGCCTTCGCCGATGTTGAGGTCGACGTCGTCGAGGACGACCTTGTCGCCATACGCCTTGCGCAGGCCCCTTGCGATGACGGCGGACCTGCCGCCGGTCTGTGCCATTGCGTTCGTCGATGCCTCCATGCACCCATGCTCGAACCCTGACCCAGGGTCAAGGTCAAGCCCCTGTCGCGACTTTTTTGCGCGAGTTGGATTTCGACGCCCTTTGAAGAAAGCGCGCCTGAACCCGAGGGGCCAGAGGCACTGACCAGGCTCGGTGCACCGATCAGCGGGGGTGCCGGCTCCGTGTCAGCTGGCCGGGCGCGTCCAGCAGCATCAGAGACCGAGCACCCCCGATCCTCACAGCTGGCTCAGCCGGTCCCGATACTCGTCGCCGCTCAGCTCTCCCCGAGCATAGCGTTCGGCGACGATTTCACGAGCTCGATCGAGACTCGCGCCTTCAGGTTTGCGAGCTGATCGCCATATAAGCCAGCCCGCGAGCGCGGCCACTGCCGTGAGCAGCGCAAGCGAGAACGGGGCGAACCAGAACCAGGACCAGGACCAAGCGCCCCAACCAGCACCGCCCCATCGGTGCCAGTCCGCGTCCTGCGCCAGAAGCGCAATCCAGGTCGAAAGATTCATTGAATACCTCCTGGCCGGGCAGCAGACGCTCGCCTGATGCTGGCCGCCAGGCCCTCAGCAAGCCCGATCGCGACCAGTCCCACGAGCAGATGCGTGGCCCGGACAATCCAGTGGAAGTCGCCTGTCAACAGGCCCGTCTGAAGCACGCCCAGCGTCGGAACCACGAAACCCCACGCGACACCAATGGCGACCAGCCCCGTCGGCACGTGAGCACGGGCGCCCACGACCGCCAGCGCGCAGAGGAGCACTACCAGCACCAGGCCCAGCAGTATGTGGAGGGGGACAAGCGATAGCGCTCTGCCGCTCCAGAAGAGGAGGCCCAGCGTGATCATGACAAGCCCAATGAAGCCGACCACCGGTTGGGCCGCGGTTGCGAATTGCTTCACCTCCTGCGACCTCCTCTACGCCACCTGTGAATCTTGCACGGCAGCAGTGGCCGAGTACGCCGGCTTGTAACCCACCAGCCGCCCAAGAGCAGCGCCGACGGCAAGGCCGAGGCGTTGCACGAAGACCGGAGGCGAGGGGAGCCGGACCGTGTCAAAGTGCGCCTGGGCGATCACGGCAAGCCGCAGCGGGTTGGGCATGCCCCGTCCATTGGTCTTGCCCTCCTCCGCCAGGGCGAACATCGTGGTGAGCAGCGACTCGAACTGAAGCGCCGGACTGATGCTCACCCGAAAGTGGAGCTCGTCCTCGCCGGCGTTCCAGAAGCGGTGGGGAGTGCCGTTGAGAACCGCGACCTCGGCCCCCGGCCCGAGCTCGAGAGACTCGTGGGCAAGCTGCAAGCCGAGACTGCCCGACACGACCTCGAACTGCTCCACCTGGAAAGGGTGGAGGTGAGCCGCAGCGACGAAGCCGCCCGGCTCCACGAACGTGTCGAACAGCACTCGACGGCCCCCGTTCTCGTGGCTCGTCTCGCGAAAGACCAGTCGCTCACCGGTGACGCGGTTCTCGATTCTGTCTCCTGCGTGCAATTTGTTCATGACACGCACGCTAGGAATCGGCGGCTTGTCTCCGCGTCCCCTGTAAAGCTGAATCTTCCCTGCACAGGCAGCGTACGCCGCCTACGTCAGGGAGCTCGGCTTGTCTCGGAGCTGGTCAGGCTCCGGCGGCGCTCGACAACCCGGACTGATACGCGAACACGACCAGCTGGGCCCGGTCTCGAGCGTCGAGCTTCATCATCGCCCTGCCCACGTGGGTGCGCACGGTTGCCGGGCTCACGAAGAGCCGCGATGCGATCTCATCGTTCGACAGGCCCTGGGCCACCAGCGCCACCACCTGCCGCTCTCGATCCGTCAGAGCCTTCAGGCTCTGATGCGGTGGAGGTTTTGCGGCCGGCCGGACGGCGAACTCGCGGATCACACGCCGGGTGACGGCGGGTGAGAGCAGCGATTCGCCTTGAGCGACCACACGCACCGCCCGCAAAAGCTCCCCAGGTTCCGTGTCTTTCATGAGAAAGCCGCTCGCGCCGGCGCGCAGCGCGTCGAACACGTACTCGTCCAGGTCGAACGTGGTGAGCATGATGACGCGCGTGGCAGCCAGCGATGCGTCGGCGATGATCTGGCGCAGCGCCTCGATGCCGTCCATCCTGGGCATTCGCACGTCCATCAGCACCACGTCAGGCCGGGATTGCCGGACCAACGCCAGTGCCTCCTCCCCGTCAGCCGCTTCCCCGACCAGCTCCACGTCGTCCTCGTCCTGGAGCAGCACCCGTACGCCGGCGCGGACGAGCGCCTGGTCGTCGACTACCACCACGCGGATCATCGAGCTGATCCCTCCAGCGGCAAGACGGCCCTGACCTGGAAACCCACGTCGGGACGAGGCCCCGCCTCCAGGCTGCCGCCGATTGCAGTTGCGCGCTCATGCATACCGACGATGCCGTGGCCGCCGGCTTTGATGTCACGAGCGCCGCGGCCTCGGCCTCGGTCGCTTACCTCGAGACCAACCCGATCCGCCGCGTAGTCGACCCGGACGGCTGCGGAGGCGGATCCGGCGTGCCTCAGCACATTGGTCAGCGACTCTTGCAGGATGCGATATGCGGCCAGGTCCACAGCGGCCGGCAGCTTGACTCGCGCTCCCGTGACCTGCACGTCCACGGAAAGGCCATTGTCGGCCATTGTGGCCACAAGCGATTCGAGCTGGTCGAGACCGGGAGCCGGGCGCCGCGCACCGTTTGCCGACTCGGGCTGGCGGAACAGAGCCAGCGTGCCCCGCAAGTCCTCCAGCGCGTCCTTGCTGGTCTGCTTGATGGCGTTGAGGGCCTCAGCGGCCTGCTCGGGGTGCCGCTCCAGGACGTGAAGCGCCACTCCCGCCTGCAGGTTGATCACCGCCAGGCCGTGTCCGACCACGTCGTGGACTTCGCGCGCCACCTGCAGGCGTTCCTCGTAGGCGAGACGCCGGTCCGTCTCCTCGCGATCGCGCTGAACTGACTCCCGCCAGAGACGTATCACAAGCCCAGCCACGAAGGGCAGGCCAAGCAGCCAGGCCTGGTAGCTGGCCAGATGCACGAACTCAGCCGGCAACTGCGCCGGAGCCGTGCCTATGAGCTGCGCCAGAGCGATCGCGGCGGCGGCCGCTGCACCCGCGGGCACAGAACGCCGCCAGGGCCACGCCGCAGCCACGGTGTAAAGGGCGATGCCCGGTGCGACGAAGATCGGGCCGTACGGGTAGTTGAGCCCGAGGTAGACGCCCGTGGCCGCAACCGTGAGGGCCAGCGTCCAGGCCGGCCAGACTCGCCGTACGACGAGCGGACCCACGGCAGCCGCCACCAGCACGTAGCCTGGGAGGTCGAACGGGTGGCGACCGGCGGCGCCCCCCCACCGCGAGCCGATCACGGCGAACACACCCAAATTGACGGCCAGCAGCGAGTCGAGCAGCATTCCCCAGCGCGTGCTGCGGCGGGCCAGAAGCATCACTTGAACGATACGGTCCGAGGCAGCAAGTGGAGTCAGCTCAGCGGCGTATTTGCGGTACGAGGGCTGACGTACTCACTGTCATCCAGATCCATAGTGCCATTCGCCGGCGACCGCACCTCTTGGCTACGGGTCAAACGCTCCGTCGCCAACGGATGCGCGGAAACTGCGCGTGGGATCTGCATCCGGAGAATTTGATGAATGGACGAACCCTGGCTGTTTGACGAGTCGTCTCACGCTGGGCCGGAACACCTCGATGCTCGCTTCGTGTCGGGCTACGACCGCAAGCAGGGTTATCCCGACCCGACCGAGGACCTTGACATATTCGCTCGCTCCGGGTTGGGGCCGGCATCCGTCATGCTGGATCTGGGGGCTGGAACTGGTCAGTTTGCCCTCGCCGCCGCTCGGCGGTTCGGCCATGTCAAGGCCATCGACGTATCAGCTCAAATGCTTCAGTTCCTTCGAGATCGTGCGGCCGAGGCGAACCTGGCGAACCTCGAATGCGTACTGGCTGGATTCCTGACCTATCGACACGACGGCCCGCCGGTGGACGGGGTGTACACGCGCAACGCGCTTCATCATCTACCCGATTTCTGGAAGGCGATAGCGCTCGAACGCATGGCTCGCATGATGCGGGCGGGCGCTCTGCTGCGCATCCGCGACCTGATCTACGACTTCCAGCCTTCGGAGTCGGAGAAGATCCTTGGTCGATGGCTGGACGGGGCCGTCGAGGATCCGGCCGAGGGGTACACACGGGCGGACTTCGCCGTCCATATCCGGGACGAGCACAGCACTTTCCGATGGTTGTTCGAGCCGATGCTGGCAGCGACCGGCTTCGAGATAGTCACCGTTGAATTTCGCGACCAGGTATACGGTGTATATACCTGCGTCAGGAAATAGAAACCTGTGGCTGCTCGGCCTACGCCTTGCAGCGGAGAGAAGAGGCTAGGGGAGGTCCTCGACCATTCGTGTACGGGGGTCAGGCGCGGCCGCGGGCGAGGTCGAGCAGGTGCCCCAGCACCCGACTCCCGGCCGCCCGAAGGCCGTTGTGCTCGAACTCGCTGGTGATCCACGCACGCAGGCCCCGGACCAAACGTGCCGTTTCTTCCGAGAACTCGCGTTCAACGTACATGTCGTTCGCGTAGATGGCCGCGGCGACCGGAACTTCGTTCGCCCTGAGCACAGATTCGTCGAACAGCCGCGGCCAGGTGTACCCCGCCAGGATCTCGGCGGCGCCACGCAACGGAGCCAGGGATCCATATTCTTCGAACATCCACGGATACACGTGCTCACCGGTGAAGAGCTCCGGAGACTCATAATCCGCCGGCAGCAGACGATGGGCCGACCAGCGCGTGGCGCAGCCGTCTGCGTAAGAGGCCTCATGTATCACCGCGTACAGCGGGTTGCGCGAGAACGGCAGCGCCCTTTCGGCGTCGTGGAGAAACGCAGACGACTCGGCCGGAAGCTCGAGGATGTAGTGCAGGTGCTCGGCGCCGTCGCTCATTCCGAGCATGCTGCCGAGCTGCCTGAACCGGCGCCCAGTCAACCTGTCGCCGGACGGGAGCCAGACCTCCTCCACCTCGAGCCGCCGGAGCAGGGAGAGCACTCGGTCGCGGTCCGCCGGATAGCGCCCGAAGTACTGCCGGTTGCGGTCCAGCACGCGGCGGTACGTCGCCGCGTACACGTCATCCGTCGGCCGCCCGATCGGCGGCGCGCCGCCCGCGATCAGCGCCTCGCACAAGCCCTCCGGAGCAATCGAAAGGTAGGTCATGGCGCAGAAGCCACCGAAACTCTGACCCAGTACACTCCATCGCTCGACACCCAGCTCCAGGCGGATCGATTCTGCGTCGCGAACGATTGAATCGGCACGGAACAATTTGAGACGGTCGGCCTGCTGTTCGGCGGTCAAGCCGGGCATCGTGCCGATGGGCGATGACCGGCCCGTACCGCGCTGGTCGAGCATCAGCACGCGGAAGTCGCGCAGTGCGCGGTCGAGCCAGCCAGGCACGCTCGGATGGCGCGTGGGACGCGGCGCCTCCATGCCCGGTCCGCCCTGGAGGAAGACGAGGTACGGCCGGTCGAGCCCGTCCGGATCGCTCACCTCGCGTACGAAAACTGTGATCCGCTCGCCGGCAGCCCGCGAGTGATCAAGGGGCACGGAAAACTCGTGCTCTGTGAGCACAAGGCCATTTGTGCGCACGGTTGCCGGCACCGGGCAATTATGTCTCCCGCGATTGGATCAGGGCCCGCTCACCGGATCTATGAGTTGGGGCGTTGCTTGACCCCGGCGTCCAACAGCCTGATCATCTCCGCGATCCGCTCTGACCGCTTGGCCGGGCTGCGTCTGGTCGCATCGATCCAGCTCAGGTAGGCCTTCCGATAGAACTGCGCCAGGGAGTCGAAGAACGCTCCGGCTCGGGGGTTGGCGGCCAGCGCGTCTGCGACGTCAGCGGCGAGGTCGTCGCGCTGCGGGCCCTCCGGCAACAGCGCAACGAGCACCGTGTCGCCGACGGCCACCCCGCAGTCGCGCACCCACGCCGGGCCGAGGGTGAATCCATAGCCATCGCTGCGGCGTTCGAGAACCGCACGCACACCCATCCCGTTGACGGTGCCTGTGACGTGATGCCGCGGCTTCGCATTCCACGTCCGATTGGGATCGAACGGGACGAGGATGAGCAGGCGGCCGCGCCCGCCGTCTGCGACCGTGGTGGTGAAACGTTGGGGCCCCACAAGCTCAGATGGTGCCACGCCTGCGCGCTTTGGGCGCCAGCAGCCCGGACTCCGCACTGGACAAGATACGGCCCTCTCGATTCGGGAACTGCGCCAGTGTGCGAATGCGTCGCTCCCCATGTTCCCTGTGCCGGCCCAGCCGAAGCCAGACGGGGCGAGTGGGAAGATAACGAGCGCGATGACCGTTGACCAGCCGCACCGAATCGAGTTGCGGAGGCTGCTGGCCGATGATTGGCGCGTCTGGCGGGGCCTGCGTCTGGCGGCGCTCGAAGAAGCGCCTCATGCATTCGGCTCGAGCCTCGCCGACTGGACGGGTACGGGCGACTCAGAAGATCGCTGGCGGTCACGGCTGACGGCCGTGCCGTTCCACCTGGCCGCTTACCTGTGTGGATCGGAGGCAGGAATGGTCAGCGGAGCCGACCTTGGAGACGGCACCGCCGAGCTGCTCTCGATGTGGGTCGCCCCATTCGCACGCGGATGCGGCGTCGGTGACGCACTGGTCGACGCAGTGGTGGCATGGGCGAGGCAAACAGGGGCGAGCCGGCTAACCCTCGATGTCTTCGAAGACAACCCGCAGGCACTACACCTGTACCGCCGCCATGGCTTCACCGATCGAGGGCCAGTCCCGGCTGCCACTGGCTCGGAACGAATCGAACGCCGGATGGAATTGCCTCTCACCTGAGCCGATCCCAGGTAGCTGATGTCAGACCGGCTTCGAACATCCGGGTCAGCGACCTCATCAGGCGGCGCGCGGCGAAGGGCCGAGGCTTCATCGCTATCCCCATGACGAGGTGTTGGTCCTGCATGATGGTGAGGCGACCTTCACCGTCGGCGATGAATCGATCCAGGCCCATCGTGGACAGGTGGTAATGGGCCCGCGCCAGGTGCCTCACAAATTCCGGAACAGCGGCTTGGGCCGCCTTCGGATGACCACCATCCATCCCAGCCAGAGGGTGATCATGGAGTGGCGCGAATGACAGGGATGACGCCGGGGAGCGACAGCTCCGAACTGGAGGCAGAGTTTGAACGCGCCTGGACAGACACAGCCCGTACGCGCGCCCAGCTGCCCGACCGCGACGTCAATCAGGTGCTTGCGGCCTGGTACCAAACCAGTAAGCCGCTTGTTTTCACCCGGACCATGCTCTGGGACGTCGAGGTACGCAAGGCATACAACCCCGGGGGAGTACATCCCCTTCGTGGTACACGCCGGGAGCGCGCATGTCTGGGACCGGCAAGCGAACGCCGGCGGCGATTACTTCCTGCGTTCATCAGAGCAGCGCCTCTGGCTGCGGCTTGGCGAGTACGGCACCGTCCTGGAGCGGGTGTATTTGAACCATCAGGAGCAGAAGGCCACCTTCATCGGCGCGTCTTCGGTCACTGATGCTGCCGGCCATCAGGTGCTGGCCGGCACCGGCCAGCCGATCTTCCACGTTGAGCACTCGGTCGGTGGCAGCGAGACCCGGCCACTGAACCGTTGGCGGATCGTCCACCTCACGCGCCGCGTCGATGACCGGCTTCTCGAGCTGTTCTCGGGCATGGCCCAGGACGTGTGGCTGCCCGAGTACATCGAGATCTATATACGGCGCGACCTGGACTTGGAGCTAAGCCGCCGCGAGCCTTAGCGGAGCGTTTGAGCGTGCAATTCGTGATTTCCGTTACGCCAGCTCGGCGGCGTCCGCGGGATGTGAACGGACATAATACGCGGGTCGGACTCCTGCCTCACCGGCCCCGGCTAGGGTCCTCCACCGCCTGTAGCAACCCGGCCGCAGGCGGCCGACCGTTTCGTCGCCTGGGGGCGGCCACACTCGGCCGCATGGCCAATGGCGATGGCTGGTTGCGCCCTGCCGACCCCCGCCAGGTCCTGGCACCGGCCAGCGCCACCGGCCCATGGCTATGCAACGCGATGCATAGACCGGCCTCGAGCAGCATCCCCGTCGCTTCCTCGTCCGCTCGATCAGAAGTTCAGCGTCGCCGCGCCCGACGCCAGGTACTCGACCACGTTTGCCGCCGTGACGATCTTGGCCCCCGAGATGAGGTCGGCTTCGGTAATGCCGCGGGGCTTGGTGCACGCACCGCAGGCCCAGATCTGCCCGCCGTTGGCAACGAACGCGTCCATGACCTCCTTCAAGGGCTGGAAGCCTTCCTTCTGGATGCCGTCTGCATAGCACCTGGTCGCCAGCCACACTCCGTCGATCGTGAGCAGTACCACCGCTTCCTGGTCGGCCGTCGCTGCCACGTTGCCGACGACAAACGGCAGGGTGGCGCGCTCGGGGTCCTCCTTGCCGTGCGTGCAGTTCGTCAGGATCCTGGCCGATCGCGCCCCAGGGTCACGAGACGCGGAGCGAGGCACCGTCGAGGTCGATCCCCATAACCGCCGCTACGCGAAGCATGTCGGCGTCGTGGGCAAGCAGCGCGGCTCGCCTCCGCCAGGCAACGGCGGCGATCATGCAGTCGACCAGACCTCGCGGTGTAACCCCAGCCCGACGGCAACGTCGGTAGATACGGACAGCGCCGTCGAAGTCGGCGACCACGTCGAATCGGAGCAGGTTGAAACGCAGCAGCAGGCGCTTCAGGTCAGCCTCACGCTGGTCGCTCCGAGCCCCTGCCAATACTTCCATCACCACCGGCTCGGTAACGGCCAGGGGGCCATCCGCCGCGATCAACTCCGCGAGCCGCCGATCCACAGCGCCCCCGGTCGCCCGATCATATTCGACCCAGGCCGATGTGTCGGCGAGGATCAAGCAAGCCCCCTCGCTGAAACATCGGCAGGCGGCTCATCGATCGCGCGCACCCCTCGCATCGCCAGCGCCTCGTCGCGACTCATTGGCTGGCCTGCCAGATGCCGCAGTGCGAGGTCCACGGCCTCTGTCTTGGTGTGCACCCCGTACCGGTCCATGATCGCTCTGACAAACGTGTCTTCGATCTCGATATTCGTCCGGACCCTCGCCATACATCAATCATACACGTGAAGTGTATGGATAGTGTAGAGACTGGTTCCCCGGCGCATACTGCGGTGCTCCCCCTTTCTTCATCCGCGCCAGTCGGCCATCGGCGCCGCCACGCCGTCTCGATGTTCGCCGTCGACACGTTGGGCGGCCTCGTCGCCGGGGACGCGGTTGAGGTCATCCATCCCGAGCCGATCGGCCTGACGGCTGCGCAGATACTCAATGGGCTGAATCCTTCTCTCTGCGGGCACCCTCATAGTGGGAGACGGTGCTTCCCGAAGGATTGCTGTTCCAATCTGAGTTCGTGTCCGAAGTCGAGGAACGAGATCTGCTGGCGGCGATCGAGCAGATCGAGTTCCGCCAGATTCGAATGCACGGCCTGGTGGCGCGACGCGCCAGCGCTCACTTCGGCCTCGACTACGACTATGAGAGGTTCAAGCTCACGCCGGCAGAACCTCAGCCGCCCGCCCTGGACCCGCTCCGCGCACGGTCGGCGGCGCTCGTGGGCTTGCACCCTGAGGAGCTGGAGGACCCTCGTACAGCGATACCCACCGGGCGCCTCGATCGGCTGGCATCGGGATGCTCCGGCGTTTGGGGCCGTGATCGGCATCTCGCTGCTGTCCTCCTGCCGGATGCGGTTTCAGCGCGGCTCGGGCCAGGAGCGCCAGCTGGCGGCTTTGGACCTTCCTCCTCGCTCGGTCTACGTGCTCGATGGCTCCGTCCGAACGGCCTGGCAGCACAGCATTCCGCCGAC
>DATFWQ010000012.1:0-14902 GCA_035259145.1 Candidatus Dormiibacterota bacterium | reverse complement strand
CGCGCTCGAGCCTGTCCCTCACGTCTGGCGGCACCAGCTCCTCCATGGGGACTATCAGTGGGCGGTCCGGAGCGATCCGGACGTTGCCATCCACCACCTCGGTGAGCTTGGAAAAGGCCTGGAGGCTGTCGCGGGTCCTGGCCTTGGCCAGGCTGCGCTCTAGCACTTTGAATCGCTTTGGCGGGATCTCGCTGCGCACCCTTTGCATGACCCTCGTGACTTCGAGGCCGGCGTACCAGACGTCCAGCGTTTGCATTCCCGCGAACTGCGTCATCGCTCTGCGGTACCCACCGGCGGCCGCCAGCACTATTGTTCTGCGGTCACTTTGGGAGTAGCCGTTCTCGCGTCCCGCGATGGTCAGGCTGGCGGCCAGGCGCTTCATATCCCACTCCCAGGGACCGGGCAGCGTCTCGTCGAAGTCGTTGACGTCGAACATCTGCCGCCGCTCCGGCGAATCGAACACGCCGAAGTTGGACATGTGCGCGTCGCCGCAGACCTGTACGCGAATGCCGGACGTGGGCGTGGCGTCGAGGTCCGAAGCCATGATCAGCGCGCCCCCGCGGAAGAAGGCGAAGGGTGAGACCAGCATCCGACCGTAGCGGATCGGCACCAGTTCGGGAACCCGGGTCCTGGCCTGTTCCTCCAGCAGGGCAATCGGGTCGGGCCGGTGCGAGGAGGGTTCGAAGACGGCATGGCTGGCGCGCGGCACCTCGGCGCGCGCGGCCTTGCCGCGGGCTGCCCGCTCTGTCGCCGTGAGCATCGGCACCCTGCTAGAGGTGCGGCCGAAAAGCCCGACCGGACCTCTGGCGCCCATGCGGCCCGCCTGCACCCGGGCCTTCTGCGCTCCTCGCGTACGCATTGCTAATGCGCGTGCTCCGGTGCTCGGCGGCCCGGGTGCATTCGGACCACCTGGCCCCCAGATGCCTCGGCCGGGTTTCCGGCCGCACCTCTAGTACTACAGCGCGGGTTGCGCCTGGCCGGGGCCAGCGCCCGCTGGTTGGCCTGCGTGTTCCGTCCGGCGGCAAACGAAAACGCCCTTCGTCTCGGTGATGCGGAACCTGCCTTCGGAGGCAATGACCTCGTGTACGCGAGCGCTGACCTGCGCCAGCATCGCCTCCCAGCTGATCCTCGAGGCCAGGTGTGCCTCAGCGACCGGACGCAAGCAGTCGATCTCGTCGAGAATCGGCTGCGGGTCGGTGACCAGCATCTCGCTGGTAGTGGTGTACAGGTCGACCGTTTCAAAGACTGGCTCCAGATGCCGACGGCCATTCTCGATCGAGAACAGCGTGGTGATCGAGTTGAGGGTCGCCGTTCCACCAGAGGTGAGGAACAGCTCGTCCAGCTCCGTCTGGCTGGCAACCGAATCGTAGATGGCCAGCAGGCAGCCACCGGGACGCAGCACTCGGTGCAGCTCTCGAATCGCCGCGTCCAGATTGGGGATGTGGTACAGCATGTGGGCGCTGACCACCACGTCGAAGGCGCCGGACACGACCGGCAGCGTCCTCACGTCACCGCAGATCAGCGGCACGGTTGGATGCCACCCGGCCACCCGCGTGAGCATGCTCAAGGTGATGTCGAGGCCCACGACCATGCCCGACGGAACGCGGGCGGCGAGGGCAGCGAAGTAACTGCCGAGCCCACAGCCGGCGTCCAGGACCCTACCGCTCGGCAGCCATCGGATCTGATCCAAGAGGAAGCCCAGCAAGTCGTGGCCGGGTGGCCGGAACTCGTAAATCGTTCGGCAACGGCTCGGGGAGCGGGCGTAGCGCTCGCGGACGACCTGGTCGTCCGTCCAGGAGTGCGGATCGGACGTCGTCATGGTTTGCTACGTGGGGTACGGGTGCCCACGAAACCAGCGCCGCCAGTGGGAGCGGCGGGACACTCGCTTGCGTCGTTGCTGGTTCTCGAACCAGGCAATCGCGAACTCGGGCGTCCAGTCCGCTCGGGGCAGCACGACCTCCAGGATCTCGCGGACCTCCGGCACCGTCGCGGAGACCCCTTTTTTCCCCCAGCCACACTGGACCGACTTCAGGAAGGCGAGGGCGAGCAGGACCTGCGTGATGTAGTGGTACCAGCCTCGGAACCGGGTAACCTCGTAGTGATCGAGCCCGAGCTCACCCTTGGCGAGCTCGAAGTTCTCCTCGATTGTCCAGCGCAGGCATCCGACCCGTGCCAGCGCCGCCAGCGAGACCGTCCTCGGTGCGTTGGACAGGAAGTACTTGAACTCCTTGGGGTCCCGGCAGCCCAGCGGCCAGCGCACCATCAGCCAGCCCGCCGGACCCGGTCGCCCGTGCTGCTTCTCGATTACGCGCAGCCGGGCGAACTCGTACTCGCGTGGTCCCCTGGCGTCCTCGGTAACCCGATGTCGCACCCATGCTCTCGTCGCCAGACCCTGCGCCACCTCGGCCACGGTCTTCGCGTCAGGCGACGACGCTGTCGGCTCAGGCCGGCTCCGCGGCCGGCCACGGCCACCATCATGTTCCGGCACCTGCCAGCGAGGGTCCCTCGTCCAGACCTCCGCCGTGGAGCTGACCTCGAAGCAATACCACTTGCCCTGCGCGGCCACGGCCTGCCGTAGGTCGTACTTGTCGCCGTAGGCGGCGTCACCGGCGGCCCACTGCCACGGCAGGTGACGATTACGCTGCACCGCCTCCACCAATTTCCTGGCCCAATTCGGTCTTGGTCCGGAAGCGAAGGTCCTCGGGCACCATGGCGTGCTCCCGCCGTGCCGCAGCCATCGCCGTCTTCGCGAACCACGGCTCCAGCATGTAAAACCCGGCGGTCTACCAGCGTGTGGCCTCGACTGCTCGCGTAGCCCAGGAACACGCCCACGTGGCAATTGTCCACGCGGCCCAGCGTCCCGGAGTACTGGCGCCCCACCCCCGCCGACCAGATCCCTTCTTCGGGAACCCGGTGTCGTCCAGGATCAGCACGCCGTCGTCCGCACCCAACTCCTCGCCGACCAGGCGCTGCAGCTCCTCGATGCATCCCTAGTCGTTCCAGGGGGAGTCGCTCACGAACTCCTGCAGCTGTCGCGGCGACCCGCCCACCTGCTCGGCGATGTTCTCGACGTTCTTCCGCTCGATCGGCAGGGCCAGCCCCACCAGGTACTTACGGCTCCACTCCCGGGATTCTGAGCGCAAGAAGAAGCGGCCGAAACGGCCGTGAAACTCCTCCAGCCGGGCAGCAAGGCGTGCAGATCGTCTCGATTCAGCAAGGCGGGCTCCCTCCGCCGCCGGGTGGATCGTCAGCTTTGATGGCGGCTTCGGGACAGAGGAACTTACGCGTCTGGCACCGGGCCCTGCAACCCGCGCTGTAGTACTAGTCGAGCGTCACCCCCAGGTGGACGACGCGCCGAGCGGGCGCCCGCCCGGCGCGCCAAGTGCCTAGGCGATGTGAATGCTCTCGCGCAGATCCTCATCGAACAACGACTTGGGGATCATTCCGTGGACGCCGATCGTGACGTCCACGACCTGGGTGATGCGGAAGGAAACTGCTATGGAAGAAAGTGCGTAGGCATCGTCCCGGGTCAGCCCGGCCTTCGTGTGCAAGAAGTTGATGACGTTGTGCAGCGCCCTGATGAACGCGCTGCGGAACGCGGTCTGCTGGTCGGGCACCGGCTGAGCAGTCGCCACCGCGATCCAGTGCGTCACAGTCTCGGCCATCGGCCATCGGTCCGCTTCAGCGACGCCGGCCAGTGCTCCCGGGTGGAGCACCACCTGCACCTCGAGTTCGCGCATGGCCGACTCGATGGCCGTGAGGTTGACTTCGCCGTCGCCCTGCGCCACGTGGCTGTCGCCGGTGAAGATGCGCCCTCCATCGCGCCAGACCGGGATGAACAGCTTCGCGCCGGCGACAAGCTCGCGCAGGTCGAGGTTGCCAGCGTGCTGGCCAGGAGGCACCGAGGTCACGACCAGGTCGGCGCCCGGAGGCGCCAGGCCGAATATCCCCTGGAACGGAGCCAGCGGGATGTGGATGCCGGGCCGAAACTGGGTCCGGTTCTCTTCATTGTCGAGACTGAAGTAGATGACCTGGCCATTGGGAAACTCATCCGGCAGCGCACCGGTGCGGATCCCGGGCAGCAGCGGGTTGTGGAAATTGGCGCCGAAATCAATGGGCCGGAGCCGCCGAAAGCGCACTTCCAGCACGTCCCCGGGGTGCGCATCGTGCACGCCGATCGGGCCGATCACCGAGTGCGGCCCCTTGCCCGGATTGTTGAGGCGAAGCTGTGCGATCTGCTGGATGGTGAGCCCTGGCTGCAGCGCCCCCAGGAAGTGTGTGAGCGTGTTTGGGTAGCGGATCACGTCGCCTGAGTCGACCGTCGCGACGTCGGCCAGGTCCATCCGGAATTGACCAAGGTGCACGGTCTGGTCAGGGATCGACTCGATCGTGATGGTCTTGCCGACGCCGTCTTCGTCGGAATCGCGGGCCGCAGCCGGTAGAGCCAGAGCAGGGGACGCCGCGGCGGCAAGCGCCATCGCCCCCGTGCTCACCAGGAGCGCCCGGCGGCTGATTCGCCGGCTCTCCCACGCCTGCGTCACCGCGTCACCGTCAAGCGTGTCTGTGCGGCGCAGCCGATCCAGCCGCATCGGTGTGTTGAGATGCTCGGTGAGCGCGTCGTCGACGCGCCGATGCTGCTCGTGCTCGCTGCATCCGAACATGCCCTTCCTCCTCCCTTTCATGGCCGCCTGTCGGGCGGCGGCGAATACCCGCGCCGGTCAGGGTAGGCGTGCGCGCGATTTGGCGTCAACAAAGCAAGCGCCTGGCATACGCCGGCAAGCCTCGCCTGACGAGCGGTCCTGAGCCGCGACATGGCAGGCTTAGGCGATGGCCAGCAACCCGACTGACATCGCCGTCCCCTTTCCCGACGCCGACCCGCTGCGGCTGAGAATTCTGCTCGGGCCATGCCGGGTGCGGATCGGGCCCGGCGCTTCAGGAGCCTGGGCGAGCGGTCGCTACGACGATCCGACCGGCATGCTCCCGCTTCACGTAACGGCCGATGGCGGTCAGCTCACTCTGTCGCAGTCGACCACCATGGGCGCGCCATCGAAGTTGACCAGGGCGCCTCACCTGGAGCTCGAGATCGGCAGGGACCGGCCTTACGAGCTCAGCCTCGAAGGCGGCGCGAACGAGACCGTCGCCGACCTGGGAGGGCTTCCCATCACCCGCCTGACACTGCGCCATGGGGCAGGCAAGACCGACATCGACTTCACCGCGCCGAACCCCGAGGAGATGAGCTCGTTCGACGTCGCCGCCGGCGGCGTGGCCATGGACCTGCGCAACCTCGCCAACGCCAACTTCGCGCACATGGCCGTGTCGGGTGGCGCCGCCCAGTACCGGCTCGACTTCGGTGGCCAGCTGCGGCGAGACGCGGAGGTGCGGCTGAACACCGGGGTGGCGGCGATCGAGCTCAGCGTGCCGGCCGGCACCGCTGCGCGGGTGAGATCAGAGTCGGTCCTCGGGGCAATGGACGTCGGTGATGGATTCGCGACCAGGGAAGGTGCCTACTGGAACGAGTCCGCCTCGGCCGGGCGCGACCCTTCACTGCTGATCACCGTGACATCGGTCTTCGGGTCGGTGAAGGTGCGCTCGAGCTGACCGCTTTTCACGCGGTCAGGCTCGTGCCACCTCTACGCATACCTGTGGAGGCCAGGGCCCTACGCCACCATTCCCCTCGAGCGCAGCAGCTGCCCGAAGTCCTCGGCCCGAGCCTTTGCCAGGTGCCAATCGTCGAAGTAGTCCTCCGCCAGCACCTCCCTGCCTGGCATCCGATAGACGGTCAGCGCCCACCGTCCCAGCACTCGGTCGATCTCGACCAGGCTGTCCGGCGTCGGCGCGAAGCGTAGAGGCCGCTCACGCTGCTCCTCAGGCGATCGCCGTTTATCACGCATTCCGCCCACCTCCTGGTTTCAACAAAATAAAGGGGCCTGGCGAGTGCCAGGCCCCTGACCCTGTCACCGTTCAGTCGGGTGCCCGGCAAGACGCGCAAGCCGACAGGTCAGCAACGAGCTTCAGCACCCTCAAGATTTGACCAGTTTACCGGCCTCAAAGCCATCGCAGAAGCTGCTCACCCACCGCTTACGGCCGCTGCGGGCCGACCCAGACCGTCTGCACGTTCATGAACTCATGGAGGCCATATTCGGACAGCTCCCGGCCGTAGCCGGACCGCTTGACGCCTCCGAACGGCAGACGGGCGTCTGAGGCTACCATCCCGTTCAGGAAGACGGCGCCCGCCTCGATGCGACCGGCCAGGCGCCGGCCTCTGGCTGCGTCGGCGGTCCAGAGGCTGGCCCCGAGGCCGAAGTCGGTGTCGTTGGCCACGCCGATCGCCTCTTCATCATTGCGCACCTTGATGACGGCTGCCACTGGACCGAACGTCTCCTCCTTGAAGACCGGCATCTCCTGGGTGACGTCGGTCAGCACCGTGGGCTGAAAGTAGTAGCCGGTGCCGTCCAGGCGGCCGCCGCCTACGGCTACCCTGGCGCCCATCGCGACCGACTCTCTGACCTGCCGGTCGAGCTCCTCCACGAGGTCGGCGCGCGCCAACGGGCCCACGTTTGTGTCGCGCTCCATGGGGTCGCCTACCTTGAGCGCCGCCACCGCTTCGACGAAGCGGCGCTCGAACTCGTCCGCGACGCGCCTGACGACGACGAACCGCTTGGCCGCGATGCAGCTCTGACCATTGTTCTGGTTGCGTGCCCGGCAGGCGACCCGTGCCGCCGCCGCCACGTCGGCATCGGCCAGCACGATGAAGGGGTCGGAACCGCCAAGCTCCAGCACCGACTTCTTGAGGGCCGAGCCTGCTATCTCCGCGACCTGGGCGCCGGCGGCATCGCTGCCGGTCAGGGTGACGCCGGCCACCCGGCGGTCCCGGATGATGCGTCCGACCAGGCTCGACGCCACCAGCAGCGTCTGGAAGACGCCCTCGGGAAAGCCGGCTCGGCGGAAGGCGTCCTCGGCGGCCAGGGCCGACTGGGGCACGTTCGAGGCGTGCTTGAGCACCATCACGTTGCCGCCGATCACAGCGGGGATGGCGGCCCGGAAGACCTGCCAGAGAGGGAAGTTCCAGGGCATGACCGCCAGCACCACCCCAAGAGGTTGGAGGCGGACGTAGCTCTCGGTTGCGCTGCTCTCCACACGACGCGGAGTCAGCATCGCCTCCGCGTGCTCTGCAAACCATTCGGCGGTCCAGGCGCACTTCTCGACCTCCGCCTCTGCTTCCGCAATGGGCTTGCCCATCTCGGCCGTCAGCAGCGCCGCCAGCCTCGGCTTCTCGTGACGGAGCAGGGCGGCGAGCTCGGCAAAGCGCGACGCGCGTGAGCCGGCCCGAGCCTCCGACCATGGCCTGCGGGCAGCCCACGCCCGATCGAGTGCAGCATCGACGAGCGGCCAGCTATGCTCGTCGAAGCGAGCAAGCTCGACTTCGCTGGCGGGGTTGATCGAGACGATCGCCATCTGCCCCCCGAATCCCCTTTCCCCATCATCATCATCGCACGCCAGGGGGGCCTTGCGGCAAGCCCGGGTCGTGTGCAAGCCTCCAGAGGTGCACGCGATGCCGAGATGTGACAGCTGTGTCGGGCAGAGGCCGGCTCGTCACACCCGGCGCAGACCGCGGGGTAGGCTGACGGCGAGGGCGGTCGCGATCACCGGCAGCGCGACGAGGAGCAACATCGCGGTGTGCAGGTCGGTGCGGTCCGCGACGTAGCCAATGGCCGGTGTGACCAAACCGCCGACGCTGACCGACAGCCCCAGCGTCACGCCCGAGGCGGTGCCTACACGGCCTGGGAGGTACTCCTGCCCCAGGACCACCAGGATGCTCGAGGGCACGTAGAGGACCAACGCCAGCGGCACCAGGACCGCGTTTGCGACCAGTGGTCCGTGAACTGACAGGAGGAGCAGGAGCAGCGGCGCGGTGAGGGTCACCGCCACCACGACGACGTGACGCCGCGAAAACCGGTCAGCGAGCCGCCCACCAAGCAGCGTTCCGACGATGCCGGTGATCAAGAGCGTGGCCAGCGCTGCGCCGCCGGCGCCGGCCGGCTGGTGCAGCACGCCGATCCAGTAGAGAGGGATGAAGGTGTTCAGCCCATAGAAGAGCACCGAGCGGGCCAGCACCACTCCGGTCACGCGAGCAAACGGGCCCCAGCGGTTGACACTGTCGACAGTGCGTTCGGCCTGCGGGCCGGTCGCGGCCGCCCGGCGAGCATCCAGACGGGGCAGCTGGGCTGTGAGCGCTGCGGCGGCGGCGAGCGGCACGACGCCCATCAGCCAGCCACCGCGCAGCCCCAGCAGCAGCAGAGCCGGCGTCGCTAGCACCGGCGCCGCGGCGAAACCGGCGTTGCCACCAACCGAGAACAAGCTCATCCCCGTGGCGCGGCGGTCGCCGGACGCATAGCTGGTGTAGCGGGCGCCCTCCGGATGATACGCGGCGACGCCGACGCCGCTGACTGCGATCGCCAGCCAGATCAACCCGTAGGTCGGCAGGAGGGCGGCCGCGACCAGGCCGGCCGAGGCGACCGCGACGCCGGCAGGCATCAGCCAGGACGCCGACCTCCTGTCGGTGAGCCCGCCGAACAGCGGCTGGAGGACCGAAGACGAGATCGTCTGCGCAAGGACAAGCCCGGCCGCCGCCGTATAGCCGAGATGCCGCTCGCGGATGAAAAAGGGCAGCATGGCGGGCACCGCGCCCTGGCTGAGGTCGACGCTGAAGTGGCCGGCGGAGAGTAAGCCGAGGGCGAGCCGATCCACTGGCCGCTCGACCGCCGCGGTCGACGTGGGGCCGATCGCCACGTCGTTGATTCTGAACTCCGCGCTGGACGGGCGCCGGCCAGGTCGCCAGACTACGGCTCAATTTGTTGCGGAGGTTGCAGGCATGCCCACCTATCTCGTGCTCTTGCGATACACGCAGGCCGGCATTCAGAACATCAAGGAATCTCCCGCCAGGCTTGATGCGGCCAGGCAGCTCGCCAGCTCGCTGGGTGGGGAGATAAGGGCTGTATATCTGACGATGGGCCGCTACGACCTGGCCACCGTATTCGATGCGCCGGACGACGAGACCGCTGCGAAGTTCGCGCTCGCCATCGGATCGAGAGGCAACGTGACCACCGAGACCCTGCGCGCATTCCCGGAGGCCGAGTACCGAAGGATCATTTCCGAGCTGCCTTGAAGCCTTCGAGCGGCCCGCCCGGCCCGACGGGCCGTGCGGCGGTGGTGACTCAGCTGCTCAGCTGCTGCCGGCCGAACCGGCCAGGGCTCTCATCGCGTCGATGTGTTCGCGGACGTGGTCGTAGGTGTTGCCAGCGATCCAGCCGATGACCGGCTGGTTCCCGCTTTCACCAGCTTCCTTGGGCTGGTAGTGCGAGTAGGGCAGCAACAGGTCGTCATCCGTCAGCGGCGCGAGAGCGTCGCGCAGTTGAGCGTGGGTGCCGCGTAGCAGCGCGCGAACCTCGGCTGCGGTGAGCCCGCGCAGCCGCAGCTGGATGACCGCGTTGATCGAGTCCGTCTCATGGGGGCCGCCCGGCGGGACGCCGACTGCCGCCGAGCGATCGCCTCCGGTCAGAAGGGCGACAAGGGACAGCTCCCACGCCGCGATGTGGGCGAGGTGGTCCTTGAGGCCCCACTCGTCGCTGGGAGGCCTGGCCGCTGCTTCGGCATCCAGACCGGCCTGGAGCCGGTCCAGCTCGGCCCAGCCGCCCTCGATCCGCTCCAGCAGCTGCTCCTTCGTAAGTTTGCCCTGGCTCATCGCGCCAACCAGGGTAACTGGTGGCCACTGGGTCGCGGGTTTGCGGAACTCCGGGCTGCGAGCCCTACACCACCAGGTTGACCAGACGGTCGGGCACGTGGACAACCCGCCGCGGCCGGCGTCCGTCGAGCAGCCGCGCCACGGTGTCGGCGGCCAGCGCCAGGTCCACCGCTTCGCGCTCGGAGAGCCCCGCCGGCGCGGCCAGACGAGCCCTTACCCGTCCGTTGATCTGGACAACCAGGGTGACCTCATCCTCTACCAGCAGTCGCGGATCGTGGTCCGGCCACGGCTGCAGGTGCACCGAGTAGACGCCTCCCAGGCGAGCCCACGCCTCTTCCGCCATGTGCGGCGCGAGAGGCGCCAGGAGCAGGGTGATCGTTCTCGACGTCCGGGACCACGCACCGGCCGACATCCGCGGCCGCTCCCGCTCCGCCCACCGGGCCAGCTCCATCAGGGCAGCGATGGCGGTGTTGAACTTCAAGCGCTCGACCTCGCGCTGGATGCGGGCCACCGCCCGGTCCAGAGGCGCCAGGTCGACGGCGCCTGGTCCCGGCTGGTGCACCGAGGTCAAAAGACGCCACAGGCGGCGGGTGAAGCGGACGATCCCCCGAAGCCCGGCGTCGCTGAACTCCCCACCCTCCTGCCAGTCGCCGCAAAACAGCAGGTACATGCGGAGGTTGTCCGCGCCCACCCGTTCTACGTGGTCGTCGGGGTTGATGACGTTGCCGCGGCTCTTGCTCATCTTGGCGCCGCCCTCGAGCACCGTGCCGTGCACGCGCAGCTTCGGGAACGGCTCTGCGAAGGGCACCAGTCCCAGATCGTGAAGCGCATGCGTCATGAAACGTGCGTAGAGGTGGTGGCGCGTCACGTGCTCGGCCCCACCGGCGTAGATGTCCACGGGCAGCAACCGGGCCGTGCGTCGGGGATCCCAGGCCCTGTCGTCGAAGTCCGTCGACGGATAGCGGAGGAAGTACCACGCCGAATCGACGAACGTGTCCGAGACGTCCGTCTCACGGCGGGCGGGACCGCCACAGCGAGGACACGCTGTGCGCACGAACGACTCTACCTTCGCGAGCGGCGAAAGCCCGCTCCCGCTCGGCCGGAAGTCCGCGATGTCAGGCAGCAGGACCGGAAGCTGGTCATCGGGCACCGGGACAACGCCGCAGTCCGCGCAGTAGACCACCGGGATCGGCGGTCCCCAGTAGCGCTGCCGCGAGATCAGCCAGTCATGCAGACGGTAGCGCGTGGCCCGACGTCCGGCGCCGTGCTCCTCCAGCCAGTCGGCGATTCGCGTGCGAGCGCTCTCGGAGGCAAGCCCGGTGAACCGGCCCGAGTCGACCAGCACCCCCTTGCCTGCCCAGGCTCCGACACCGACATCACGCCCCGGATCAATGACGCGGCACACCGGCAGCTGATGCGACATTGCAAATGCCCAGTCCCTTGCGTCATGGGCCGGAACGCCCATCACGACGCCGCTGCCGTATCCGCCGACGACGTACTCGGCCGCATGGATGGGAACGCGAGCGCCGGTCGCGGGGTGCACGGCGGAGCGTCCGATCAGCTCGGCGGCTCGCTCGTGGTGCGGCGAGACAGCCAGGAAGGTCACGCCGAACAGCGTGTCAGGGCGTGTCGTGAACGCCGGCAGCCGCTCGCCCGCGCCGTCGATCTCGAAGTCGACCTCTACGCCGTGCGAGCGGCCGATCCACTCACGCTGCAGGCGCTTCGCGAACTCGGGCCAGTCGAGCCCATCCAGGCCGTCGAGCAGTCTGTCGGCATAAGCGGTGATTCGCAGGAACCACTGCTGCATCACTCGCTGCGTCACAACGGTGCGGCACCGCTCGCAGCGGTCGCCTCCCTCCAGCTGCTCTTTCGCAAGCACCGTCTGACACGAGGGGCACCAGACCACCGGGGCTGTCTTGCGCACGGCCAGCCCGGCGTCGAACAGTTTGAGGAAGATCCACTGCGTCCAGCGGTAGTAGGCCGGATCGCTTGTGACGACCTGTCGGTCCCAGGCAAAGGCCACGCCCAGCCGAATCAGCTGTCTCCGGTAGTTCGCCACTGTGCGGCCGGTCAGACGTCCCGGGTGCTCCCCGACTTTCAGGGCGAAGTTCTCGGTGTGAATGCCAAAGGCGTCGAAGCCGATCGGCTGGAAGACCCTGCGGCCGCGCATGCGCAGGTAACGCCCAAACGTGTCGGCGCCCCCGTAGGTGAAAACGTGACCCAGGTGAAGTCCCTCGGCCGAGGGGTACGGGAACTCGACCAGGTTGTAGAACTTCTCAGTCTGCGCGACCGCCTCCAGATCGAGACGGTCGACGTGGTCGGCCTCCCATCGCGCCTGCCAGCGCATCTCGACTTCAGCGACTCGATACTCATCAGGTCTCTCGGGCACAAAAAAACCTCCCGATCGCTAATCGGGAGGCTCCAGGAGCAGGCGTGTGAGAGCGCGCTAGGTCCTGGAACCTCCCAGGGCAAGGAGCGCGCGCTCCCGGGCGGTGGTCATAGTGAACGTCATCCTAGAGGCCAGCATACCATGAGCAAGATGGCTCGCTTGACAGCGCTCAAGGGCCTATATACTATCGGGCTGCTATAAGCCTTTTACTCATTACACAGGAGGATATGTGAGAGTTATGGCTCTCGATCATCTACTGCTGATCATCCTGGTCGGCCTGGTAGCGGGCTTCCTCGCAACGCACGTGGTCGCCGGCCACGGCTTCGGCCTGGGGGGAGACATAGTCGTCGGCATCCTGGGCGCGCTCCTTGGCTTCCTCATCCTGCGCGACTTCCTGACCGCGCACGTCCTGACGCCCCTGGAGATCCCCTCCACTTCGGTGCTGGGCCAGATCGTGATCGCGTTCGTCGGCTCGGTCATCCTGCTGCTGATCCTGCGACTGGTCGGGCTTGGGTCGGCGCGCCGCCGTCTGCTCTGACGCAAAGGCCGGGAAGAGGGGCGGCCCCCGATTCCCGGTCTCCCGGCCGGTACGCCCATCGTTTCCAGAGTGTGCGTCATTGCCGCCATATTCCTGAGAGATCGCTGAGAGAAATGGCCTGACTCTGGCCCTATCAATGAGCGACCCGGATCGGCTTTGATCACATCTCGTCGTGAGGCGGATTCCCAGGTCTCGGCGGTCACCGCTCCGCAACGTCGAACCATGCCCTGCGGTGATGACCTGGGCTCCGCCCCTCACGGGCGGGAGACCGCATGGCTGACAGGTGCAACCGGAGCCCGAACGAGCCCTTGCGGTACCACCGCCGGCTGAACGCATGGACACTGGAGGACGTCGCCGAGCGACTTCACCGGCTCGTTGAACACTCCGGCTCAGGCGAGCTTGGCGTCGACGCCCACATGGTCGGCAGGTGGGAGCGAGGAGTGCGGCGCCCGACTCCCCGCTACGTAGCGCTGCTTTGCGAACTGTTCGAGCTGCCCGCAGACGAGCTCGGGCTCGTCGACAGGGTTGATGCTGCTCTGACGAAGGAGAACGACGTGAGACGTCGCCGGTTTCTGGAGTACCTGGCCGTGGTCAGCGGGGCCACCATGCTCGATTGGGACCGCGTCAGTACCCTCATGAGGGGCGCTGGAGGCCCGGCCGACGCCCCGATGTTGAATGACCTGCGGGCTCTTACCAACAGCTACATGCGTCAGGCGGAGACACTTGCGCCGCGAGTTCTCCTGCCTGCCCTGAGAAGTCACCTCGCGATCTTGACCGGCGCATTGCAGGCTTCCCAGCCACCCGATGCTCGCCGGCGACTGCAGTCTATGGGCGCTGAGACCGCTGCGACGGCGGGGCGGCTGTCACACCTGCTGGAAAATCGGGGTGACGCCAGCTCGCTCTGCAGCCTCGCCCGCCAGCTGGCTGCGGAGGCGGGCGATGAGTCGACCCTAGCCCTGTCGCTAACCCTCAGCCGGCTCCAGCACACCCCGATCCCGTACGGCAGCTACGGCGGAGACAACCGCAGGGCGCTGGCCCTTCTGGACGAGGCAGCCAGCCACGTGAAGACGGGCTCTCGACCGCAGGTCAAGATCTACGTGCTGGCCAGCCGCGCCGAAGACCGCGCCGTCTCCGGAGACGACGTCGGAGCCCACAGCGACCTCGACGAGGCCGAGACCGTCCTCGCCCGGACGGGGTTCTCGGACAGCGGCTACTTTCCGCGCTGGGATGCCGGCCGCCTCAGCGGTTACCGGGGAAGCTGCGCGCTTGCTTTGGGGCGGTATGAGGAGGCCAGCAAGGTCCTGGAGTCCGCGGTGGTGAACGTCGCCCCGCCGACGGCGCCGCAGCGATGCGCGATGCTCACCGACCTGGCAGCCGCATACGCGGAGCAGCACGAGGTGGAGCAGGCCTGTGACCTCCTGGGACAGTCGTTGAGGATGTCCAGCGAGAACGGGCTGGCCATGTTGATCCAGCGGATAAGCGGCGCCCGCCGGCGGCTGACGCCGTGGCAGGACGCACGGGCCGTGCGGCGGCTGGATGAGCAGCTGATGCTGCTCGCCTGAGCACCCCCACGACCTCGCCTCGTCAGCCCGGGGAGGGCACAATTGACCCGTGTCCTCCCCTGCAGCCGTGCAGTGCGCCGGCCTTCGCCACCGCTTCGGTCCTGTCCAGGCGCTGGACGGAGTCGGGTTCGAGGTCGGTGCGGGCGAGGTCTTCGGACTGCTGGGGCCGAACGGAGCCGGCAAGACGACGACCATCCGCATCCTGGCCACCCTGCTCCACCCCGACCAGGGCACCGCCAACGTGTTCGGACTCAACGTCCGCGGCCGTGCCATGGAGGTGCGCAGGTCGATCGGGTACGTTCCCCAGCAGCTCTCTGCGGACGCGCAGCTGACCGGCCGGGAGAACGTGTGGCTGTTCGCCCGTCTGTTCGACGTACCCCGCGCCCAGCTCAAGCCTCGCGTCGACGAGGCGCTGGTTCTGATGGGCCTGGGTGCTGCGGCGGGGCGGCTGGTCAAGACGTATTCCGGCGGCATGGTGCGCCGCCTCGAGCTGGCGCAGGCTCTCGTCAACCGACCGCGGCTGCTGATCCTGGACGAGCCGACGATCGGCCTTGACCCGGTCGCCAGGGCGGGTGTCTGGGAGCGGGTCCAGACGCTGCGTGAGCAGAGCGGCATGACGGTCCTGCTGACCACTCACTACATGGAAGAGGCGGAGCAGCTCTGCGACCGGG
>DATFWQ010000011.1:0-16482 GCA_035259145.1 Candidatus Dormiibacterota bacterium | reverse complement strand
TCCACGCCAAGCGGCGCGAGGGCGGTGGCCATCCTCCGGGTGGTGGCGGGCAGCGAGCTGGTGAGGTCGATCACCATCGGGGGTGCTGCATCTCTCAGGCCGGGCAGCGAGGCCTGCACGGCTGCCGCGTCGGGCAGGCACAGGAACGTGATCACGGATCGGCTCGCGGCGGCTGCCAGGCTGGGCGCCACGTCGCCTCCGGGCGGTAGGGCGGGGTCGTAGAGCTTCAGGCGGTGTCCGGCGGCGCGCAGCCGCCCCGCAATTGCGGCGCCCATACGGCCGACCCCGGCCAGCGCGACCCGCACAAGACGAAGCGTAAAGCCAGCCTCGGAGCTGCGCGCGGATATCTGATGCCGGCCGGCGTCGGACGGCGTCCCGGTACTCAGCCGTACTGCTATGCGGCCCAGACGCTAGGATCTCATTCTCGTGGCGGTACTGCCGGAGACCCTACGCGTCGCGCTCCTCACATACCGCGGCAATCCACGCTCAGGCGGCCAGGGTGTCTATGTCCGGAATCTCAGCCGATCGCTCGCTGCGCTCGGCCATCGTGTCGAGGTTGTGAGCGGCCAGCCGTATCCCGATCTCGATGCTGACGCCGGCGTCACGCTGACGCGCCTGCCGAGCCTCGACCTCTACCGACCAGAGGCGCCCTTCAAGCCCGACCGCGAGGCACGCGACGCCATCGACCTCCTCGAATTCACGACCATGTGCTCCGGCGGCTTTCCTGAACCGCTGACGTTCAGCCTGCGCGCCTGGCGCGAGCTCCGCCGGCGCCGAGCCGAGTTCGACGTCGTGCACGACAACCAGTGCCTCGGTTACGGGTTGCTGGGGCTGCGACGTGAAGGCCTGCCGGTGCTCGCCACCATCCACCATCCCATCCGGATCGATCGCCGGCTGGAGATGGCGGAGGCCAGGGGCGCGCGCCGGATCACACTGCGCCGCTGGTACGCGTTCACCAGGATGCAGGCCAGGGTGGCCCGCAGGCTCCAACGTCTGATCACGGTTTCGGAGGCGGCCCGAGATCTGATCGTGATGGAGATGGGCGCCAGGTCAGACCGGATCGCGGTCGTACCCAACGGAGTGGATGCCGCCCTGTTCCGGCCACACCCGGAGTGCCGGCGTAAGCCCGGCCGTGTCGTCGCCATGGCAAGCGCCGACGTCCCGCTGAAGGGGCTGGCGCCGCTCCTCCGGGCGTTCGCCCAGGTCCGGGCTCGCCGGCCTGCTGAACTGGTGGTGGTGGGCAAGCTCCGGCCCGACGGGCCAACGCCTCGCTTGCTCGCTGAGCTGGAGCTGAACGGCTCGGTGCGCTTCGTCACCGGGCTTACCGACCCCGAGCTGGTCAGCCTGTACGCGGAGGCCGATGCGGCGGTCGTGCCCTCTCTGTACGAGGGCTTCTCCCTCCCCGCGGTCGAGGCGATGGCCTGTGGTCTGCCGCTCGTGGCCACCACCGCGGGCGCGCTGCCCGAGGTAGTCGGCCCGGACCGTGAGGCGGCTCTGCTCGTGCCGCCGGGCGACGCGGACGCCCTCGCCCGGGGGATCGTCACCCTGCTTGCCGACGCGCCCCTGCGCAGGCGCCTCGGCGACCGCGGGCGGGCCCGTGTACTCGAGCGCTTCAGGTGGGAGGCAGCGGCCCGCGGCACAGCCGAGTGTTATCGGGAGGTCATGGCCTCCGTTTGTTGACAGTGGACTTCGACCGGCTCGGAGTTCGCCAGGGTTCCAGGCTCCTCGATCTCGGCTCAGGGCCCGGGCGGCACGCCTTCGAGGCGTTTCGGCGGGGTGCTCATGTAGTCTGCGCCGATCTGTCGCAGACGGAACTGCGCCGGCCGGCGTCCATCCTCCAGGCCATGGCCGTTGCCGGCGAGGCCCCGGCCGGCGCCTCCTTTGCGCTCGTCCAGGCCGACGCGCGGGATCTCCCGTTTCCCGAGCAGAGCTTCGACCACGTGATCGCGGCGGAGGTTCTGGAGCACATTGCTGCCGACGGACGAGCCATCTTCGAGATCGCCAGAGTGCTTCGAAGGGGTGGAACCCTCGCGGTGAGCGTGCCGCGCTGGTTCCCGGAGCGCGTGTGCTGGGCGCTCTCTGACAGCTACCACGAACGGCCCGGCGGCCACGTTCGCATCTATCGGCGTCACGACCTGAAGGCCCGGCTTGCGGCGGCGGGGCTGCAGGTTACCGGCACCCAGCACGCCCACGCTCTGCACGTGCCCTACTGGTGGCTGCGCTGCATCGTCGGCCCGGACGACGACAGAGCCTGGTCAGTGCGTCAGTATCACCGCTTCCTGGTCTGGGACATCGTGCGCCGGCCCCGGCTGATCCGGCTGATCGAGCTCGGTCTCAACCCGTTGATGGGCAAGAGCTTTGTGATCTACTGTGCCGCCTGAGGTGGCGGCGCTGAGCGCTGCCCAGGCAGCCCTGACCGCGCACGCCATCGCGTCCATTCAGCTGCCCGACGGCTGCATTCCGTGGGAGGACGGCCGCCATGCTGATCCCTGGAATCACGTCGAGGCGGCCATGGCCCTCGACGTCGCGGGCCTCCACGAGTCCGCGTGGAAGGCATACCGCTGGCTCCGCGGGCAGCAGCGCAGTGACGGCTCCTGGGCGGCCGGCTACCGTGATGGTCGCGTAGAGGCTGGCTTCACGGACGCCAATTTCTGCGCTTACGCCGCAACCGGAATCTGGCACCACTTCCTCGCCACCGGCGACTGCGACTTCCTGCGAGCGACCTGGCAGATGCTGGAGGGCGCCGTCGAGTGCGTGCTGACGCTTCAGCAGCCGGGGGGCGAGGTTTGGTGGGCTCGAGACGAGGCGGGACGGCCCTGGCCTGGAGCGCTGCTCACCTCATGCAGCTCCATCTGCAAGAGCCTCGAGTGCGCGACCGCCATCGCCACCTGCCTCGGGCGCTCCTGCCGCGACTGGCGCACCTCACGACGAACGCTCACGACGGCGCTCAGGGAGCGGCCCGGTGCATTCGAGCCGAAGCCACGCTGGGCAATGGACTGGTACTACCCCATCCTGTGCGGGGCGGTTCGCGGCGCCGAAGCGGACGCCCGTCTGGCCGAGCAATGGGACGCTTTCGTGGTCGAAGGCCTGGGGGTGCGGTGCGTGGCCGACCGTCCCTGGATGACAGTGGCCGAATCTGCCGAGTTGGTCCTTACACTGGACGCCCTCGGCCGCCGGCTGGACGCAAACCGCGTCTTCGCCTGGCTTTCGCCGCTGCGCGCGCGCGATGGGCACTACTGGACTGGAGTCACCTTTCCGGACGGCGAGCTCTGGCCGGAGGAGCGACCGACCTGGACCTCAGCCGCGGTGCTGCTGGCCGCCGACGCGCTTCAGGGCAGGAGCCTGACCTCGGGTCTCTTCAAGCACTTTGAGCGGGCGCCAGGCGGCCACCTGGTCGAGCTCCCACGAGACCCGCGGATCGCCGCCGAGACCCAGGTGGATGGCGAGGTTGCCAGCGCCTAAATAGTTGCGAGCAATCGTTTCACGCGGGCGTCGACGTCGTCCCTGATCCTGCGGACCTCATCCACTGTCCTGCCCGCCGGGTCCTGGACCTCCCAGTCCTCATAGCGCTTGCCCGGATAGATCGGGCACGCGTCGCCACACCCCATGGTTATGACCACGTCTGCCGCCCTGACGAACCCGTCGGTGAGGGGCTTGGGGAACTCCTGCGACATGTCGATGCCCAGCTCGTTCATCACCTGCACCACGGCGGGGTTGATCTCCTCGGCGGGAGCGCTGCCCGCCGACCGGACGGTGAGCCTGCCTTGCGCGTGCATCGCGAGCAGAGCGGCGGCCATCTGGCTCCGGCCGGCATTGTGAACGCAGACGAAGAGGACCTCCTGCACCTTCTGTGCCAGGGTACAGGCCGGACGGCTCGAGCCTGCTGCGCAGACGCCCGCCCGTATCAGATCTTCTCCAGTACCCGAAGTGAGCCCACCGCCGACACCTCGTGGAAGTGGCCGGAAGCATTAGCCCGCCTCAAGACGTGATACGGCGCCTGTCCGCCCCGCGCCGGGCTGGTGAACACGTCGTGGATGGCCAGGATGCCTCCCGGGCAGAGGAACCGGGCCCAGCCCTCGTAGTCGCCCTGGGCCGCAGCGTTCGAGTGCCCGCCGTCTATGAAGACCAGGCCGAGTCGTGTGGCCCAGTGCGCAGCCACCGTGCCCGAGTCACCGACGACGGCGATCACGACCGATTCCAGGCCCGCGGCGGCCAGTGTGCGCCGGAAGGCGGGCAGCGTGTCGACCCGGCCGTCACTGCCCAGCAGCCGGGGATCGAAGTAATCCTGGCCTGGCTGCTGCTCCTCCGACCCGCGATGGTGGTCCACCGAGAACAGAACGGTGCCCACCGCACGGGCGGCTGCACCCAGGTAGATGGCGGACTTGCCGCAGTAGGAGCCGATCTCGAGCAGCGGGCCCAGGCCGGCCGCCCTCAGACCCGCCTCGTACAGCGCGAGGCCCTCCTCCTCCGGCATGAAGCCGATGGCATCACGAGCGGCCCTTCGGAGGTGGTCGTCCACAGGGAAAGTGTCAGCGTGCCGGCGCCGGCGGGGTCGCGGTGAGCACTTCGATCTGGCGTTGGATGTGAGCGTCGATGTCCTGAGCACGGCGGGCCCAGATACGGGCGTGCTCTGGCTGGCTGAGGATCAGGAATCGCTCCGCTTCGACCGCTTCCACGACCCTGTCCGCGACCGCTTCTGGTTGCACGATCACGTCCGGCATGCGGCTTGGGCCCGTGCTTGGGTCGTCGAGTCCGCGGAAGCGGTAATTCTCGGACAGGTTGGTCTCAACGTAGCCCGGGCAGAGCACCGAGACGCCGATGCCACGAGGCCTGCAGTACAGGGCAAGCCCAGCAGAGAATCCGACCACTCCATGCTTGGTCGTGTCGTAAGGGATCGTCAGCGGGTTGTGAGCGACCAGCCCCGCGAACGACGCCGTATTGACGATGTAGCCGCTCCCGCGCTCCAGCATGTGGGGTAGGAAGGCACGTACGCCACGAACAGGGCCGAGCAGGTTGATGTTGACGATCCATTCCCAGTCGGCCATGGCGATTTGCTCGACTGGACCCCCGAGGACGACGCCGGCGTTGTTCATGAGCACGTCGACGCGGCCCATCTCCGCGATTGCCCGCTCGGCAAGCACCTCGAGTTCGCCGTCTCGCGACACATCGCAGCGGACGCCCGCCGACCGGCGGCCGAGGGCCCGGATCTCGGAGACGGTGTCCATCATCCGCTGCTCGTTGATGTCGGCGATGACCACGTCGCCGCCCTTGCGGGCCATGGCAAGCGCGCAGGCGCGGCCGATCCCGCTCGCGCCGCCCGTAACGACGGCAGCTGATCCCTCCAGGTTCATGACCCTGATTGTCGGCCAGTTACACGCCCGATGTCGGCGCTACTTGCAGCTCCACTGGCCGGGGCCGGACCGTTGATACAACCATGCCGCAGCCTGCGCGTTGGCGACGGGGTCGAAGACGGACTGGGCGTGCTGCGGCGTCAGTGCCCAGGTCGAGGGCAGGAACTGGAACAGGCCTGAGGCGCCGCTGGAGCGATTGACCGCGAACGGGTTGTAGTTGGATTCGCACTTGGCGACCCTCAATGCCCACTGTTGGGCGGCCGAGCCCAGCGGTGCAAAGGCGTCGAGGATTATCTGCTGGATCGCACTGGTGCTTCCCGGGGGCATGCTGGGAGCCGGAGAGGGGGACGGCGACGAGGCCTTCGACGATAGGGCCTGATTTACAAGCTGGGAGAACTGGTTTTCCAGCTGCCTCTTCAGCTGTTGCTGTCGATCGCGATCAGACTGCAGCTGGCCCTTCTGGAGAGACAGGCGTGAAAGGTCCTCGTCCAGCGCCCGCTTGGTCGCCGCTGCACGGTCTCCGGCAGAGCTGAGATCTCCGATCCGGGTCAGCGCATCGGTGATGGAGGCTGACTCGAAGAGCGCCCCAATCAGAGAGTCGGGCTGAGCGTATAGAGCGCGCGCGAGCCGCCTGACCTGGGCTCGCTCCCGCTGGATCCGCAGCTGGGTGTCGGCCATCGATTTCTCGAGCGCGGTCATCTTCGAGTTCAGGTCTGTGATCTGTGCGGCTGCAGCAATGAGCTGCTGCTTCACCGTCTCCTGGCGCGCGCTCAGGTCGTCGGCATAGACCGACTGCGAGACGCCGCAAGCCACGACGACGAGTACGAGTACAAGCCGGCGAATTTGCGTCTACCCCCCATGGCCACCGGCGATTGCTCCCGAGATGGCCGCCGGACACGATAGCAGATCCGGCAGTGTGCCCGCGAAGGAGCGCGCTTCCGGCAATGAGGCCTTCGGGCGCAGCCCTGGACGGCCGGGGCAGAGCGCCTGCGTACCTGCCGGACAGCCTACCGAGCTGTCACTTGCACGCCGGCGACGCGGCTGCGCATCCTGCCCACCGCCAGGCCCGTCAGACCCAGGAGCGCCCCGGCGGCTCCCGCCACCGCAAATGCGATCGTGGGCGACGAGCGGTCCACGACAACGCCGACCAGGGGGGCTCCCAGTGCCAGTCCTGCGGTTAGCGCCGATCCATGCAAGCCCATCGCTTCGCCGCGGACGGCGGCCGGCGCCAGCCGGCTGATCACCTCTCCCGTCGCGGCGATCGTGGGCGCGCACATGGCGCCGGCCGGGATCAGCGCGAGCGCGAGCGCCCACCAGTGCCCGGCCAGGCCCACGGGGATCGTGAGCACACAGAGGAGCTCCATCAGTGCCAGCGCCGGCAGCGATCGAGGCAGCGACCCGTGGACGAAGCCACCCGCCAGGGACCAGCAGCACCAGATCGCGATCACCAGGCCGCTCCACTTCAGTTCGCCGGCATGCCTGAGCGTGGCCACGATTCCTATGTCTGTGCCCGAGAGCACGAGCGTGGCGCCGGCGGACGCCACCAGCACAACCACGAGCCTGTCGGTTATCCACTCGCGACGTGGAACCGGCGCCTGACCTTCGGCGTCCCGCAGTTCGGCATCGCTGCGCACTGGTGGGTCCAGGACGTACAGCAGCAGCCCCGAGAGCATCATCGAGGCGCCCATGGCGAGCAGCGCCACCCTCGTCGACAGCTGGGTGGCCAGCAGCACGCCCGCCGCCGGCCCGACCATGAAGGACACCTCGACGGCCATCGAGTCCAGTGAGTAGGCCGTCCGCCGCCGGTCCTCGGGCACCAGCGCGGCCAGCGACTGTCTTGAGACGGAGAACAGAGGCAGGCTCAGCAGCCCGCCAAAGAACGCAGCCGGCACCAGCATCAGATAGGGCAGCGAAGGCGCCATGAGCCAGAAGGCGCCCTGGGCCACGGTCGTCACCAGCAGCGTCCGTCGCAGCCCGTGCCGGTCAGTCATCCGCCCTGTCAGCGGAGCCCCCAGCGCACCTCCGACCGTCAATGCGGCCCCCAGGGCGCCGGCCGCCCCGAAGCCGCCGCCAAGAGTCAGGACCACGTGCAGGGTCAGCGCAACGCCGGCCGCGCCGACCGGGATCCTTGCCAATAGAGTGACCAGCACCAGCGATCGCACCCGAGGCAGCGCGAGTACCCGGCGATAGGGTGCCAGGGGCGCCAGGACACTCATCTCCGAGCCAGTATGGCGGCACGAAAGCGGACGCCAGGCGGCAACTGAACGCGAGACCTCGCGACCGTGACCCGGGCCGCGCCCGCGACGCAACAATGTGAAGCACCATGAGTGAGCAGGACTACTTCGACCCGGTCCGTCTCGCACCGCCGATGGGGGGTAGCGCAGAGCATGCGAGGCGGGGCCGTGGGCGCGTGAGTCGGGCCGTGGTGGCACTGTTGGTGACGTGTGCCGTTGCCCTGGTCGGCTACCTGGTGTGGGACGACTCCAGCGCGCACCAGCAGCGGACCGCCGAGGCGCACCGCGCGGACAGGCTGACACGCCAGGTCAGCGCCTTGACGGCCGAAGCGAGCCGGCTCAACTCAGAACTGACGGCGCTGCGGGATGACAACGCCCGCCTCAGGAGCCAGGCCAGCAACCCGACACTCCCGATGTGGAACTCGTGTGGTGGGCCGTGCACGATCGCGCCGAACTCTGTCCGCGTGGGCAGCGTCCCCGACACGTTCCAGCTCCAGATCAACTTCACGGCTGACGTTCCGGTCCGGACCTACATCTTCACGTTCCGTCAATGGGCACAGTTCGACCAGTGCGGGTTCGCCGTCCGCTGCGTCACCGGCAGCTACAGGGCTTTTGACGCGGCCACGTCGTTCAGCCAGACGGTCGATGAGGCTGAGGGATGCTCGGCTTACGTATGGGTGCTCCAGGCCGACCGTCAGGGGACTATCAAGCCCGACGTCCGGGTCCACTACCAGCCGGCAAGCCAGCCGACGGGAATCTGCGCGGTCAACCCCTGATCAAGCGCCAACAAGCCGCGCGCGAAGTTGGTCCTGGGTCGAGGGTTGGACGCCGGCAGCGGCCAGGTATCCGTCTACGCCGCCGTACGCCTCATCCAGGTGTTCGAGCACTGTGGTCATGGTCCGCGGATCGCACTGAAAGCGGCGCCGCATGTGGTCCTGGACGTCTGCGTCGGACTCCGCGGAGATCCACTCGTCGAGGAGAGGGCGCAGGGCGCCGCGGCTCAGAGCGTAGTCCTCGGCGATCACGTCGCGCGGGACTCCGGCCACCGAAAGCAGCAGCGCGGAGACAACCCCGGTCCTGTCCTTGCCGGCGAAGCAGTGCACGACCACGCCGCCCGGCGGCGCTGCCGCGATGGCGCGCAGAATGACGCCAACCCGGGCCCGCATGGCATCGAGCAGCCAGATGTAGGTGTCGGCAACTGTTCCGGTCTCGCTGCTCCGGTCGGGGTTGTCCTCGACGATCGACAGGTGTCGATACCCTGGATGATCCCCAAGCGCGGGTGGCGAGTGCTGCCTCTCGACCGGCCCCCTGAGATCGACGATGGTTGTGATCCCGTAGTCGAACATGGCCCGCCGGCCGGCCTGCGCCAAGCGGTTCAGATCATCTGAACGGACGATGCGGCCAAAATGAGTGGGCCCTCCGGGGGTTGGCAGGCCCCCCAGGTCTCGCGCGTTGCGCAGGTCCGGCCAGTCCAGCAGCCTCTCGGCACCCACGGCTCAGAACTGAACCTCGCCGCCGTCGACGTTGATCGCCGCGCCATTGATGCCGCGGCCGGCGTCCGAGGCGAGGAGCACGCAGACCGCGGCAACCTCAGCCGGCGCCACCAGCTTTCCCTGCGGCGTCAGCAGCGGCTCCAACGCCTGCTCGCGGGTGCGCCCGGTCCTGGCCATTATGTTCGCGATGGTGGCCTCGGTCATGGGCGTATCCGCGTAGCCAGGGCAAACGCAGTTGAAGGTCAGGCCCTGTCGCGCGTACTCGGCGGCCAGGGCGCGCATCATGCCCAGGAGGCCGTGTTTGGCCGCCGTGTAGGCGGACAGGTAGGGCCCGCCCACCTTGCTGGCGATCGACGCGATCGCGATCACCGCCCCAGAACCGCGCTGCAGCATGCCACGCACCGCAGCCCGCGTCATGAAGAAGGGTCCATCGAGGTCGACGGCCATGAGGCGCCGCCAGGTCGCGGTGTCCGCGTCCGTGAACTTCTGCGAGATCGCGATGCCGGCGTTGTTGACCAGCACGTCGAGCCCGCCCAACTCCCGCTCCACCCTCGCCACCGCTGCCTCACACGCATCCTCGTCGGTGACGTCAAGGGGAACAGCGACGGCGCCCGGCCCGCACTCCCGAGCCACGAGCTCGATCTCGACCTGGCTGCGGGCGGCCACCGCCACCAGCGCGCCTTCGCGAGCGAACGCCAGGGCGACCGCGCGGCCCAGGCCCCGGCCGCCACCCGTGATCAGGGCGATCTTTCCGTCGAGTGCGCCCATCTCGACCTGAAGCCTATCCGAGAGGCGACGCGCGGTTCGGCGATTGATTAGGATCGCCTGATGGTCGTGGGGCCTGGGACTCGCCTGGCGACCTGGCCAAACGTTGACCAGGTCGAGTGGATCAGTCCCGAGGAGCTCGTGAGAGAGGGCTTCCGGCAATCGCGCGTGGTGATGATGAACGAAGCTCGCATCGGGCTCAAACGCTCCGAGCGGACGCGACGCATCGGTGCCCGCATCATGCACATGGCTCGTGCCTCCGGCGCCAGCCTGCTGGCGGTGGAGGCCCTCGGACCGCCCGCGAGAGCGGCCCCGACCGGGGGCGTGCTGGCACAGCCGGACATGATCGCGATGCTCGACGAGGCACGACTTCAGGGGTTCGAGCTGTCCGGCTACGACGCCGACGAGCGCGACGTCCCGGTCAGGCTCCGGATCAAGGTCAAGAGCGCGGGGTACGTGAACTGGCGAGACGGCCAGCAGGCCGCGAACCTGGCCACGCTGTTCGAAGCACTCCCGGAGAACGCGGGGATGCTGGTCTGGTGCAGCAGCCTGCATCACTCGAAGGTCCGCTTCATGATGTACCGGCCCATGGGCTGGCTGTTCATGCAGAGGACAAAGGTGGTCCCGTTTTCCATCGACCAGACCGTCGGTGTCGACTTCACGGGCCGGCAGGCCGGCCTGTCGCCCGTCCTGAAGTGGGCGGCGGCCACGCTGGCGGCGCGTGGCGGCAACGCCGGCTACATCTGGAAGGACGGGCTGCCCAGGCTGAGCGCCGGCTGCGACGCGTGGATCCTTTCGCTTGACAATCGAGTCACCTAGAGCAGTCCCAGGGCTCCCCGCGCCTCCTCCTAAACTGGACGTCAGCATGGAGTTCGAGGTCATCGTCGAGGTGCCCAAGGGAAGCAGCAACAAGTACGAGATGGACCCCGATACCCGAGTGATCCGGCTCGACCGGGATCTCTCGACCGCCGTCCGATACCCGACCGACTACGGCTTCATCGATGGGACACTGAGCGAAGACGGCGACCCGCTCGACGCGCTGGTGACTCTGGCGGAGCCGACCTTTCCGGGCTGTCACATCACCTGCCGGCCCATCGGCATGCTGACCATGAGGGACGAGAAGGGTCTGGACCTCAAGATCCTGACGGTTCCCATCTGGGACGAACGGACCGAGCTCAACCAGCTGCCCGCCTTTTTGTTGACCGGTATCAGGCACTTCTTCGACGTGTACAAGGACATCGAGACCGACAAGTACACCGAGGTCGGAGACTGGGACGACCGTCAGGCCGCCGAGGCCGAGGTTCGCAGATGCCAGGAGCGCCACGCGGCGCACACCAGGGCCGGAACTGCCCCGCGGTTGTAACGCAACTGAGCCAATTACAGCCCACCGAGGCTGTTGGGCCAGACTGAACCAGAGACCCTAGAGGTGCGACCGCACCTCTAGGCTGCCATCTCCCGCTCGTCGGCCGGGTACTCGACGACAGCCAGTACGCGCGGCGCCATGAAGCGCGCGCTGCGCACGATCCTGCCGTTCCGGGTCAGCTCGTTGACCTCGACCGCCGTCCGCGACGTCTTCACCTCGACTCTTCGACCGGCTCGCGCCGCCCGGATCCGATACTCTCGGGCCGCGCCGCCACCGGCGTCCACCAGCACCTCGACGAAATCGCCCTTTGCCATAAGAACGTTTATTCCCATTTCTGGCCCGGGTCACCCATCTCGAGGGCCGCACGGCCGCGAATGAAGTCGCAGTCCAGCCGGACGGAACCGCGAGTCATCGTCAGTGCACCGTGGGACCTGTCGTGCTCAACCCGGACCGTGGCGCCCGAGCGCAGCTCGGGGGTCTGCCGGCGCAGGCGCAGCAGGCGGCGGTGCCAGTCCAGGAGGTCGCGGTGCGGCTCCAGGGAGAGCTCGGCCCAATCCAGGCGCGAGCTCTCGAATGAGGCGCGGTCCTGCGGATCGGGCACGTCCTCGGGCCGCCAGCCGAAAGCCTGGAACTCCTCCATCCGCCCGCGGCTTGTCCTCCGGGCGATCTGCGGATCGCGATGGTCGGAGAAGAAGAGGAATGGAGTGGTCGCCCCCCACTCCTCGCCCATGAAGAGCATGGGCACGAATGGCGCGCAGGCGACCAGCGAGGCAGCCATCCGCAAGCGCGCCGGGTCGACCAGCATCGACAGCCGCTCCCCCGCCGCGCGGTTGCCAACCTGGTCGTGGTTCTGGGCGAAGCCGACTACTCGCGCCGCATCAACCCCCAGCCGGCCCGGCTGCAGCAGCGCGCCCGCCAGATCCGCCACTGATCCGTAGCGCGCGTAGTACCCGGTCCGCTCTCCGGTCAGCAGCACGTGCAATGCGTGGTGGAAGTCGTCCGCCCACTGGCCGTCGACCCCCATCTCGAGCAGCGCGGGGTCGATCCTTGGCTTTTCGGCCACGACGAGCCTGGGCGGGTCGAGCTCGTGCGCGCGCGCCGCGAGTTCGTCGACGATGTGCCGCGGTGAGGCGTCCGTGATCGCGTGCACGGCGTCCAGGCGGAGCCCGTCCAGGTGATAGTCGCGCAGCCATGCCACCGCATTCTCGATCACGAAGTCGCGCACCGGGCGGCTGTCCCGGCCGTCAAAGTTATAGCCCCGGCCCCAGGGTGTGGGATGGCGATCGGTGAGGTAAGGGCCGAAGCGCTCGAGGTAGCCTCCCTCCGACCCCAGGTGGTTATAGACGACGTCCAGGAGCACTGCCAGACCACGGGCATGACCGGCGTCCACGAGTCTTGTGAGTCCTTCGGGACCGCCGTAAGCGTGATGCGGCGCCCAGAGGTCGACGCCGTCGTAGCCCCACCCCCGGTCGCCTATGAACTCCGCCACCGGCATCAGCTCGACCGTGTTGACGCCCAGGTCGACCAGGTGGTCTAGCCGCCCGATCGCGGATTCGAAGGTCCCGCCCGGCGTGAACGTGCCGACATGGAGCTCGTACAGGATTGCGTCCGCCAGGCGGCGACCTCGCCAGCCGGCGTCAGACCAGCGAAAGGCGCCGTGATCTACGAGCCGCGAAAGGCCGTGGACGCCATGCGGCTGCCAGCGCGAGCGGGGGTCTGGCAGTGGGTCTCCACCGTCCAGGCAGTAGCCATAGTCGGCGCCGGACCTGGTCGCGGCCTCGACCTCCCACCAGCCTCCGGGGTCCTTTTGCATCGGTAAGCGGGCGCCGTCCAGGTGCAGCTCCACGCGGCCCGGCCGCGGCGCCCACAGACTGAACCTCATACACCCGTCGGGGCGAGCAGGGCTACCGGGAAGCCGTGCAGCAGGCGCGCCAGCTGCACCTCTCCACCGGGATGCCGGCGACCCGTGAACCGATCTGTCCAGTCGCCGGGCGGCAGCTCGACACGGGTATCAGCCCAGTCACCTCCCATTCCGACCACGAGCCGCGGCACCACAACCACCGCGCCCCCGCCCCGACTGAAGGCGAGCGCGTGAGCGGCCCGCGCGCCCGCGACGGGCAGGGGATCGTACGAGCCCCTCACGAACAGCTCCGGCTGTTCTGCCCGCAGCCTCAGCGTCCGGTTTACGACCAGCAGCTTGGGCAGGCCCTCATCCCGCCGCGACCACGCCACTTCCGCCGCTTGCTCATCGGCCCAGTCGAGTTCGTTCAAGAGCTGGCACCGCAGTGAGAAGTCCACCGGCCGTCTGTTGTCAGGGTCTACCAGGCTGAGATCCCAGAGTTCGCTTCCCTGGTACACGTCCGCCACTCCCGCGGCCGTCAAGCAGAGCAGCTTCATTGCCAGTGAGTTGACCCTGCCGGCCGCGACCACCGGGGGCAGGAATTCCCGGAGCGCGGCGAGGAACTCGGGATCCGTCAGAGATTCAGAGACGAAGTCTCGAACTGCGCTCTCATAGACGGGCTCCGGTGCGATCCACGACGTGTGAACCTTCGCCTCCCGCACCGCCTTTTCCATGTAGGCGACAGCCCGCTCCTCCGAGATCGGCCATGCACCCACCAGCGTCTGGTAGAGCAGATATTCCGTGTTGCGGTCGAGCATTCCGTGGTGCCGCCTCGGCTCATTGATCGCCGCCCACAGATCGACCGCCTCCCGCCAGCCCTCGGGGATCTCGGACAGCACGGCCAGCCGGGCTCGAACGTCCTCGCTGCGCTTGCTGTCGTGAGTCGAGGTCGCGACAAGACCGGCGGGCCAGCGTGCGGCAGCGCGGGCGCAGGCTGCGTGAAACTCCTCCGGTGACACCCCGAATCGGGAAGGATCGCCTCCCACGTCATTCAGGGCGACCAGCCGGTTGTACTGGTAGAAGGCCGTGTCCTCAACGCCTTTGGCCGTCACCGGATCTGACGTCTGCTGGAAGCGCGTGACGAGTTCAGCGGTGTGCTCGCCCGTCTCCTCCAGCAGGAGGATGCGGCCCAGAAACGCCACCAGCTCGGAATCGATGTCCGGACGGCGCAGGCGCGCCTCGGCCAGCGCCGACTCGATGCGGGCGCGGTCGACGTCACTTACCGGCTCGCCCGGACGGACGTAAGTTCGGTAGACCGGCAGACAGGCTATGACCTCCCTCAGGCACTGGCCCAGCTCGTGCCTGGTGTAGTCCCGGTAGCGCCGGATGTCCTCACAGACCCGTACGAAGAGCTGCGTCAGCCTGCCAAGGTCGCTGGCGAGCAGCTGCCCCATCACCAGGTGCTTCGCCCGGTATGCGGTCGTTCGGAAGTCCTCGGACTCGCCGGTGAAGCTGACGTAGATGTTGGTCAGCGCGGTCTCGCCCGCCGGGTCCACGAACAGGCCGAGGACGCGGCCGGCGAAGTCGTAACCGGTGCTTCCGGCCACCGGCCATCGCTCCGGCAGGTCTTCGCCGTCTTGCAGGATCTTCTCGACAACGATCCAGGAGCGCGGCACGGCCGCCCGCAGACGTGAAAAATAGCCGAGCGGGTCCCTGAGCCCGTCCGGGTGGTCGATGCGAACACCGTCGAGCACCCCACCACGCAGCCACTCGAGCACGAGGGAGTGCGTGTCCGCGAAGACGGCGGGGTCCTCCATTCTCAGGGCGACGAGGCTGTTGACGTCGAAAAAGCGCCGGTAGTCCAGCTCGAAGACCGCGGTCTGCCAGCGGGCGAGCCGGTAGTTCTGTGGCTCGAGCAGCTCATCGAGCCGGTCAGGGTCAGCGTTGGTGGCTGCGATGCGCGCGTCCAGCTCGCTGTCGACGTCGAGCCGCTCCAGGCGTGTCAGCAGCACCTGCTTGTCAAGGTGGCGGCGCAGCGCCCCGGCCCGGTCGTCGGGCCGGGGCACCGGCAGGGCCGCGAACTCGGCGCCGAGGCCATCGAAGCCGTCCCCCAGAACGAGGCCGTAGGTGCGCGGGTCGATAGGGAACTCGTGGTCGTGGTAGCGGACCAGCAGGCGCACACCTTCGTGAGCGAGCAGGAACCGGCCCGCCTCGAGCTCGCGGCCGTAGTGATCTGCGAGGACCGGCACGAGGATCGTGTTCTTGAGCTTTGGCTCAGGCGGGTCCCAGGCGATGTCGAAGTAGGTTGCGTATCTGCTGGAGCGGCCATTCTCCAGCACGTCCCACCACCATCGGTTGCGCCGGCCGGCGATCGCCATGTGGTTCGGCACGATGTCGAGGAGCTGGCCGAGATGGTGGTCGGCGAGCGCGAGGCAGAGCCGCGCATGGCCTTCCTCGCCCCCAAGCTCGGCGTTGACGCGCGAGTGGTCGACCACGTCGTAGCCGTGGGTGCTGCCGGGCGCGGCCTGCAGGTACGGCGAGCTGTAGAGGTGACTGACACCAAGCCGGGCCAGATAGGCGGCTGTCTCGGCAGCCTGGTCGAAGCCGAAGCCGGCGTTCAGCTGGAGGCGATAGGTAGCCCGCAGCGCGGGCGCGGTTGGGTGGTCGATGTGTCTAACGCTACCCGCTCTACGAATCGATCATATGTCGCGCGCTTCGCTGCTACTCCACCCGGCGCAGCAGCACGAGGGAACGGCCCACCACGGGCACATGGCCTCCGGCCCGGTAGAACCTCGGCAGCGGGTCGGCGGTGTCGAGCGCTCGCATCCAGCGCCGGCCATATGGGCCGCGCGGCAGCGTGAAGCGCAGCGGCTGGTCGTGTGCGTTGAAGAGGATGAAGAACGAGTCGTCGCGTACGCGGCGACCGCGGTGATCGGGGGACGCGATCTCCTCCCCGTTCAGGAAGACCGCAAGCGAGCGGGCGAAGCCGTTCTGCCAGTCCTGGAGGGTCATCTGCCCCCCGTCCGGCTTGAACCAGGCGACGTCGGTCATCTCTTCGCCGTGGATCTCGCGCCCCTGGAACCAGCGCCTCCGACGGAACACCGGGTGGTCGCGGCGGAGCTGGATCAAGCGGGCGACGAACGAGTGCAGGTCGCCGTCGTTGCTCTCCCAGTCGAACCAGGAGGTGGCGTTGTCCTGGCAGTAGGCGTTGTTGTTGCCGCGCTGGGTTCGACCGATGTCGTCACCGCCGAGCAGCATCGGCACGCCCTGAGACAGCAGCAGGGTGGCCAGCAGGTTGCGCTTCTGGCGATCGCGCAGGGCCCTGATCTCAGGCTCTTCGGACGGGCCTTCCACGCCGCAGTTCCAGGAGCGGTTGAAGTTCTCCCCGTCGCGGTTGTCGTCGCCGTTGGCCTCGTTGTGCTTCTGGTTGTAGGAG
>DATFWQ010000010.1:0-16077 GCA_035259145.1 Candidatus Dormiibacterota bacterium | reverse complement strand
GCTGGTCCAGGCTCGCGCCGGCTGCTTCGACCTCACTGCTCCGAGAGCTGGTGGAGGAGGTCAGGATCGAGAGCCGGAGGGTCATCAAACCGACCTTCCGGCTACCCCTCCGGCCGGTTCTTATACTGTCCCGATTGGTGGGCCGCCCTGGACTCGAACCAGGTACCTCCGCGTTATCAGCACGGCGCTCTGCCAGTTGAGCTAGCGGCCCGCGGGATTGGCAGGGGCGGAAGGATTCGAACCCTCGGCCCTCGGTTTTGGAGACCGATGCTCTGACCAGACTGAGCTACGCCCCTTTGGCCAGAGGCCAAGTTTACCTGCTCGTCTGAGATGCAGCGCACCCTGCCCCGCGCCTCCCTGAGCTGGTGCGTGCGGTAGCAGCCGCCGCCGATGACCACAAGCACGGTTCTTCTACTATCGCGACCATGGCCGCCTTCCTGGCCAATGTCGGCGTTAATGCGGCACACCGCGTGCGCTCGCCGCTGTTCCCCGACGGCTCGTTCGTGGTTTACCCAATCCCGGAGGCCCAACCCTGGGCGCCGCCGATGCGGCGTCTGCCTGAGGTCTGGGATGACCGCGCGGTCCACATCGACCCAGACCTGGATGGAAATCCCCCGACCTACGGCGACAACTGCCGCACCGCCGGTCGTGCCTTCAGCCTCCGCCGGGCGTGCCCGGGGGACACCATCTTATTCATGGCTCGTCTGCACCCCTCCGGCGGGGCGCCGCCCGGCTTCTTCCTGGTTGGCTCTCTGCTCATCGCTGAGATCAAACAGGACATCCGGGATGACCCCGGACCAGGGTGGTGGGAGAGCAACGCGCACGTCCGTCGCGCGCGGGCGGGCGGCGAGTGGAACTCCTTCTGGATATTCAGGGGTGAAGATCACAGCTGCTTCCTCGAGCGGGCCGTGCCGTTTCACCGCTCACAGGCGGAGCACGTATTCGGCCACGGGTGGACGTGGCCTCGCCACCGCAGTGAACTGCAGACGATCGGCTCGCACACCAGAGCCGTCCGCCGGCTGACCGGCCTGGGCGAGCGCCGTCTTCACGAGCTCGCCCAGCTTGGCTGACCTGCCGGTTCTCATCGTCGGCGACGTCCACGGAGATCTGGAGCGCCTCTTCGCCGCGCTCAAACCCTACCCCGCCGATCACTGGCGCACGATTTTCCTGGGCGACCTCGTGGACGGCGGGCCTTTCGGCGTCGGAGCGCTGAGGTACGCCCGCGATCGCCCCAATAGCACCGCCCTTCTTGGCAATCACGAGGTATTGATGCTTGGGGCACTCCGCGACCGGATCGATCGTGGGCCTGGCGTGCACGCCTGGATGGGAGCCGGGGGACAGCCGCACGACCTCGAGGAGCTGGCCCGGGACGAGGGGCTTCAGGGGTGGCTGCGGCGGCGCCCGGCCATGCTGATGCTGGAAGACGGCACGCTGGTCCAGCACTGTGACAGCGACGAGCTGGGCGGACTCATCCTGACGGGCGACCCGAACCCGGTCCGGGCCATCAACAGCGAGGTGTGCCGGCTCCTGCAAGCCGGTGACACCGACCCGCTGGTCCGCACGATGACCTCCCGAGGCGTCTTCCGCCGTCAACGGCTGCGCCTCGAAGGATGGCTCCGCCGCACCGGCGCCAGGCGCGTGGTCCACGGCCACACGCCGCATCGCGAACAGCAACCGGAGGTCTATGCCGACGGTATGGCGATCAACTTCGACGGCGGGATGGGCCGCTGGGGACGACCCGGAGCGTTCAGAGGCGGCTCCCCCACGGGCAGCGTGGCACCCCTGCCGGACTAGGGAGACGACGACGACCCAGTCGTTAGACTGATGAGGCAATCGATGCGGACTGTGGCGGTTTCGCGAACGCATGTTCGCATTATTGATGAGCGAACCCCGGCTGTCAGCCCCCCCTGTTAAGACCGCCGCCCCGATCCGAGGTGGCGGGAAACCCATGATCTCGGCCCGGCGAATCGCCAGGCGTGTACGGCAGCTCGGGCACGAGATATCGGACGTTTACGCAGATCTGGACCAGCCCCTCGTGATGGTCGTCATTCTCAAGGGTGCCACGGTCTTCGCCGCTGATCTGCTACGCAGCCTGAGCATCCCGGCCGAGCTGGAATTCGTGCGGGCATCCAGCTACGGCGGCGGCACGGCCAGCTCGGGCAGGGTCAAATTCGCCCATCTTGTGGAGGGCCCGCTGACCGGCCGCGACATCCTGCTCGTCGAAGACATCGTCGACTCCGGCCGCACCATATCGGTCATCGTGAAAGAGCTTCAGCGTCACCACCCGGCGTCACTTCGCCTGGCCGCCCTCCTGGATCGGCCCGCTCGTCGGGAGATCAATGTCCACATCGACTTCACCGGATTCCGTATCCCTGACCGGTTCGTGATCGGCTATGGCCTCGACTACGCCGGTCTGTACCGCGAGCTACCAGGTATATACAGTCTGGGCTGAGCGCGGCCGGTTGGCCCGACCTTACCCTCCCCTGCACGGAGGACACTCGGGCTCGGTCAGCTGGCGATTGGCCGGCACCGAGAGCACGGTCGGTATCCTGCACCCCGCGCCTCACGCTCGTCGCGCAGGAAGACACGGTTGGGCGCCTTGATGCGACGTGCGTGTGAGCAGGTGGGAACACAGAACACCTGAGTCGTGCGGCTGCCTATGAAGCGTGCGCCGTTGCCGGCCAGCATCTCGAGCCAGCCCGCGTCGACTCCCTCCTGCTGAAGAATCGCACGCTTCGCAGTAGTCCCCCCGGCGCTGTACTGACCCAGAGTCCCGTCTGATCGGACTACCCGGTGGCAAGGGATCAAGTATGGGATGGGGTTGTTCCCGAGCGCTGTGCCCACAGCCCGCACAGCGCGCGGCCGGCCGATCTCGCGCGCCACCCAGGCGTAAGAGCGGACCTCGCCTCGCGGGATCTCGGCAGTCTTGCGCAGTACGTCCTGCTCGAAAGGACCAAGCCTGGTCAGGTCGAAGCGCAGGCGTCGATCCAGGCCCGCGATCGCACCCGACACCTGGCGGGCAAGCCGGTCGGGCGGGACCTGGACCCTGGCGACCGGCCGGCCCAGCCGGCTGGTAAACCAGCGCTCGAACTCACCGGCTGTGCCAGCCGTCCGTAGCGCAGAAATGCCTTCGCTGTTCCAGGCAACGTGAACCACCCCGAGCAACGTCTCCACCTCGGCGTACGTGTCGGTGATCCGGGGAGCTATTCCGACGGCGCCCAGCACCCGCTCAGCAAAACCTTCGGGCGCATGCACATGGCCCAGGTCGCGTAGGTCGGTCTCCAGCAGCTCCATTTCAGCTCACCTCGCTCAGCGCGCCCGCTCGCCGCTTCAGCGTCTGCAGGCCGCGGTGGACACTCGCCTTGATCGTCCCTTCGGGCTGGCCCAACAGGGCTGCCACCTCCGCGTACGTCATGCCCTGCACACATCGCAGCACCACGGCAGCTCGCTGATGTTCGGGAAGGCCGCTGACGAGGTTGGCCAGCTCGCGAAGCGCCGCTCGGCTCAGGGCCTGCCGCTCTGGGCCGGCGGCTGAATCGGCGATGGGCGTGTCGGGGTCCAGGGGCACCAGGCGCAACTTGCGCTTACGAGCACGATTGCGGAAGACGTTCAGCGCAATCTGGTGGAGCCAGGCGTTGAGCTTCAGCACCACGATGCGCTCGCTCGGATATCGGGACAGGGCCACGTGAGCGCGCATAAATGTGTCCTGAGCGATCTCCTCGGCGTCCATCGGCTCGCCGGACATCGCCAGCGAGAAGGCGTACAGGCGGTGCTGGTAGGCGTAGACCAGCGCCTCGAAGCCGCCCACGGGGTCGACGGCCAGAGCCCGCGTCAGCTCCTCGTCGCGCTCAGAGCCCATCTACGGACTGAAACACGCCGCGGGCGGCCAGGGTTGCGGCGATTCTCTCGCGCACCTCCGGTGTGGCGAGGCCGCGCACGGCCAGCGTTGTCCGGCGGCGCACCACGTCGTCTATGGTCATCGCCCACTCCTGGTCGATCGCGTGATACACCTGGCCCCACACGTCAGGTCCATCCGGATGCACAGGCTCCGGGCCGGCCAGCGCCACCTTTTCAGCCTGGTCTCCATAGAGGTACGTGAGGTGCTCCCAAACGCCTGGATCCAGGTTGTCAGGGCGCGACGGAATCGCGCCTGCACCCGGCAAAGGATCGCTGCTCACGCGCACGCGGCGAAAGGCAGGCAGCCGCGTCAGGACGTGCACAGCGATCCGGCGGTGGGTCGTCAGCTTACCGCCCGCAACCGAGACCATTCCCGCGGGACCGGCCTTCACGATCTCCTCCCGATGCGCCCTCGCGGTGTCGCCTGCGACCCTGGGCAGCACACGCAGCCCCGCGAACGAGTATCGGATGCGCTCGCGTGCCAGCAGGTCCGCGGGCAGGGCCAGTGACGCCTCCGACAGCACCGTCTCGACGTCGTCGGGGGAGACTGACACCGCCGCCGGGTCGCCCTCGTACTCGGTGTCCGTGGTGCCCAGCAGCAAGCTGCCTTCCCAGGGTACTGCGAAGGCGACCCGGCCGCGCTCAAGCGGCACGGTGAGGGCAGCCTCCCAGGGCTCAGACTGCTCGACGATCACGTGGACACCTTTGCTGAGCAGTGCCAAGGGCTGCGCGTCAGGGTCCTCCATGCGACGCACGCGGTCCACCCACGGGCCCGCTGCGTTGACCACCGCACGGCAGCGGACGACGGCGTCGCCGGCACGCGCTGCGACCACTCGGCCCCGGGCGATCTCGAGCTCCTCGACCGGGCAGTAGTTGACGACCGTCGCGCTCGCAAGCGCAGCAGCGGTCACCGAAGCCAGGGCCAGCCTGCTGTCGTGCGTCTGAGCATCCTGGTACAGTCCGGCGGCGGTCATACCCTCGGTGTTCAAGGGCGGTATCAGGCGGCGGGCGGTCGCGGGCCGGATTATCCGAGCCCGGCTGTGCTGGAAGCCTGCGAGCAGGGAGTAGGTGAACAGTCCGGCGGCGATCGTAGCTGCGCGGTGCGGGCCGCTGCTGTAGACCGGCAGCACGAACGCAAGTGGGCGAACCAGGTGAGGGGCCACTCGATCGAGAAGGGCACGGCGCTCCAGCTGCGATTCGCGAACGAGGCGGATGTCACCCATCTGGAGGTAGCGGAGGCCGCCGTGCACAAGCTTGGACGAGGCGCTGGACGTCGCCCCGCCGAAGTCCCCGGCGTCAAGCAGAGCCACGCTGGCGCCGGACCGCGCCGCCTCGTACGCGATGCGAGCGCCCACGATGCCGGCGCCTATGACGAGCAGGTCGAACGTCTGCGACCTCAGCCTCTCCAGTCCCGTGGCGCGGTCGAAGGGGCGCGTTGCGAGCCGATCCACGCAGTCACGGTAGCGAAAGCGTGACGGTCCACCGCAAGTGCGAACCACGGTTTCCCGTCGCGGAACCGCGACCGGGACCGCGGTGTAGTGCATAGCGAGTTCGCAGCAGTGGTGGGCCGACCACTCGACGAGATCGAAGACACCCTGGTGGAGCGCGCGCGGCGCGGGGACGCTGACGCCTACGAGGAGCTGGTGCGGCGATACACGGAGATGGCATTTCGAGCGGCATACCTGGTGACAGGGTCGGCGCCGGACGCCGAGGAAGCCGCGCAGGACGCGTTCGTCAAGGCCTTTCGAGCCCTTTCACGCTTCCGTGCCGGCGCTCCCTTCCGCCCCTGGCTGCTGCGAATCGTTGGCAATGAGGCCCGCAATCGCAGGCGCGCGGCCAGTCGCCGCGCTGCCCTGGAGCTGCGCGTGGCCGAAGGCATCCGCGCGGGCGGTGCGGCCCCATCGCCCGAAGCGGCGGCCGAGGCGGCGGAGGAGCGCCGGGCGCTCCTCCGTGCGCTGGTTATGGTCGGCGACGACCACCGCGAGGTGGTCGGCTGCCGCTACCTGCTGGAGCTGTCGGTCGAGGAGACGGCTGCCACTCTCGGCATCCCCGAGGGCACCGTCAAGTCGCGGCTCGCCAGGGCCTTGGCCCACCTGAGGGAGCTGATGGAGCCGGTGCGCCATGGCTGATCTGGAGCGCCTCGAAGCGCGGCTCGCCGACCTGGCTTCGGCCATCGAGTGGCCCCGCACGCCGGACCTACGTCCCGCCGTGCGCTCGGGCCTCGTCCTCTCGCGACGCCGGCGCCGCAGGCAGCTCAGGCTGCTGGTGATCGCGGCGGCGCTGGCTGTGGTGCTGATCGGCGGCGCGGCGGCTGCTGCATATATCGAGCTGCGCGGCGCGACCGTCCAGACGGTGCCCACCCTGCCTTCGCCAGCCCCAACCGTGTCCGGGCCGATCGGTAGCCGTCTCGACCTCGGGGCACGCTACACGTCAGTCGGCGCAGCCGAGCGGGCCGCTGGCTTCAGGGCGCTTGTTCCCACGTCCCTCGGTCAGCCAGACGAGGTTTACTTCCGCAGCTCGCCTGACGTGCTGACGCTGGTCTACCACCCTCGAGCGGATCTTCCCGCTACGAGCGACCCCGAAGTCGGCGCGCTGGTGATGATGGCCAGGGCGTCCGTGGATCGGAGCTCGTTCGGCAAGTTGATCGCCCCTGGCGCACGGCTGCAGCCGGTCACCGTCAACGGCGGGGGCGGTTTCTGGATAAGCGGCGCGCCGCACGGATTCTTCTTCTACACCAGCGGTGGGGGTGGAGACCAGTTCCGGCTCGCCAGTGACGTGCTGATCTGGAACCAGGCAGGGCTGGTGGTGCGTATAGAGTCGGCGCTCGACGAGCCCAGGACGCTCGCGGTGGCGGGAACCATGCGCTGAGAGCCGGTGTATGGCTGGCAGGAGGTTGTGTGCATGACGCGGTTCTCAGCGGCTGTCGTGGTCCTGCTGCTCGGCGCCGGGTTCGCCTGCGCTCGCGGTCCGGCCCAGCAGACAAACGTCCCACAGCCGGGGAAAGTCTCCCCGCTGGCCCTGGTAGCGGGGCAGGGGGTCGTCTACCTCAGCACCCCGAGCGGCATCGTCGTGCTTGACGCGCTAAGCGGCCAGGTGGAGCGCGAACTGCCTGCCGGAACGCCCTCGCCTGACTGGCGCTGGGTGTACACGGTCGGCCAGGGCCGGCTCCAGAAGATCGACACGGCCACCGGCCAGGCGGCGGCGAGCACAGCTGCGCCGGATTGGGCCCACGGAGTCCGGACATCCGCTGACGGCTCATGGCTGGTCCTCTCGGGCGCTTCGACCGGTCCCCCCAGCCGGTTCGAGGTGATGGACAGCGGCCTGGCCAGGAAGCCCGTCACGGCCAGTCTGCCCGGCGCCTTCACGTTCGACGGGCTGAGCAACGACGGCCAGCGGCTCTACCTGTTGGAGTGGGTGCGCCCGGGCAGCTACCAGGTCCGCATGTTTGACCTGGCTCGGGGAATCCTGTATTCGGAGGTGATCGCGGACAAGCGGGAGATCGGCCAGCTCATGTCGGGCGAGGCCCTCACCAGCCTGACGAGCAGCGACGGCTCGACGCAGCTCACGCTGTACCAACGGAGCGCCAAGAACGAAGCCTTCGTGCACGAGCTGCCGATTGGCATTGATCCGCGCAAGAACCCGTTCGCCTGGTGCGAGGACCTCCCGGCACCCGCCTCAGGCTGGGGCTTTGTACCCGGGACCGGAGGTGACCGGTTCTATGCGGTCAACCCACAGGCCGGCTGGGTGATCGAACTGCCGGCCCAGTTTGTCGGTGGTGCAAGTCCGTTCACCGGTGCGAAGCCGCGACAGGCGCACATCGGCGTCACCGCGACGTCAACCCCGGACGGACAGCCGCCCGCGGCCGCAGTCAGCCCTGACGGCACCCAGCTCTACCTGTCGACGTGGCCGGGACTGGTCGCGACCGATACCGGCAGCCTCAAGGTCACCGGGCGGTTTCTGGACGGCGAGCGGATCAGGGCCATGGCCTTCGCGCCCGACGGCTCAGCCCTCTACGCCGTGAGCCAGGCCGGCAGCCTGCTCCGAATCGACCCAAGGACCATGGCCAAGGTGAGGGAGATCACGCTCGTCGCATCTCTGGAGGCAATCCTGCACACCGGCTGAACCACCGTCTACCCTGTCGCTTCGGATTGGAACTCTTCATCGAACGACTCACCTGGACCGACGTCGAGGCTGCGCTGGGCCGCGGCATGCGCCGGGCGATCGTCTGTGCCGCCTCGACCGAACAGCACGGTCCCCACCTACCCGAGGCCACCGACGCGCTGCTGGGCGAGGCCTACGCGGAGGGCCTCGCACGCCGGCTGGGCGATGCCCTCGTCGCGCCCATCGTCCGGCCCGCCTGCTCGGAGCACCACATGGCGTTCCCGGGCAGCCTGACGATTCCGGAGACGTTGCTGATGGACCTGCTGGACGCCTACCTGGCCTCGCTTCGCCGGCACGGCTTCGAGCGTTTCGTCGTCATGTCGAGCCACGGTGGCAACTTCCCGGTGCTGGTGGAATGGGAGCGAACACGCTCGCCGCAGGACACCGTCGTGCTCACGGACTTCCACGTGTTCGACGCCGGCTTCGAGGCCATCCGCCGGTTCGGCCGCACGGACACGGCCGGCCCTCACGCCGAGGTGCTGGAGACGTCGATGATGCTCCACCTGCACCCTGAGTTAGTCCACATGGACCGGGCGGCCTCGGGATTCACCGGCGAGTCCACACTGGAGGAGGTCCTGAGGTGGGGTATGCGCTCCATCACACCGAACGGCGTCCTGGGCGACCCTGTCGGCTCGACCTCCGAGATGGGATCTGCGGTGCTGGACGCGATCGTGGACCGGCTGTACGAGCAGGTGCAACGACCGGTGGCCTGACCGGGCCTACCCGCCACACCTCGCCAAACGTGACCTGATCGTAAGGCTGCAGTTCGGCCACGGGAACTAGACAATTCGGAACTGCGACCATCCGGGTCTATACTCGACCCACTCCTGAAATCACCAGAGGGGAGGACATTTAGGATGAGAGGACGGTTTTTCGCTTTGCTGGCACTGGCATGCCTGGCGGTCACCGCCTGCGGCACCGGCGGCGGCAGCCAGCAGACCACGTCGGGCCCGAAGCACGGCGACACGCTCAAGGTCGCCATCGGCATCGACCCCGACACGCTCGACCCGGCGGGTCAGACGACGACTACCGCCTCGCAGATCGTGGACATGATGACGGAGACGCTGGTCACGATCGATGAGAAGGGTGCGCTCAAGCCGTTGCTGGCCACCAAGTGGGACCAGTCCTCAGACGGGCTGACCTATACGTTCACCCTGCGGCAGAACGTCAAGTTCTCGGACGGCGCGCCCTTCAACGCTCAGGCCGTCAAGTTCAGCATCGACCGGCTGCTCAGCCCCAACACGTTCCGCGCGCAGCCCGGCATACTGGGCGGCAAGACGGGAATCGACCACGTGGACGTGGTCGATGACAGTCACGTCAAGTTCACTCTCAAGACCAAGCTGGCTCCCTTCGTGGCGGCCCTGACGCAGACCCAGTCGGCCATCATCTCGCCCGCCTCCGTCAACGTGGCGCCGAACCGGCCCGACCTGATCACACAGCCGGTGGGGACCGGCCCTTACAAGTTCGGAGAGCGCCTTGCCGCCGACCACATCACCCTGAACGCCAACAAGGACTACTGGGGCACCAAGGCCAACTACGACACTCAGGTCTACAAGATCGTGCCCGAGCCGGCCACCCGTGAGGCCCTCGTCAAATCAGGCGGCGCGGACGTCATGGTTCTGCCGCCGGCTTCGGACATCCCGGCGCTGCAGAGTGACTCCAGCCTGAAGGTGATCCTGGGCCCAAGCGACCGCACGATCCAGATCATCATCAACACCCAGGGCACGGTGCAGCCGCTGCTGCAGAAGGCGGAGGTGCGCCAGGCCTTGAACTACGCCGTGGACAAGACGGCCATCATCAAGTCGGTGATGTTCGGGATGGCCGTGCCGCTCGACGCGCCGATGTCGAAGTCCCTGTTCGGCTACTGCCCGGTTGGCAGCTCCTACAACTACGACCCCGCCAAGGCGAAGTCGATGCTTCAGGCGGCGGGCGCGGCAGGGATGACGGTCAAAATGGTTGCGCCGACCGGCCGCTACGTGCAGGACTTTCAGGTCGCTCAGGCGGTGGCCGGCTACCTGCGCGACGCCGGGCTGAACGTGCAGGGGCCGGCGACCACTGACTGGCCGACGTATCTCAGCACATACGTGAACGTGCCACCGTCGCAATCCAGGATCGACCTCTCGCTGCTGGGCTGGGCACCTCCTTACCTGGACGCGCAGCAGCAGTTCGAGCAGTTCTACTCCGCACGCATCCCACCTGCCGGGCTCGAGACTTCTTACTACAAGAACCCAGAGATCGACGCGCTGATCGAGAAGGCCAACGCGGGGACCGACCCCGCCCAGCGTCAGAAGGACTACTGCGACGCGGCCAAGACGGTATGGAAGGAGGCGCCCTGGATCTTCCTGTACAACCAGAGGTTCCCTTTCGTGACGACGGCCAAAGTGACCAACGTGGTCGGCCTGCCGAACGAGAAGTTCGTGACCACCTGGGCATCGCCGGCGTAGGGACGGATATCATCGGGGTAGTCGCGGCGTGATCACGTACGTGATGCGCCGGCTGCTGGTCGCGATCCCGACACTGCTCGGGGTCGCGACCGTCGTTTTCCTGCTTATGCGGCTGCTGCCGGGAGATCCGGCAGTCGTGATCGCCGGGCCGGAGGCCACCGCCGCCGACGTCGACCGCATCCGCCACCAGCTCGGCCTCACTTTGCCGTTCTGGCAGCAGTACCTCAGTTTCCTCGGCCGCCTGTCCCACGCCGACCTGGGCATATCGATTCGCACCGGCGCGCCCGTGATCCAGGAGATATTCACCCGCGTTCCGTTCACAGCCACGCTGGCCTTCATCAGCCTGCTGCTCGCAATCCTGATCGGCGTCACGGCAGGGGTCATAGCGGCCACCAGGCGGAACTCGACAATGGACGTGAGCATCTCGGGTGGCGCCGTGTTCGGCGCCTCGATGCCGACTTACTGGCTGGGGCTGATGCTGATCATTCTGTTCGCGGTCCATCTTCGGGTGCTGCCGGCAGGCGGCTCGGACCGCGGACCAATCTCCCTGGTGCTGCCTGCGATAACGCTCGCGCTCTTTTCCACGGGTCTGATCGCGCGCCAGACGCGATCCGCCATGCTGGAGGTGCTGGGCCAGGACTTCGTCCGCACAGCACGCGCCAAAGGCGCCGCGCGCACGGCGGTCCTGATCCGCCACGCGCTTCGAAACGCCCTGCTGCCGATCGTGACGGTGATCGGCCTGCAGTTCGGCACCCTGCTGGGCGGAGCGGTGCTCACCGAGACCATCTTCGCCTGGCCGGGCGTCGGCAGGCTGCTCGTGGACTCGATCGGCTCGCGCGACTACCCGGTGGTCCAGGGGGTCGTGCTTCTGCTCTCGGTGTCTTTCATCGCAATCAACCTGATCACGGACCTGCTCTATGCATATGTCGATCCCCGCATTCGCTACGGCTGACGCCCATGGCCCTCCCAACCGCTAGCGCCGTCGAAGCGCCGGTCGTGGAGCTGGCTGTCGTCGTCACCACGGCCGGCAGTCGGGTCTGGGTCCGCCTGCGCACCCACCCAAGCGCGATGGTAGGGGTCTCGATCCTGGCCCTTTACGTCGTGGCCACTTTGCTTGGCCCGCTTGTCCTCCGCTGGGACCCGATCCATCAGACCCTCTCGGACGCGTTCCTGGCGGCGTCGTCGGGTCACCCGCTGGGGACCGACGACTTTGGTCGTGACGAGCTTGTCAGGCTCATGTTCGGCGCTCGCTACACGCTGGCGCTCGGCTTTGCGGCCGTGGCCATCGGGCTCGCGATCGGCGTCCCGGTGGGGGCGGTCTCGGGCTACTTCGGAGGCTGGATCGACCTCCTCAGCCAGCGTGTCACCGACGTCGTCCTGGCGTTTCCCAACATCCTCCTCGCACTGGCTCTGGTTGCGGTCCTCGGGGTTGGGCTCACCAATGTGATCATCGCGGTCGCCATCACGTCGATCCCGATATTCATCCGCCTGACCCGGGCCTCGGCCCTGAGCATTCGAGAGCTCCCCTACGTGGAGGCGGCACGTGCTCTGGGTGTGCCCTCAGCCGCGATCCTCGTGCGGCACGTCATTCCCAACTCGCTGGCGCCGGTCATCGTCCAGGCGAGCCTCCAGTTGGGCGCGGCAATCCTGCTGGCCGCGGCCCTGGGGTTCCTGGGGTTGGGGGTCCAGGCGCCGACGCCCGAGTGGGGCAGCATGTTGGGCTTGTCGCGCAACTACATCTTCAGCGACCCCAACCTGGCCACCTTCCCTGGGCTCGCCATCTTCGGCGCCGTCCTGGCCTTCAACCTGGTCGGCGACGGGCTTCGAGACGCGCTCGACCCGCGGCTGCGCTGAGCCCGGCTCGTAACCGGCACAGGCCAGCACCGGCAGGCGGGGATAGCGCGGGTAACGGGGATCTGTCCGCGAGCGCCCGCAAAGCCAGAACCGGCTGTTGGCGCCATCCACCACCCGCGCGTGCACGCAGTCTCCGCATAAACCGGGAGTCACTGATGCCAGGCTACAGCCCCGCGATGCGATGATCTTCACGGTGGCCGGCACGACCATCATCTGCGGCCTGGAGCGGCTGAGCCTCCGCATCGCCAGCGCGCTGATCCCACTCGGGGAGAACGTGATCATCGTCGCGGTATCCCCCAACCCGGACAGGGTGCGAGAGGCCACGGCCACCGGAGCCACCTTCGTCGAGGGGCGAGGCGCCGACCTCGCCCACCTCCCTGCAGCGGGACTGTCCTGCGCCCGCTGCCTGGTCCTGACCGAGAACACCGACCTCGCCAACCTGCACACCGCCCTGGCGGCGCGTGAGATCAATCCGGAGCTTCGTGTGGTCATCCGCATGTTCAATGCGGGCCTCGCCGACCGCGCCAGCAGGCTGTTGCCGAACAGCCGCGTGCTTTCGTCGACGGCGGAGGCAGCGCCCTACTTCGCAGCCGACGCGCTGGGCGGGGCGGCAGCGCCGGCCCGCCACATCTGGGGCCGCCATCTTCTCATCTACCCACCGACAGCCGACAGCCCGGTGACCTCGGCGGAGTCCGCCCTCGAGCTTGGTGACGGCCACGTGCTGGGGCACGTCCAGCCTCCGCCGCTTTCACGGCGCCGGGGGCTGCGCCGGCTGCGGGGGTTCAGGCGTGCGGTCGCGGCTTTTTTCGACTTCCGCCTCGGTGTGACCCTGGGCGCGATCGCCGTCCTGGTCGGAGCGTCTGCAGTGGTCTTCCGCGGTGCTCTGCACCTGAGCTGGATCGACGCGCTCTACTTCACGGTGACCACCGCCTCGACAACCGGTTTCGGAGACATCAACCTCCTCAACACGGCGTGGTGGGTGAAGCTTTACGGCGTCGGATTCATGTTCGCGGCCGCTCTGAGCCTGGCGACCCTGTTCGCTCTTGCTGCGGATGCAGTGATCGGCGCCCGGATCCTCGAGGCCCTCGGAGTGCCACGCGGGCGGATGCGCAGCCACGTGGTGGTCGTCGGTCTGGGCAACGCCGGCTACCGGATAGTCCAGCGTCTGCTCGACGCCGGGGTAGAGGTCGCCGCCGCGGAAATCTCGGAGCGCAACCATTTCGTCGCCCTCGTGCGCCGCGACGGCGTGCCGGTACTCGTCGGCGATGGGCGCCATCGCGACAGCCTGAGCGCCCTCTCCGTCGAGCACGCTCGGGCCGTCGTTGCCGCCACCAACGACGACCTCGCCAACCTGGAGGCTGCGCTCACGGCACGCGAGCTGAACACACGCGCCAGGATCGTTGCGCGACTGTTTGATCAGGAGCTGGCAAGGCGCGCCCAGGAGCAGCTCGGTATCCACGCGTGCTACTCCGTGTCCGGCTTGGCCACGCCGGCGTTTGTGGCGGCCGCACTGGGGGATGGCGTACTGAGCACCATAGAGGCCGCCGGCCACACCTGGCTGCTGGGAGAGCTGAGCGTGGAGGCCGGGTCGCCCCTCGACGGCTCCCCCACGGCAGCCCTGGAGCAGCCGGGGGCTCTTCACGTGCTGGCGGTCCGGGAATCAAACTCGGCATCGTGGCGGCCGGGGTGGCCTGAGCGCCTTTCGGGCGGCAACGACGTGCTCATCGTCTGCCGGCGCGAGCGGTGGGAGCTGCTTTGCGGTGTGGCGCTCAAGGAACGGAGGCCCCCGAAGCCGGAGGCCCCCGGAGGAGCGTGAAGAGTCTTTGCTGGCGGCCACCACGCTCGGCCGCAGATGCAAAGATCTCGCCGGCCGACTCGTCAGACTTGTGTAAGAGCCGATGCCCGACGCGATAGCACCCGACGGCTCAGAGATCATGTTCCTGGTCGGTGACGCTCGGCGGGCCAGCCTGGTGGAGGTCCGCCTGCCAGCCGGCAGCACCAGCCGGCCGGTCCGGCACCGGACCGTGGAGGAGATCTGGTACTTCCTTGCGGGTGAGGGCAAGGTCTGGCGCTGCCCGCCAGACTGCGGGCCGCTTCTGGAGGAGGTCCGCCCTGGCCGCACCCTCGTCATCCCCACCGGTTGCGCGTTCCAGTTCCAGGCTGGGCCTGGGGCCGACCTGCGGTTCCTGTGCTACACGTCGCCGCCGTGGCCTGGAACGGACGAAGCAGAGCCGGTCGAGGTAGGAGGCCTCGGGTAGAGACGCGCGTATCGCCCTATGCGGCCAGCAGCGGCAGCGCTCGCAGGAGCCGTTCAAACGGGCCTGTCAAGCCGTACCGCTCTGCAAGCGTCACAACCCGCTCAGGGTCAGCCGGGTAACGGTCGCGCCGGCCGGCCGGCAGGCCGATTGGCAGGTCAGCCACGGGAGGCACCACCCGCCGCGCCCGAGCCAGGTACTCGCGCTCCGATTCCCTTAGACGGCCGCCGGCGAGCAAGCCCTCGATCCCTTCGTAGCGGCAGACCAGCTCGGCTGCCTTCTTGTCGCCGACTCCGGCGAGCCCTGGCAGCCCGTCGGACGGATCGCCCCGCAGGATCGCGAAGTCGGCGTAGAGCCGGCCGGGCACGCCATAGCGGCGCGTTACCTCGGCCTCGTCCACAGCCGTCAGCCCCTTCTTCTCGGGGTAGAGCACACGCACGTACGGATCGCGCACGAGGGCGAAGAGATCCCGGTCGCCACTGATGATCTCCACCGTCTGACCGGCGGCCTGCGCCGTCCAGGAGGCGATGACGTCCTCCGCCTCGTAGGAGACAACCCCCACGAAGTCGACTCCGGCCGCGTCCAGCACCTCCTGAATGATCGGCATCTGCGGCTCCAGCTGCGGGGGGATGGGTTCGGCCACGCGGTGTGCCTTGTAGGAGGGGATTAGCTCGACCCGCCAGGGCGGCCGCCAGTCCTCGTCGCTGGCGACGGCCAGCCTGGCCGGCCGCCGATCGACGATGAGATTTGCGAGGCGTTCCATAAACCCGCGGACCGCATTGACCGGCTTACCATCTGGCGAACGCATGCTGATCGGCACGCCGAAGAAGGCGCGGAAGATCAGGCTCGACCCGTCCACGAACATCCAGTCAGCCATCGGAGGCATACAGCGTATGGGTTATGTACTCGCCGTGACGTGGGTAGCCAAAGCGAGCGAAGAGGAGATCGTAGCGGAGGTCCTTCGCAAGATGGTCCCCCTGACCCAGGCCGAGCCCGGCTGTGTGCATTACTATGCGCACCGCTCGGCAGACGATCCGCGCCGCTTCTTCCTGTTCGAAGAGTACGCCGACGAGGAGGCTATGAAAGCGCACATGGAGAGCGAGCACTTCAAGCGGCACGTGCTCGGCGAGGGCCTGCCGCGGCTCGAGAGCCGCGAACGCCTGCACTACGTTCCGCTGTAGCCGCGAGACGCAGCGGCGGCAAACGGCGCCGGCCCTGCGGCCAGGACGGGGCGCGCTGACAAAGGCGGCGACAGCGGCAGCGCCGCTGGTCGTGCTCGTGCTGACTGCCCCTGCACAGCCGTCCTCCAGGCCGTCGCCAACGCCCTCCGGCCCAACCCCCACTCCTTCTGCGACCAGCGGCCCGCCCTCGGGGGAGCTGCAGGTGACAAAGTCCGACCCGTCGGGCGTGCCGCTCGCCAACGCGACCTTCAAGGTCACCTCGGCCTCGGACCCCAGCTTCAGCGT
>DATFWQ010000009.1:0-3659 GCA_035259145.1 Candidatus Dormiibacterota bacterium | reverse complement strand
GGCTGGCCAAGCGCTACCCAGAACCCGAACTCGCTGACAGTGACGAGCCAGCGAAGTCGCCAAAGCAGCCTGCCCCGTCCTCCTGACAGGCGCCGGGTCTGCTGCGGAGGTTCGCCGCGCGCCGATCGGGCCTGGCCTCTGGCCTCGCCCTCGCCGTCAGGCCCGCTGGGCAGGCACAGGCCCCCAGCGCTCAAGGCGCGTCCTGAAGATCGTTTCTGCGAAGCGGTTAGAAACGATCTGCGGGCGCCCTTGACGGCTGGATGCCGCCAGCCTCGGCTACCTGCCCGATGCCAGCTTGGCGGACCTGTCAGCGTCTCCGGGAGTGACCGCTGTTCGCCCCGGTTGGCTGCCACATCGGGAATGTGGCGGGCACGATCAGTTGGGCGGTGGAACGGCGGCGTGAACCGTTGCCGACATTGACACGCCGCGCGCCGTCAGGCCGGACCACCGCAGGCACAAACCAGCAGCGCATATCCCGACAATATGCGACCCGCAAACTCAAATAGCCTAGTGGATTGATAGACATTCCTAATCGGCGATAGGCGCACTTCATTACAGCAAGGCAGTTTCCGTGCCGCTAGCTTAAAGTCGAGGACGCATTTGTCAGTACAATGCATTGAGGCGACTGCTGACCCGGATGGTACTTTCGCCGTAGTGAGGATGGAGCCTTGTTTTCCGGGGGTCCGTGAAGATAGCTACCGTCGTGGCGGCCCATCCGAATGCAGTTCTCACGCCAGCGGCCATCGCGTCCAAGGCGCTGTGGACCGGCTTGGTTTGGAGGCCCAGGCCTGCCCGCGTCCGGCAGCTGCGGTACCCGGTGAGCATCCCGCTTGCGGTCAGCGGGTGGGCGGGGGATGGTGCCGGCCGGTTCGCAGTTGTCCGGGTTCGTAGTGCAGATCCGAGGTGGCTCAGTGATCTTTGGCCCCTTGACTGGTCAGCTTGCCTGCCCTGGTGTCTTAGCGCTTGCCCTGGTGGGGCGCCGTGGCACGCGCCCGGCGCGGGCCTTTGGAAGGGCTATTGCGCAACAAGATGGCTCTTTTGTTGGCTCTTGGGAGGTGTAACTATATTCGAAAAACCTTATCTAACAGTCGGGACGGCCGGATTTGAACCGGCGACCCCTTGACCCCCAGGAATGCATTCCCGAAGCCGTGGCCTCCATAAACATCCGTCTGCGCAGGTCAGGCCGTGCACAGGCGAGCGCGCCGAAGCAGATCAGAGCGCTCGTGAGCAGAACGCGCTCCCGTTTGCGCTCCCATCTCTGAACACGGCCAACTCAGACCGTTGCCCTTTGTGGCAAGCAACGCCGACTTGTCTGAGGCCTCGCCTTGGGCGCGCCAGATCCGCCTGCGCGACCAGTCTGGCCCGACGCGATTGCTGTGGTAGGCGCAGAACCAGCTGACCATGATCATCAGATGGCGCATGGGTCAGAGGGCGGGTGGATCATGGTCAGCGGAGAGCCCGGCGATGCCGTCGAAGAGGCCCTCTGATAGCGCCGCTTGTTCCGTTCCGCTCGGACTCAGTGCCGGTAGTCACGGGAGAGTGCGCGGGTGACGTAGGCGGCCATCGCTGCGGGGAGGTCTGCCGGGTGGCGTCGGGCGGCGGACACGCTGACCGCGGCGAGTATTCCCGTGCTGGCGCGCGCGGCGCGGCGCAGGTCGGCTGCGTCGAGGCCGGCGACGGTGGACTCGATGCCCGGCGGCAGGTCCGCGGGGTCGTGATCGAGCACCTGCGACAGGGCATGCCATGGGTACAGGGCGCCGTGCGCCGCGGCCCACAGCGCCCAGATGTGGTGGCGTGCCTCGTGCAGCCGGCTGTGGGCTTCCCACAGTGAGCCCCGCCGCAGGTACTTGTCGGTGTCGATCAGCGCGCACCAGCCGAGGAAGGCCCACTCCCTGACCTGCTCGCCGGTCACCGCGTACGCGGCCGACAGCTCACCGCGGGGTGCGCTGCCAGCGGCCGGCATCCGGGCGTCGGGTTCCCCGGAGCCCGGCGGGGCGGGTTTCTGGTAGAGCAGGATGAAGTCCGGGGCGCCGCCGCCGCGGCGGCGCGCTTGGATCTGCGCCTCGGCGACAACCGCCAGGTCGAGTTGGGTGCCGTCGGCGAACTGGGCGAAGATCCGCCGGACCCACTGGTCGGCGGGCCCGGTCCGGTGCCGTAGCACATCGACAAGCCCGCCCAACCCCGGCAGCGCCGCGACCGCCATCGCTTCCACGGCTGCGACCCGCCCGGCACCGGCCGCGCCGTACGGAGTGTCAACGCCGAGCGCGGCGTCGATATCGGAAAGCGCGTCGGCCGCGCCGCGGCCCAGCGAGCACCCCACCAGCAGCGACGTCACCAGTGGCCAGGCCTCGCACCGGTCGACCAGGCCGGCCATGACAGCCGCTGCGCGGCGAGCTCGTCAGGCAGCGCCGCGAGCCAGGCACGGCCGGCCAGCGTGCCGGCATCAAAGGGACCGCTCCCGCCGGCCCGGGCACCCCGAGATTCCGGCCCCCGTTCGGCCGCCATCCGCATCACCTCTCCTGATCCTGCACGCCACCACTCAAATGATTTTCATGCTGACTCGCGCCGAATATGGCTATCTGGGCGTGCGTTGAGTAATTGAGCCTTTCCGCGCAAACGGGCTGTGACGGCAGGTGGCGGCAGGGTGGAACCCGTTGCCCTCTCCACGATCTGATCACTCGTCACCTTGACGTGAGGCCCCTGGTAGCAGTGAGTCTTGCCTAAAGATCCACCGCTGCCGAGGGGCCTCGCGAGTCCGGCGTCCCGGACGATCCGATCCTGCTCCATCTCGAGCACGACCCCGGCCCGGCGGCTACGTGCTGGGACGCCCTGCCAGCAGGTGCGCGGTGGCTGCCGTCGCCTCCAGGCCCATGGGGGCGCCTCATGATCCGCTGCCGCATCGCGTGACGGCGGTGGGGTGACGATGACGAAGAACGTGAAGTCTTCGCGTGCCTTCGCATCGATGGCCATGGGCAGGCGGATGCGCCCGGAATCGACCATGCCTCTCACGGCGGATCGACTCAGGTCGAACCCGGTCGCGACTAGCTTCTCGACCCGGATGGGCACTGGGAGTCGAACCTGATGATTACCTTGAGCGGCGCCGGATCCTCACGCCCGAGTTCGCAGGACAGCATGTCGGTTTCTAGCTCCCATGTGCCGCTCCAGGCGAGCTGGTATGCAGCCTTGTCGGCCAGCGCCCCGTCCACTGCCAGATCCCGCACCATGGCCGGATCGTTATTCTCGAACATCAGCAGCCGCTCACTGTCGAGTGCCTGCACATAGACGCGCTCGTGGATGGGGATCTTCGTCGTGCGGCCGCACAGCTCGCAGCAGATCAGCATCCAGACGTCGAGGAGCTTGCCGTTCGCGTTCACGCGGAACTTCCCTGTGGGATGGTGACGCGTGGACCTGCACGATACGCATGCTTTAACGATGGCGGGCAAGCCGAGTTCTCTAATCACCCACAGCGCTTTCCGGCCGATATCAGATCCGCCACCTTCAGCGGGCACACCGATACTGCGAAAATCGTTCATGGCTTCGCGAATTCCAAGGCTTACGGAGGAGGTGCCAGGCAGCACTCTGCGGCGCCGTGAACTGCCTCCTGGATCAGTGGCATACGGCCAGCGCTTGAAAGTGAATCGCGCTGGCTGCACGCCGGC
>DATFWQ010000008.1:0-3392 GCA_035259145.1 Candidatus Dormiibacterota bacterium | reverse complement strand
CGCGGCCGGCTTCGTACAGAATCCTCGCTGGTAGAGAGATGATCTCGGCACACACCGATGTGGTCGGCAGTTTGCTGCGTCCGGCAGAGCTGCTCCAGGCCCGTGAGCAGCTGGCTTCCGGGGCGCTGACGCCGGCGGCCTTCAAGGCCATCGAGGACCGTGCGGTTGACGCGGCTGTGCGCCTGCAGGAGGATGCCGGCCTGGAGGTCGTCACCGACGGCGAGATGCGCCGCATGTCGTTTCAGAGCCAGCTCGTCGAGGCGGTCGACGGCTTCGGCCAGGTCGACCTCGACGCGTTTCTCTGGGGGGACTGGCACAGCGAGGCGCTCGGCGACCAGGCCATTGCTCGGCCGGACCGTCTCGGTGTAGTCGGAAGGCTGCGCCCGCGGCGGCACCTGACGGCGGAGGAGTTCACCTATCTGCGTGCGCGGACCAGCCGTGTCCCCAAGGTTACGCTGGCCAGCCCCGGACTGTACGCCAATCTCTGGTCCCCGGAGCTCTCGGGTGACGCCTACCCAACCCTCGACGAGTTTCTGGCGGATGTGGTCAGGCTCTACCGTGACGAGGTCGACGAGCTGGTGCGGCTGGGCGCCACGTACGTTCAACTCGACGCTCCGCACTATCCACTGCTCGTCGACCCAAAGTGGCGCGCCTTCTATGAGGGGCGGGGCTGGAGCCTGGAGAGGTGGTTGGCGCAGGGCCTGGATCTGGACAACGCCGTGATGGCCGGCCATCCAGGCGTGACGTTCGGGCTGCATCTGTGTCGAGGCAACCAGATGAGCCGGTGGCTGGTGGCCGGCAGCTACGAGCCGATCGCACGTCAGGTCTTCGGTCGGACCCACGCGCAGCGCTTGCTCCTGGAGTACGACGATGAGCGCTCGGGCTCCTTCGAGGCGCTGCGGAGCGTCCCTGAGGACAAGATGGTGGTCCTGGGGCTGGTGACGACGAAGTCATCTCACCGTGAGACCGTGGAGGAGCTGGCCGGGCGGATCCAGGCCGCGGGAAGGTATGTCGAGCTTGAACGGCTGGCCCTGAGCCCGCAGTGCGGGTTCGCGAGCTCGGTGGTGGGAAATGCCGTGACGGTCGACGACGAGCGGGTCAAGCTGGAGACCATTGCTCGTACAGCGGTGACCGTCTGGCGCTGACCATCAACAAATAACGACGCTCGTGAGGGGGTTGCAGGGGGTGAACGCAGCGGCAGAGACGCCGGATCGAAAGCTGGGGAGCGACACCATGGACTTCGAGACCACAACAGACGGAAATACAGCGCCCGTGCGCACGCCAACCCCCGAGATCGGGATCGTTCCCCGCGAGCTGGCCGCGCGCCCTATCGAGGCCGGCGTCGACATAGGCCACGTTCACCTCAAGGCGAGCAACCTGGATCGGATCCGGGCATTCTACGTCGACATCCTTGGCTTCGACGTCGTCTTCCACGTCCCCGATGCACTCTTCATCGCCGCCGGCGGCTACCACCACACGCTGGGCTTCAACACGTGGCAGTCTCGGGGCGGTACGCCGCCGCCGGCGGGGACGACCGGGCTGTACCACGTGGCCATCCGCTATCCGACCCGGGCCGCGCTGGGCGACGCTGTGCGGCGTCTTGGAGATGCCCGCTGGCCGATCGACGGGTTCAACGACCACGGGACCCACGAGGCCATCTACCTCCGCGACCCCGAGGAGAACGGCCTCGAGCTCTGCTGGGACCGGCCCCGCGAGGAATGGCCACGCGACCCGGACGGCCACCTCACCCTGGGCGGTAACCAGCTTGACTTCGAGAGCCTTCTTCGAGAGGGTCTATAGCGGCCCAGGGTGCCTGCGAGCGGCGATCCGCGTGAAGGCCGCGACTCTCTTCATCGCGGCCCCTCCTTGTCCGGCCTAACCTTGCGAGGCAGGCGCAGCGTCGCGTACCGACTGTCGCGATACTCGTTCACCCATTGCCGGCTGCTGCGCCATGAGCCGTCATCGGCCCGAACCGCCTTCAGGCGGGAGCGCTGCGCGGCGTTGCGGAGTGCGATCGCCGACAGGTCTCTGCTCGCCAGGGCCTCCAGCGGAACGAGCTTCGCCGACCCTGCGATGGCGGGCAGGACGAACCGGGTCAGATTGTCGAGGATCGCCCGCGCGATCAGCTCGCCAAGAGGGCGGGGGTCATCGCGGTCGGCTCGGTCCAGAGCCGCGAGGTACCTATCCCGCTCGCGCTTCTGGATGATGGCCGGAGGATAGCCGAGGCGGACGAGCAGAAGGTTCATCAGCAGCCGCCCGACGCGACCATTGCCATCGAGGAATGGATGGATCCGCTCGAAGGCAGCGTGGTGGCGGGCGAGGAACTCTCCTATCGGCGCCTGGTCGCGCGAAGCCGAGCTGAGTCCGTCGACCCAATCTCGGATCAGGCCGGGGATCTGGGTGTGGTCGGGCGGCTTCATTCCCCCACCGAAGGGGTTGATGTCGTGCCGGCGCCAGTTCCCAGGCCCCTCGTTGTCGTCGGCGTCAGGGTGCGGCGCGATCTCCCATACCGGCGTCATGACAAGGCGATGGACATGTCGAACCTCGGTGAGGGTCACGAGTCCGCCGCTCGCCCAACCGCCCTTGCCCGAAGCCTGGCTGTAGACCCAGCGAGCCGCGGTCGCATACCCGGAGACCTCAAGGTAGTCCTTCAGCTCCTTGCTGCCGACGGCCTTGCCCTCCTTCAGCAGCGCCTCGACCTCCCTTCGTACCAGCGTGTTGCCTTCAAGGGCGGTGGAGCTGTGGGCTTCGTGGTACCAGATGTCCTCCCAGATGGCGTCTGCCTGTTCCGGCGTCGGTAGCCCTCCGAGTAAAGCGCGCATCTCCCCAACCATGAAGGCGAGTCGTTGGTGAATGGCTTGCCGGCTAGGTCGGCCCGCCGGCCGAAGTAGGTTGCTCACTTCTTCGCTGTTGATTGTACCAACTCAACCTGCTGGGTTGCTGCATCTAGCTGGACCTAAGTCAGAAACTCAACCTGGCCGTGCTGCCCCGCGCGCATGCCGGCTAGTGGACTGTAACGGTCGGAGGTGGAGCAGGCCGGAGGCCCGAAGGCCGGCGTTTCAGGTGGTCGGTGGCCTCGGGTTCCCCGCGAAGCCTGCTTCGTGGGGTGGGGAGGATGGGGTGGCGCAACGAGGAGCCCATTTGTCGATGGGTGACGAGGCGCGCCGGGCCCCCAGACGCAGTCATCAGCGCCTGCAAGGCGCCCGGCCGCCTGGGACGTCGGATGCTCCGCATCCGGCTGTTACAGTCCACTAGATCCGATGATCTACCTCCTCGCCGTGCGGGACGCAAAGGCGGAGAATCGGGGGGCCATGGCACCCAAGCCGAGACGCAACCGACGCGGCCGGGGGCGGGGCCGGCCTGCGCCGCCGCGGCTTGAGTACGATCTGAGG
>DATFWQ010000007.1:0-16192 GCA_035259145.1 Candidatus Dormiibacterota bacterium | reverse complement strand
AACCCTGGAAATGTGGCTACCCACCACTGACTGGCCAGATACTCGCGGCCCTGGCTGAGCATGGCACCCCACTCAGGCGTCGGCAGCTGGGCGCCTAGTCCCACGAAGCTAAGCGCTGCTGCCGCCAGTATGGCCGTGGCCACACTAAGAGTGGACAACACAATCACGGGCGCCATGACGTTGGGCAGGATGTGAACAAGCAGCAGTCGCGGCGTGGGGACGCCCAGTAGCCTGGCCGCCTCTACGTACTCCTTTTCTTTCTCCACCAGCACGGAGCCGCGAACCACACGTGCGAATGTCGGAATGCCCGCGATCCCGACAGCAAGCAGAGCGTGGTTGAGCCCTGGGCCTAGGATGGCCACAATTCCAATCGCGAGCACGATTCCAGGAAAGGAGAGCAGCACGTCGACGACACGCATGATCACGTTGTCGGCCGGTCCCCCGGCATAGCCTGAGACGAGTCCCATGCTGACGCCGGCCACTGTCGATATGGCTACCGCGATCAGGCCGACGATGGGTGAGATGCGGGCGCCGTAGAGCATCCGTGACAGGATGTCGCGTCCAAGGTCGTCCGTGCCGAATGGGTGCTCTCGGGTGGGGGGAGCCAGGGCGTCCGGTGTGATCTTGATCGGGTCGTTGGGTGAGATCATTGGAGCCAGCAGGCCTGCGAGGAGGACTCCGATCACGAGCACTGCACCAACCAGGACCATTCGATTTCGAGCGACGCCGTACCAGTCGATCATCTAATGGCTGCCCATCAGCCGTATCGGATGCGCGGGTCGACGTAGCCGTAGACGAGATCGGCACATAAGTTGACGAGGACGAAGCTGACGGAGATGAACAGCATGATGCCTTGAACGAGCGGGAAGTCGCGCGCCGAGACGGCATCGATCAGAAGGCGGCCGAGGCCCGGCCAGGCGAACACCGTCTCCACGATGATGGCGCCTCCCAGCAACACACCGAACTGCACTCCGACCACGGTGATGACTGGGATGATGCTGTTGCGCAAGGCGTGGCTGACTATCACGGCGAACTCCGTCAGGCCCTTGGCACGAGCGGTGCGTACGTAATCTTCGCCCAATACGTCCAGCAATCCGGATCGCGTAAGGCGGGCAATCGTTGCCATGGGCACCGTTGCCAATGTCAGAGCCGGCAGGACCAAGCTGGCAAGCCCGTCCTGGTTACCGGCAATGGGCAGCGCGCCCAGCCGCAGGCCAAAGAGCAGGATCAGCATCAGCCCGAGCCAGAAACCAGGCAGAGAGACTCCGATGAGCGCCCCCACCATGGCAAGGTTGTCGGCAAGGCGGCCCCGGCGGACCGCCGACACCGCTCCCACGGCCACTCCGACAAGGGTCGCCAGACTCAGGCTGGCCGCCGCCAGCTCCAGGGTATTGGGCAGGCGGCTCGCGATCAGCTCGGACACAGGCAGTCGCAGGCGGATGGAGCGACCGAGGTCGCCGTGCACGACACGTTCCAGGTACAGAGCATATTGGGCCCAGAGCGGTTGGTCGAGGCCAAGCTCGTGGCGTAGGTGCTGCACATCACTCGCATTTGCCTGCTCGGAGAGCATGACGACAGCCGGGTCTCCCGGCACAAGGTGGAGCATCAGGAAGACCAGAATCGATACCCCAAAGACCACGACCACCGACAGCGCGAGCCGGTTGACCAGATACCTGATCACATCTCGCGCTCAGTGTCAGATGTCGAGACTACGAACTCACCCACGTGTCGTACAGCACCCAGAAGGCCTGGGTGTCGTACCCGAAATTATGGACACGTGCGTTGACGATGTAGGGATTCTTGATGTTGTAGAAGGGGATGTACGGCACGTCCTGGACGACAAGCTTCTGGGCCTGAGCATAAATGTCGCCCCGCTTGGTCTGGTCGAGCTCTGTGCGGCCCTGGTCGAGCAGCGCGTCCATCTGGGGATTACTGTACTTGGAAGTGTTCCAGGCGGTGCCGATCGACTTCGAGTGCAGGATCGTGTACATGACGTCTGGGTCGGTGGCAGCAAATAACATTGTGGACATGGGCCACTTGCCCCGACGGATGTCGTCCAGGATGGCGGCCTGCTCCTCGTCCTGAATCTGCATGTCAATGCCAACCGCCTTGAGGTTCGCCTGCAGAATCTGATCCTGGATGTTGAAGCTGGTCGTGTTCTGCGACCCGTAGGTTATAGAGAACCTCTTACCGTCTTTGACCAGGATGCCGTCGCTACCCGGCTTCCAGCCGGCGTCGGCCAAAAGCTGCTTGGCTTTGTTCGCGTCATAGCTCGGCGCGGTGCTTCCGGTCGCCTTGGAGTAGCCGAAGAGATTCGGCGTAAGTATGCTGTCGGCCACGCCGCCGATGTTGCCGTAGGCCGACTTGAGGATCTGCTCCTTATTGATGGCGTAGGGCATTGCCTGGCGAGTCTTGGGATCGTCGAAGGGCCAGATCGCAGTGTTTAGTATGAAGGACCTCGGCATCCCCGGCCGGGTCGCCTGAACTACGTAGAACTTGCGATTGCTCTGGTATTCGGGCAGCTGACTCACGATCGGCGCATATACGACGTCGATGGCGCCGGACTGCTCAAGCGCCATCCTGGTGGCGTCCTCCGGAACATTGCGGATGACCACTTTGTCGAGGTACGCCGCGCCCTGGTGCTGGTAGAACGACGGCGCCCACTTATAGTCTGGGTTACGGACCAACACGACGTTGTCGTTTGCGACTTGGCTCTGGAACATGAATTGGCCAGTGCCGACGGGGTGGGAGCCATAGTCCTTACCGTACTTCTGCACCGCCGTAGGCGACACCGGCGCCAGGCTTACCTGGGTCAGCGAGTCCAGGAATGGCGCAAACGGCTTCTTCAGCGTGATGACCACGGTGGAGGAGTCGGTTGCCTTGATCGACTGCACCGGTCCTGAGATGGTCGCTGCCATCGGCGATTTCAGAGCCGGGTCCTGGATCCTGTTCAGCGAGAAGGCGACCGCGTCTGCGTCGCAGACACTTCCATCGTGGAACTTGACGTTGCCCCTGATCTTCAAAGTGATCGTGGTTCCGTCGCTCGAGACGTTATAGGACTGGGCGAGGCCGGGCACGATCTTGCTCGTCTTCGGGTCGCGAGCAAGCAGAGGATCGTAGATGAACTGCATGATCTGCCGCGAGAAGGTGAAAGCCGTGGCTGCAGGGTCGAGTACGTCCCAGCCCGCGCTTAGCGCCAGCGTGATCGTGCCCCCTTTTACCGGCGTGGTCGCAGTAGTGTTGCTGGTAGTTTGGCTGGTACCGCAGGCGGCCAGCAGCGCACAGAAAAGCAAACCCAGGCTTCGCATCGGAGCCGACACTTGTCTCCGCGTCATCCCCAGCTCTCCTCCGTCCCGCCGGATCTCATCCCTGGCGCGGGAAGCTCTCGGATTCCTTGCCGGCGAACGCCAGTGCGCGATCGCCCTTGAACTTCAATTCGTCGATCACAAACTCGCCGTTCTCCATTACCTGGGTACCGTCGACCCAGTAGGAGTTGAACCGGCACGGGAAGTCATGGTGGGCGCGGCTGCGGGTCTTGCCCTTCTGGAAGATGCCAAGGTTGGCACCGAAGGCGATCTGCATATTCCCGTAGTAGCACTCGTTATCCTGGCCGGGCTTGAGCCAGTCGGCCCGCTTCTCACAGCCCCATCCGATGTGCGCGATCCGGTACGCGTTGGGATCCTCGAACTTCTTGAACCACTCGTTCAGCAGGTCCGCCTCGACGCCGCCTGAGATTCTTGTGATGGCCCCGTCTTTTACTTCCATGTGGACTGGCGACTGCACGTACTGCTGTAGGACGAGCATCATGTCGCCCCGTCCGAGCACCAGCACTCCTTCTCCCAGTTCCTCGACGGGTGCGCAGCAGACCATCCCACTCGGCCAGATGTCCCAGCGGCCTGGCTTGTCGGCAACACTGTAGATACCCATGGCGTCGCGGCCTTCCTTGTGGAAAGTCAGGTCAGTGCCGTTGGGCGAGGTGATCCGCATCGTCTGGCCAGAATCCATGATCCTTTGGCCGGCGACTACACGCTCCCGCAGTTCATCTGTCGGCGTCAGCCGCCGAAGCGTTTCCTCCGGTACTGCGACGCGCAGTATGCGCGTACCGGAGTCCAGGGTCTCTTTCATGATGTCGCCGTAGGCGTGCGCGCGCGATGAGCAGTCGATCACCAGATCGGCTCGCTTCCAGGCGTCGATGACCGCCCTCTCCTCGCCCCGTGGATGAACCACCTGGAAGACGTCAGCGCCGAGCGCTCCGGCAGCGCCCAGGAAGGCGGCCGGGTAGTGAGGGTAGGTGCCGCTGTCACTGTGGATGAGGACGTGCTCGCCTGGCTTGACTTGGCAGAGCTCGAGCTGGGTCTTGAACAGATCGACCAGCTCTCCGGTTGCCGCGTAGGAGACGGCGAGTCTCTCAACCATGTGATGAACTCCTAATGTCCGGCTGGCGCGAAGCACCCGCCTGCCACCTTGGCGCCTGATCTGTTTGGCCCCCAGGCCGGAAGCCGCTCTGATGGTACGCCGGTATGACCAGGGCGTCAACATGCGGCCCGATCACGCCTCTAGGTTCGCGATCGCAGCCCTCACCGCGGCCCCAGGTCGCGGAATACGGTAGCCCTGATCGGCCAACAGAGCCTCGAGCACGGCCACGAATTGGACAAGGTAAGACGGTTGCGCCGAGTGGCTCATGATGCCGACCCGCCAGATCCGGTCGCGCCACGCTCCCAGTCCGCCGCCGATGTCTATGCGGAAAGGCCGCAGGAGACCTTCGCGCACCCGCCGCCCGTCAATCCCAGGCGGTACCTCTGCGACGGTCACCGATGGCAGGCGGTGCTCAGGCTCCCCGAGGACTCGCAAGCCCAGTATCTCCAGCGCGGCGACGAGCGCGTCGCGTCGGTTTCGGTGGCGCCTCTCGCGGTACTCCATGGTCTGCTCGTAGGCCAGTTGGAGCACTTCCGTCAGTGCGTACACGAGCGGAGCCGGCAGCGTCTGATGACTGCGTTCGTCGGACGCGTAGCGCCGAAGCCCTGCCAGATCAAAGTAGTAACTGGCGGGAGGGTGCCGGCGCCGGGTGACTTGTTGCGCCGCACTGGGGCTGAAGGTGACGAGAGCCAGCCCGGGATAGGCGCTCAGCCCCTTCTGGCTGCCGGACCAGCAGGCGTCGAGGCCCCACTCATCGACCCTCAGGTCGACCAGCGCCGTCGTAGAGCAGCCATCGACGGCCAGCAACGCGCCACGTGAATGCGCCATCTCGCCCAGCCCTTCGAGCGGCTGCAGTATCCCTGTCGAAGCCTCGCCGTGGACGATCAGCAACAGCTGGGCCGGATGCTCATCCATCGCGACTTCGATCGCCTCTCGCGAAACGGGGCGCCCCCACTCCGCCTCTACTCTCACCACTTTTGCCCCGACCCGCGCGGCCGCTTCTGCAAGCCGCTCTCCAAACCAGCCGGCAACGGCCACCACCGCTGTGTCACCCGGCTCAAGCAGGTTGACCAGCACTGCTTCCATGCCCGCCTCTTCGGCGCCCGGCAGCAGGAAGGTATCCTCGTTGGCGGTTCTCCAGAGACTGCGCAGCAGCGCGCGCGCCTCCTCTAAAACCCTCAGGAAGTCAGGGTCGTTGGCACCTTCAAGAACTGCGATCAGGCCCTGCCGGGCCCTGGGCGAAGCGTTACTGAGGTCGGGCCCGAAAAGTGTCCGCTCCGGCGGGTTGAGCCGTCCGTACTTGATCTCCGGGAGGACTGATTGCCTCATACGAGCTGCTCATATCTCTGCCGCAGTTCGTCGATAACGAACTCGCCGTCGTTGATCACCGCCCTGCCATCGAGTGCGATGTTGTTGTGCAGCGAGTCGAAGTCCATGTGGGCGGGGACATCGTTGGTCCCCCCTAGAAAGGACGTATCGCGGCCGAAGGCGATCTGCATCACGCCGTAGAAGGACTCGACGTCGTCCGTGCCCCCACTGCCCTTTCGTGCCAATCGGTTCCAATCAGCGCGGTGGTCGCATCCCCAGCCGACATGCGATATCCAGTAGGCTCGCTCGTCGTGCCAGGACTCCAACCATTGTTTCAAGAGCTCGGCGTCGAGGCCTCCTTCAACCTGGTTGATCACCCCTTCCTCGATCCGCATGGTGATCCGGGTGGTCGCATACCTCTGCATGGCGAGCAGGATGTCGCCAGGCTCGACTACGAGGGTTCCATAGGTGCCTTTCCGGTTGGCCCCGACAACCACCAACCCCATCGGGTAGTGGTCCCACTTACCGGGCTGGTCGGCAATCCCCCAGAGGCCGAAAGCTGTGCGGCCCTCCTTGTTGACCACCAGGTCGGTACCTCCGGAGGACGTGATCTGGAACTCACGCGCAGCTTCCACCATCTGCTCCGAGAGCTTGGCCCGATCCCGCACGACCGGGTCCGGCCGCATCCTGAAGAGCACATCTTCGGGCTCGGTCACACGCAGGATACGAGTCCCCGTTTGCAGCGACTGCGTCCGCAGCGGCCGGTAGATGCTGGTGCCATAGGAGGCGAGATCGACGACCAGGTCCGACGCCTTCCAGGCGTCCAGGATCACGCCCGACTCCACTGGGGAAGTAGTCGCGGGCACGGTGATCTGAAAGGGGATGGCGCCCAGATCCTGTCCGGCCTGGAGGAAGGCAGCGGCATAGTGGGGCGGGCTGTGATTGTCTGCGTAGACCAACAGAGTTTGGCCCTTGTTGAGGGCGCAGGCAGCCAACACCTCTGTGAACAGCGGGACGAGCTCGGTGGCGGCACCGTAGGACGGCCGGTACTCCCACATGTTCAAGAAACCTCCTTAACCATTGCCGCGGATCGTGTGGCCGCGATCTGCTCCCAGAAGTGACATGCGACCGAGTGTCCAGAGCGCACCTCCACGAGTGCAGGCTCCTCGTCTGAGCAGCGCTGCTGCGCATACTGGCAGCGAGTGCGAAAGCGACAGCCCGAAGGGGGATCCAACGCGGTGGGGATGTCTCCCTCCAATCGCACGCGCTGGCGTCGCCGCTCCAGGTCTGGATCCGGGATCGGGACGGCCGAGAGGAGTGCTTGCGTGTATGGGTGAAGCGGGTCCTCGTAGACGTCGTCGCTGTCGGCCACCTCAACCAACTTGCCCAGGTACATGACCGCGACCACGTCTGAGATGTGGCGTACGACGCTGAGGTCGTGAGCGATGAACAGGTAGGTCAGCTGGAGCCGTTGCTGTAGGTCCTCGAGGAGATTGATCAGCTGCGCACGGATGGACACGTCAAGCGCGCTGACCGGTTCGTCACAGACGATGAGGCTCGGGTTCACCGCCAGCGCGCGCGCGATGCCGATCCGCTGTCGCTGACCACCTGAGAATTCATGCGGATAGCGATGGGCGAAGTCGGGATTCAGCCCCACCAGATGGAGTAGTTCGCTTACGCGTCTCCGAACCCCCGCCCCACTGGTCAGCCGGTGGAGACGGATCGGCTCGGCGAGGATCCTGCCCACGGTCATTCGGGGGTTCAGGCTGGCGTACGGGTCCTGGAAGATCATCTGGGTCTTGCGCCGTAGGCGGCGGAGCCGCTGTCCGCTCAGCGTCGTCAGCTCAACACCCTCGAAGAGAACGCTGCCGGAGGTCGGCCGGCGCAGCTGGAGAATCGCGCGGCCAAGCGAGCTTTTCCCGCTGCCCGATTCGCCGACCAGGCCGAGGGTTTCCCCTCGGCGCAAGGAAAAGGACACGTCGTCGACGGCCCGCACGATCCCTGTTCCATGCCGCAGGAGGACACCGCGGGTCTGGGTGAAATAGACCTTCAGGTTCGAGACTCGAAGTAGCTCTTCCGCGCTCACCCTGCCACCGCCACCCCCGGATGGCGAGGCTGACCCGTGTGGCGGTCGCCTCCGGTTACGTCGACCCAGCATGCGATTGCGTGCAAGGGCGTGACCTCTTCCAGGTCAGGGTTCTCATTCGCACATCTGTCCAGTCGGAACTGGCAGCGGGGCTGGAAGGGACAGCCGGGCTGCGGATTCGCCAGGTCGGGCGGCAGGCCTTCGATCGGTACCAGGCGCTGGCGTGGACCCCGAACAAGGTTCGGGAGTGAGCGGTGGAGTCCAAGTGTATACGGATGGCGGGGTAGCTTGAAGGCCTCGTCGACGGCGGCTGACTCGACGATGTATCCCGCGTACATGACACACACGCGGTCGGCAACTCCGGCCATCACGCCAAGGTCGTGCGTGATCAGAATCATCGCCATGCCGAGCTCACCCTGGAGCCGCTTCAGCAGCTCCAGGATCTGCGCCTGGATGGTCACGTCCAGAGCCGTCGTCGGCTCGTCTGCGATCAGGACCCGTGGCTCGCAGCTGAGCGCCATGGCGATCATCACGCGCTGCCGCATGCCTCCCGAGAACTGGTGCGGGTAGTCATCCACCCGCTGTCGCGCGGACGGGATCCCTACCTGCTCAAGGAGCTCGATCGTCCGCTTTCGGGCTGCGAGCCGGCCCATCGCCCGGTGCACTCGCAGTGCCTCTCCGATCTGGCGGCCGACGCTGAGCACGGGGTTCAGGGAGGTCATGGGGTCCTGGAAGACCATCGCGATCGAGTTGCCACGAACCCGCCGAATCTCATCGTCGCTCAGCGCCAGCAGGTCGCGGCCCTCGAACTCGGCCTCTCCTTCGACGATGCGGCCGGGGGGGCGTGGGATCAACCGCATGATGGAAAGGGCGGTCACGCTCTTGCCGCAGCCGGACTCCCCGACCAGGCCCAGCGTTTCACCATCGTCGAGGTGGAAGGAGACACCATTGACTGCTCTGACTCTCTTGCCCCGACTTCGGAATTCGACACGAAGGTCCCTGACCTCCAGGACGCGAGCCAACCTTTCAGCCGCCGGCTACCTGACGGCCGCCCACGAAGACCATCTCGACCGGCACTCGATCGAGCTCCTCGGCCTCGATCCGGGCGGGATCGGCAGCAAGGACCACGAGGTCGGCGACCTTCCCCGGGGCCAACGAGCCTTTGCGAGCCTCCTCATGGGCGGCTTCGGCCGCGCCCAGTGTGTACATGTGAAGGGCCTCATGGAAGTCGACTGCCTCGTCCGGCGCCACCAACGTTCCCTGCGAGCTGCGGCGGGTCATGGCCACGCGCATGCCCAGTAAGGGCCGGCAGTCGGGCACGACAGGTCCGTCCGAACTGCCGGCGATGCGGCACAGTCCCTCCAGCGTATGGGCGGGATAGAGCCAGCGAGCCCGCTCTGGCCCGAGGTTACGGGAGTAGACGTCGCCGTGGAAGTGCACGAATGGCGGCTGCAGCACGGCCACAACACCTGACCGCCTGAGCCGTTCGTGGAGCCAGGGCAGCGGCAGACCGCAGTGTTCGATCCGGTGCCGGGGGTCCGGCCGGGGGGCCGCACTCATAGCGCGCTCGATGGCGGTCAGCGCTGACTCGATGGCGGCGTCGCCGATCGCATGGATGCAGGCCTGAAGCCCGCCGACATGAATCTCGCGAACCAGCTCGTCGAGTTCACCCTGGGGCAGGATCAGAAGGCCGACGTTGCTGGGATCCTCGACGTAAGGCTCTGACAGGGCCGCGGTGCGGGGTGCTATGGCTCCGTCCTGAAACAACTTCACGCCAGCGGTGCTGAGCCAGTCACTTCGTCGCAGGGTCGGCAGCGGCACTCGCGAGCCGTCGCGCAGGATCCGCTTGTGGGCCATCGTGACCCGTATGGACAGGCGACCGAGAGCCTCGAGCTCGATGTAGGCCTCCAGCTGGTTGGGCTCGATGCTGGGCTCCCACAGGCTGGTCACGCCGGCCCGCAGGTTGGCCTGGGCAGTCTGCTCGATAGCCGCCATGATCTCTACCTTGCTGGGAAGCGGCACGACGCGCCGCAGCGGCTCCATGGCCTTCTCACGAATCACGCCGGTAGGCTCTCCGGTGTCAGGATCGCGATCGATGAGACCCCCAGCCGGGTCCGGTGTGCTGGCGCTGATGCCGGCCGCTCGCAAGGCCAGGGTGTTCAAGGCCATCACGTGGCCGCATGTGCGGGTTATGAAGGTGGGGTGTTCTGGGGCTGCTTCGTCGAGGTCCCAACGGTTGGGATGCCGTCGCTCCTCGAGCCTGCTGTCGTCGTAGCCAGTGCCCTCGATCCAGGTGCCGGCCGGCACCTCGGCCGCTCGCGCGCGCACGCGCGCGACCAGTTCGACGATGCTCCCAGTACGGCCGTTGACTTGCTGCGCAGCCAGACCTCGATAGACCTGGTGCTGATGCGCGTCATAGAAGCCGGGCAAGAGAGCGCGGCCCGCCAGTTCAATGACCCTTGTCTTGGGTCCTTTGTATGCGACCAGGTCGCTGCTGGCGCCGACCGCCAGAATGCTGTCGCCTGCGACAGCTACCGCCTCAGCCTGAGGCAGGCTCGGCTCCATCGTGTGCACCGCGCCGCCCCTCAAGAGCAGGTCCGCGAAGTCAGCCGCCACGTCCGCCTATCGTTGAGTGGAGGAGGGCTCCGGTCCAGCGCTTACTGCACGCAAGGCGGGCTCCGGTTCCGCGGGGCCAGAGGACGAGGTCGCCTGGACGGGCGAGCACGGTGGCTAGCTCCTCTCCGGAGCCGGCAGTGAAATGGCACCTCAGCTCGCCCGCCAAAACCAGGAGGTGCCCATCCCGTTCGGTGGCCGGCATTTCGAACGGCTTACAGGGATCACCGGTAAGGAGCTCCAGGCTGGCGCCTCCGGACTCCGCTACGCCCTGGAGCAGGTTGGGCTCTCGCTTGTACGCGGCGCCGAGCTCCAGCAAGTTCAGGCTGCGCCAGCGGCCGCCTGCACGGGGCCTGATGTAGCCAGTCTTGATCTCAAGGTCTGCGAAGTCCGGGTGCAGCACGAGCCTGGGCGAGGGAGCTGGAACAAGCTCGGACAGGGTGCATAACTGGAGGTCGCAGCTGGACAGATAAGAGACGACCTCAGGCAGCACCGTTGCGGTGGCCATGGAGTTGGTGTGAAAGACGATCACGGCGCCCTCGATGGCGCTGTCGATCGACCGCTGACGGATGGAAGCCACTGTCGTCTCGCCAGGCCAGTGGCCGCCATCGACGGCGTCGCGGTAGATGGCGTGGTAGCCGGCACCTTCGAGGACTTGCAGAACCCGGGCATCCACAGCCCCGTACGGCGGCCGTGCCCAGGGTTTGGGAAGGCGCGGCACGAGCGACTGGACCACCCTCTCAGTCGCCTCCAGGTCGGCCCGGATCTCCTCCTCCCCGAGCTCCGTCCAATCGTGGTGGGAATAGCCGTGGTTTCCGATTTCATGACCATCGGAAGTCATCTGCCGGACGAGCCCAGGATTCGCTTCAGCCCAACGACCGTCGAGGAAGAAGGTGGCGGGAACTCCTGCGTCGCGCAATGTTCTGAGGATCGCCGACGCCGGCTCCGGGTCACCTCCCGCCTCGAAGGTGAGTGAGATCATGCTGTGGCCCGCACAGGTTCGCCGTCGTACACATAGCGGCTCATCTGCGCAGCGTTCATGTGGCTCAGGCCCAGGCTCTCGACTGTCCGGCCCCGCGCGTAGAAATCGGTCTGCTCGACGATTGACAGTAGTGTGTTGATCGCATCCGAGACTGGCATCGGCACGCCCAACTGTCTGCCCAGCGAAGAGAGCATCACGGTGCCGTAAGGGGCGTCTTCGTGGATATACCGCTGCCAAATCCGGTCGCGTAACCCGAAGGGTTCGCCCTTCGCGCGGTAAATATGGGGGCCGCTACCGAGCTCTCGGTAGAGGTCGTCGATGCCGATCGGCTCAAGGCCGAGCTGCCGGCTCAACTGCATCTTCTCGGCGTCGAGGGCGTCCATGCAGCGAAGTACACCCTCAGTCATGCCCTCGTTCATGAGCGAGAGATGACCGTCAGCGCGCTCAACCGCCGCGTAGTTGAGCAGCATCGGTCCAGGATGGATGATGAAATTGACGTTGTTGATTCCTGTGTCCAGGACGTTGGGTGAGGGGCGGTAGCTGATAACGTCGGCAAGAGCCGCGTAGAGCCTCTCGTTGTTGCAAGCTGGGAAGGCAGCTAGCCGGACCTTGGAGGGAAGCTTGATGCGCAGCCTGGCGGGTCCCGTCATGCGAGCCGACTGGGGGAGCGTCAGCGTCTCTCCAAGCAGAACGTCGTCGCGGATGTCGAGCCCGCTTGCCGCAAAGACCCCGGCTACCTCCAGCGAGCCGGCCGAGCCGGAGGCGAGTACGAAGACCATGCCCGGCGTGATGTGAGGGGCAGCCAGCTCAGCCATCAGCCGCTGGCCGTTCGCCGGCGTGAAGCACATCACTAGCTGGCGGCCCGCTAGCGCCTCCTCCACGTTCGTTGTGACGCAAGTAAAGGACACGAATTCCTCACCCAGGTCGCCTTCGATGTCAACCCCGCCCGCTTCCTTTATTGCCGCGATACGTTCAGGGCGGCGGTTGAAGAGACGGACGTCGAGGCCACGGCGGGCAAGGACAGCCGCACCGGCGACCCCACCGGGCCCCGCACCCATGATCGCAACGCGCTCGATCTGTGGCGTCACGCTGGTTCCCCACCGACTTCCGACTGGAAGGCCCGATCGATGTCGCTCAGGACTCTCCGAATATGGCTGGCCACTGCCTCCATCGCTCGCGCCGGGTCCCTGGCCTCTACAGCGAGCAGGATCGCCCCGTGTTCCTGCAGCGACTTGATTGCTCCACCTGGCGCCGCCAGCGCGGAGCGCCGGCTGGTGGCGATGCTCTCGTTGATGTTCTGTACGAATGAGATCAGGACGTCGTTGTGGGCGCACACCGCCAGTTGGAAGTGGAAGAGCATGTCGGCGTGCGCGATGTCGCTGACATGTCCGCCAGCCACACATCGCTCGAACTCCTCATGAGCGCGCCGGAGCTCCATCAGTTCAGGCTCGGTCGCTCTCTCGACCGCCCAAGCCCCGCCTCGGACCTCAAGTACTTCCCTCACCTCCAGCATTGCCCGCACCTTGTCACGATCGCCCGAGAGCCAGGCCTGCCAGCGATCGTTGAGGGCAGTGCTCGGGGTGCCCGTCACGAACGTCCCCTTACCCGCCTGCACGCGCAGGATGCCTCGGCTTGCAAGGCGGCCGATGGCTTCCCGCACTACGGTGCGGCTGACGCCGAGGCGGTTGACCAGCTCCCGCTCGCCCGGAAGCTGAGCGCCGACCTTGAGCTCGCCGTTGGTGATCAATTCCTCGATCAAAGACTCGGCCTGATCGGAGAGGCGGGTGGCCTCAAGTGGCGTGAACATGGAGCTCATGGTTTTCGTGGCTGCGCTCCGATGGTACGCAGGTCTGACCAGAGCGGTCAAACCACCAGCCAAGGACAGCCAGCACGCTGTCAGCCCCGACCACGGCTGCCCCCGTTCTGCCCGGCAACGAGTGGGATTATGGCTTTGGCGAAGGCACGCAGACGCTCCTCATGTTGTTCGACGCTGCCCGGCGGCATCAGCACCGAAAACTGCGTGACCCCCCAACCCCTCAGCGCAGCGATCCGCTCGGCGCACTCCTCGGCGTCCCCCACGATCGTAAAAGCGTCCACGCACTGTGGGGTGACTAGCTCCGCGGCCTCTGGTACGCCGCGTTCTCTGTAAGTCGCCTTGATCCGCTCCATCAGGTCTTCCGGAAGGCCAGCCGCCTGTAGCACTGCCACCGGCGCGCCGCCGATGATGTGGGCGACCACCGCCTTTAGCTGACGGACGGCCACCGTCTTGTTTTCAGTCAGGTGGCACGTCACCCAGCTGACGACCTCCGAGGGGGCGTCGCGGCCGACCTTGCTGGCTCCTCGCCGGATGTGATCCAGCGCGTAGCCGATTCCAGCCGCGGTACAGAGGCCCCCAACAATGGCCCCGTCAGCCGCAGCGCCAGCAGCTGCGAGAACGTTGGGCCCCCTTCCTGCGATGTAGATGTCGAGGCCTGACCGGGCAGGAAAATCGAGGGCCACTCCTGCGGCCTGGAAGTACCTGCCACGGTATTCCGCCCGCCCACCCGCAAGAAGAGCCCGGACCATCTCCGCCATCTCGCGACAGCGCCGGGCGGCATCGCCGTCGTCCAGGCCCAGCGGTTGTAGCAGCTCTTTACGGTTGCCTGCGCCGATCCCGATGCTGAAGCGACCCTCGGCCATCTCGTCCAGAGTGGCTGCGGCCCGCGCCAGCGTGGCCGGGTGCCGCGTGTAGGGGTTGGCGACGCCGAGCCCCAGCCGGATTCGCCGCGTTACTGGCGCTATGGCGGCGATCAGAGCGACCGGGTCGCGATGGAATGTTTGATCCGGGATCCAGGCATAGTCGAAACCCAGCTCTTCGGCGACCTGCACAAGCCGGACGTGGCGTCGATGATCTTCCGCGGGAACGTGGCCGAAGCCGAACTTCACTGTGGACGCATCCAATCAGTCCGCCGCGAAACGCTCGACATCACCGTCTCTATAGCGGGCGAGCTTCTCCTCGTCGACATCCACACCTAGCCCCGGTCCCGTCGGGACGAGCAGCGCTCCGTCCTCCATTCGGATCCGTTGCTTGCCAAAGTCGTCGGTGAGAAGGAACTGGCCACTCATTTCGCACCCCAGGGTGACCGCAGGGCTGGCGGCCGCGAAATGGAGACCCGCAGAGGCGCCGATACAGCTCTCGAGAGCGCCGCCGACGTAGGCTGGCATCCGTGCGGCTTCGGCGATCGTTGCCATGCGCCTGGAGTTGTGTAGCCCACCCGGGCCGATCACGTAGATGCTGACGTAGTCGGCAGCACGGCGTCTCGCGATCTCGAGCATGTCCGCCACCGTTTGGGCGGACTCGTCGGCCATCACGGGCACCCCCACCTGGCGAGTGACCTCAGCCATACCCTCCAGGTCAGACTGGTTGATCGGCTGCTCGAAAAAGTCCAGCCCCAGCTCCTCAAAGTGGCGGGCCACCTTGATCGCGGTCTTAACGTCATATGCCTGGTTGGCGTCGGCCCGTATGCCGATCGCGTCGCCGACGACTTTGCGCACCGCACGAACGGCGGCGATGTCCTGCATGGGATCGGGGCGCCCAACTTTCACTTTGAGGATGCGCCAACCCCGACCGACCATCTGCTCGGCTTCCTCGCTGATGGTCTGTGGGTCCTGGATCGGTAGCGACCAGCTGAGTGGAACGCGGTCTCGCACGAGGCCGCCCAGCAGGTTGTAGACGGGTGTGCCCAAGGCTTTGCCGGCGAGATCGTAGGCAGCCATGATTATCGAGCCCTTGGCTCGGGTGTTCCAGGGAACGGCTCGATCCATCGCGAGGCCGATCGCCTCCTGGTTCAAGGGATCCATGCCAAGAACAGCTGGCAGGAGCTTGTGACGCAGCACGACTCGCACGGTGCCCGGCGTCTCGCCCCGCTGCGAATGGCCGACCATGTGGGGCGCCTCGCCCCAGCCGACAAGACCTTCGTCCGCGACCAGCTTGACCACGACGTCCTCCTGGACGTTGGTTGTCCCGATCGCCATCTGATGAGGGCGGGACGTGGGAATCCGAGTCGAATGTACCTCGGCCAGAACGATCTTCACGGAGGGACTCCTTGCCTACCATGGGCGGCGTTTCCGACTGCTCGCTTCCTCGCAAAACGGTGGGACATGGGCATTGCGAGGCGATCAATCAGCCGGCCGGTGCAATCCAGAGCTCGTCGGTGAAGGGCGTGAGCAGCTCGCCGCCCGACTCCGTCACCAGCAGGATCTGCTCCATCGCGAAGTTGCCGATCTGGTAGTTCGGGAGGTCGGAGAAAATCGGCTCAACCGTGAGGATCATTCCCGGCTGGATCTCGACTTCGCTTCCCAGCGCAAGCGAGGGCGGCTCGTGAACCTCCATGCCAAGGCCGTGGCCGACACGCTCAAGCGAGGGGGCATGCTCTCGCAGGCCGGCCTCCTGGATAACGTCCAGGCAGGCCTTGCAGACGTCGCCCGCTTTGGCCCCGGGCTTGACCTGCGCCATTCCAGCGCGCTGGGCTGCCAGGTCGACGTCGAAGAAGTGACGAGCCTCCGTATCAGGCTCCCCGATTGACGCCATTCGCATCATGTCGCACCAGTAGTCGCGGAAGGTTGCACCAGCGTCGACCACGACCAGATCGCCTGGCTCGAGCCTCTTGGTTTCGAACGGGGGGACGTTCATCATCGCGTACTTGAGCTTTCCGGACCTGATGCCCACGAAGCCGGGTCGGAAGTTCGTCAGGCGGGCCATCTCGGTCAGCAGGATGCCGGCGAGCTCCCGCTCGGTCATGCCGCCT
>DATFWQ010000006.1:0-2524 GCA_035259145.1 Candidatus Dormiibacterota bacterium | reverse complement strand
ATATCAAGCAAGCTGTAGAACCTCCTACAGACGGGTGGCTCTTGCGGGGGCAGGTCACCATCCAGGCAAGACCCTCTCAGTACCTGGAAGCAAACCTTAGACATGACAAGCGGGGAGGTAGCCCTCGCCAGGGGCGCATGGGCTCCCCGGGCGGAGGCTACGTGGCATGGGCGGCGGCCGCCGGTGCGACCACTGGTCGCAGCGATGCTGGCCGGCGACTTTTCGGAGGCGTGCCTCCTGGCGGGGCAGTTCCTGGCCAGGGTGCGCAGCCGAACGGCGGTCTTCGCAGACCTGCTGCAGCCCGCCCAGTACGAGATCGGGGAGCTGTGGTATCAGGGCCAGGTCGGCATCGAGGCCGAGCATCGCGCAGCGACGATGGTCGAGCGGTTGGTGACGACCCTGCCCCCGACGCCTGCCCGCTCGAAGGTGCCGACGGGGACGCGCTGCCTCCTGACCGTTCTGCCTGGCGAGCAGCACACGATGGGACTCTGGATGTTCGCGCTGTCACTCGAGGACGAGGGCTGGGACGTGGAGCTGCTGGACAGTGAGTGCCTGCCGCACGACCTCCCCGACCTGGTCGATCGAGCCCGTCCCCGGCTGGTCGGCCTCTCGGCTGGATACCTGCCCGCGAAGAACGGCTTGGCCCAGGTGGTCAAGTCCATCCGAGAGCTCTCAGTGCCGGTGCTGGTGGGTGGCGCGGCCTTCAACCGGGCCGGCGACCTCTGGCGGCGGGTCGGGGCATCTGCGTGTGGGGCGGACGCCCGGATCGGGACGGTACTCGCCCGCCGCCTGGTGCGGCCATGAATGCGCCCGCAGAGTTCACGATCGGCGAGGTGGCCTCGATGATCGGGTTCTCGCCCCACACCATTCGGGCCTGGGAGCGGCGACACAACATCCTGAAGCCGCAACGTACGCCCTCCGGCCAGCGGCGATATACCGCCGAGGACATCGACCTCCTGCGCGAGGTGATCAACGGCGTGGTGGTCCGAGGTCTCACGCTCAAGGTCGCGGTCCGGGCCGCCCAGGGCGGGCTCTTGCTCCAGTCCATCGAGAACGGCACCTCAGGTCTGCGCCACGAGAACGGCTCCACCGGGCTGCGCCACGATATGGACCCGGCTCTCGCGATCGCCGAGGAGCCAGGTGCGCCGTGGCGTGCGGTGGCCGACTTCATGCCCCAGCTGATCGCGATCCTCGACGGCGAAGGCGACATCGTCGACGCGAACGTGGCTCTCGTCTCGGCGGCCGGCGGTCTGAGAGAGCAGCTCAGGGGCACACGGTTCGTCGACTTCGCTGACCCTTACGACCGGGCCAAGGCGGTGACAGCCTTCCGGCCGCCGTTCCAGCGCCGGCGCGGTTGGGAGCTCAATCTCCGCCTACCCGCACGGCACGGACTCTATGCATTCGACTGCCTGCCCATCCGTGTCAGTGAGAAGCAGTTCCTGATCGTGATCGGGCACGACGCGAATCCGACGGTGAGCTGGCCCGGCTCGCGCAACGGGCACGGCGGGCACAACGGCTCATAGAGGCCTCAGGTCCAGCCCGAGCCGATCACGACCCGAGCGAGGCTACTCCAGCCGCCGGGCCTGGCCACCGGCATCCATCCTGTACTTCGCTTGAAGCGCCAGCACTCTGTCAGAGGCGGGTGTGCCTGGGCGACTCAACTCGGCCAGCTCCTGCCAGAAGCCCTCGAAACCCGGAGGGCTGAGGATGATGAGGTAGCGTGCATGGTTCGGACCGGGATTCGCCAGGGTGTGCCAGCGGCCCTTCTTCACCATCACGAAGTCGCCCGGCCCCAGCCGGCGCGCCTCTCCGTCGAGCGTGCAATCGAGGAGGCCTTCCAGCATCAGTACGGCTTCGTCCTCAGCAAGATGGCGATGCAGTGGCGGACCGGGTGCGGGCGGGGGAGCCATGAGCCATTCGACGAGGGCGTAGGCGCCATCGGTGTCGCCGGCGCGAGCGATGAAGGCTATCTGGTTGGGACCCATCGTCACACGTCGCATGCGGCCAAGTATGGGTGGACTCTCGGCGGCGGCAAAATCTTCAATGCTGAACGGCACGAACCGCACGTCAGTGGAGACGACTCGATTCCACAGGGTGCCGAGCAGAAAGGCGGGTCAGGTTCAGGCCTACTGACGTGGTGCGTCGGGCCATCGATCACGCCTTCCGCCCTCGATGACGGACCGCCTCACCCACACCCACGGTGGCCACAGCGTCCGGCTGGCGAGCGCTGAGGCGGACCCCGCCGGCCGAGGTACCGCCACGCCGTCAGCGGCCGGGTGGTCGCGGAAGGGCAACCACCGACCAGTGGGCACCCCCGTCTGTGCTGCGGAGCAACGTCAGTGGACTCAAAGTGGACGGCGCCCCTACGATGTCGACCGGGCCGGCCAGGGCATAGAGCGCGCCGGGCACGGCGCTGGCCAGCCTCGCGAGCCGCAGCTCAGCCGGCGCTTGCATCAGGCGCGGTGTCCATGTGGCCCCGTTGTCAGCGGAGGTCCACAGGCGGCGGTCGTCCAGCACCAGCAGT
>DATFWQ010000005.1:0-13581 GCA_035259145.1 Candidatus Dormiibacterota bacterium | reverse complement strand
CAACAACCGCTACATGTACTACTGCATGGTCCAGGACCTTGCCTCAATGGTCTGGGTCGGGCAGCTGGGGACGATCGAGCTGCACACGTCGCTCTCGCTCTGCAAGAAGCTGCCGCAGCCGCGGATGCTGGTCTTCGACCTGGACCCCGGGCCGCCGGCGACGATGGTCGAGTGCTGCCAGGTCGCGCTCTGGCTGCGCGAGTGGTTTGAGGGGCACGGCCTCCAGGCGTTCGCCAAGACGTCCGGCTCCAAGGGACTTCAGCTGTACGTACCTCTGAACACGCCTGTGGACTACGCCCAGACCAAGCGCATCTCCAAGGGCCTGGCCCAGAAGCTGGAACGAGAGCGGCCGAAGCATGTGGTGCATATGCAGCGAAAGACGCTCCGCGAAGGGAGGGTGTTGATCGACTGGAGCCAGAACGACGAGTACAAGACCACGGTCAACGTGTATTCGCTGCGTGCGCGCGAGCGGCCGACGGTCTCGACACCGGTGACCTGGGACGAGGTTATGGGCTGCCTGCAGGCGCGAGATCCAGACCAGCTGGTCTTCGAATCGGACGAGGTGCTGCGGCGAGTCGATCAGATGGGAGACCTGTTCGAGCCGGTTCTGAAGCTCAAGCAGAAGCTGCCCGAGTCGGTATGAGCGAGAACTGGCCGGGCGTCGTCACTCTGGCCACCGGTCTGTGCCTTGGCAGAAGAGCCTGAGATCCGCCGGCGCAAGTTCTGGGGCTGGGGTTACGAAGGCGAAGGCCTGAGCTCCGACGAGATGCGGATGCTGGCGCAGCTCGTGGCCGGGCGGTTCGGGCTCAGCGACGTTCGCGCCGCCGACCCGCCCGACATCGCCGAACTATCGCTGCGGGCGCCGCGCGTCCGGCCGCCGGACGGCATTGCGGCGTTTTGCTCAAGCGACCGATGGGATCGGGCGGAGCACACGCTGGGCAAGTCATTCACCGACCTCGTCCGCGGACTTCGGCGCCAGTACGCCAACCCGCCCGACCTGGTCGCCTATCCCGGCAGCGACGCCCAGGTGACCGCGGTCCTGGACTGGGCGAACGACAGTGGTGTGGCGGTCATCCCGTACGGCGGCGGCTCATCGGTAACCGGCGGCATCGAGCCCGACGTGGCCGACGATTATCGCGGCGCGGTCTCGCTGGACATGCGTCGCCTCGGAAGGGTGCTGGAGATCGACAGGGCCTCACGGGCAGCGCTGATCGAAGCGGGCGCTCTGGGACCGGCGCTCGAGGACCAGCTGCGGCCACACGGGCTCACCCTGCGGCACTTTCCGCAGTCGTTTGAGGTCTCGTCACTGGGTGGCTGGATCGCCACCCGCTCTGGCGGTCACTTCGCAACCCTCCATACCCACATCGACGAGTTCGTCGAGGGTCTGCGCGTCGTGACGCCGCGAGGCGTCGTGGAGACGAGGCGCCTGCCCGGGGACGGCGCAGGCGTCTCGGCCGATCGCCTCTTCATCGGCTCGGAGGGCACCCTTGGCGTGATCACACGGGCCTGGATGCGCCTGCAAGACCGGCCGCGGTTCCGGGCCTCCGCCGCGGTCACCTTCGAAGCGTTCGACGACGCCTGGCGGGCGGCGCGAGACATAGCCCAGGCGGGGCTCTGGCCCGCCAACTGCCGGCTGCTGGACCACAACGAGGCGCTGATCTCAGGCTCTGGCGACGGCTCGCGATCGATCCTGATCGTGACATTCGAGTCGGCCGACCATCCGCTGGACGCCTGGATGGCGCGGGCTGGGGAGATCTGCCGGGATCATCGCGGCCGGCTGCCGGAGGGGGCAACCACCCGGACCGACGATGCTGCTTCGCGTGGGGGGGCCGCCGGCCTCTGGCGGAACGCCTTCGTTCGGGGTGGCCACCTTCACGACGCCTACGTTCGACTGGGCCTGATCCAGGAGACGTTCGAGACGGCCATCACCTGGGATCGCTTCCCGCAGTTCCACACTCAGGTGCTCGAGGCGAGCCGGCGCGCCGTCGTGGAGCAGTGCGGCCAGGGCATCGTCTCCTGCCGCTTCGCGTACGTCTACCCGGACGGCCCAGCCCCGTACTACACGGTCGTCGCGCCCGGCACGAGCGGGGCTGAGCTGGAGCAATGGGCCGCGATCAAGGAGGCTGCATCGCAGACGCTGATACGGCTGGGCGGGACCATCACCCACCATCACGCGGTGGGTCGCTACCACCGCCCCTGGTACGACCGCCAGCGCTCCGACCTGTTCGCGGAGGCGCTCCGCGGCGCCAAGCGGGCGCTCGACCCGTCGGGGATCATGAACCCGGGAGCGCTGATCGACCCGCGTCCGGCTTCTCCTCATCCGGACGTTGGCCAAGGTGGGGGGCGGGAGTAGATGGCGGTGGACGTGCGTCACCAGTCGTCGGTCAGTGGTGCTTCACTGTTGCAGATGAGAGAGATCTTCGCGTGGTCTGGCGCCCTGGCTGTGACCGGCATCGCGCTGGCCTGCTCCAACGCCCCGTCGGCACCGTCCGACCCTACCGCGGTGCTTCGACAGGCGGCACAGGCCATGGCCGGGCTGCACTCGGTCAGTGCCGATGTCAGGTTTGGGCCGGGGATTACTGTTGAGGGCCTGGCGCTGAGCAGCGCCACCTCGAAGATCCAGCTCCCCGGCGACAGCGACTCGGTCTTCAAGGTGAAGCAGGGCGACTTCCTGCTCGACCTGCGCGTCGTGACGACCGGTGGGCACGTCTTCGTACGGCTGCCCTTCGCCAATTTCACCGAGGTGCCGCCTGCTCAGGCGAAGCAGATCCCCGACGTCACGACGCTGTTCGACCTGCACTCCGGTCTGCCTGCCGTGCTCCCGGCGGGCAAGGGCACCTCGTACGTGGGTATGGAGCAGGTCGAGGGCGTCGATTCCGACAAGATAAGCACGACGTACTCTGCCGACCAGCTGGGACAGCTGCTTGGCGGCATCAAGCCGGCCGGTGACGTGAAGGCCACCGTCTGGGCCGGCCGCTCCGATCATTACGTACGAAAGGTGATTCTCAGCGGACCGCTCGTAGAAGCGGGGAAGGTGGTCCAGGTCGAGGTCAACCTACGCGCCTTCAATCAGGCGGTGGTCATCGCCACGCCGTCGCTGTCGCCGGCCTAGAGGTGCCGCCGAAAAGCCCGACCGGACCTCTGGCGCCCATGCGGCCCGTTGCATCCCCACTGCGTGGGGGCCCCTTTCTCCGGGCCTTCTGCGCTCCTCGCGTACGCATTGCTAATGCGCGTGCACCGGTGTTCCCCACCCCACGAAACCCACGGGTTTCGCGGGGACCCCGAGTCGGCGGCCCGGGCGCATTCGGACCACCTGGCCCCCAGATGCCCCGGCCGGGTTTCCGGCCGCACCTCTAGAGCCCGAGCAGCCCCTGCACGCGAAGCGCCACGGACAGGTTGAGGCGGGTCTCGGCGTCGTCCAGCTCGGCGCCGGAGATCTCCCGGATCCGGTCCAGGCGATAGCGCAGGGTGTTGGGGTGGACGCCGAGCCGGCGCGCAGCTGCCTGCTGCTCCCCCTCTTCCATGTAGGCCTTCAGCGTGGCGATCAGGCTGCCGTTGCGGCTTCGATCGTGGTCAACCAGCGCGCCGAGGTGCCGGTTGACGTACTCCACCAGGCGGTCGTCGCTGACGCCCGCCAGCAGCCCGGTCAGCCCCAACTCGGGAACGGCCACCACCTGGCTCCAGCGTTTGAAGCGGGCAAGCGTGTCCAGGACGGCACGGACCTCCCGGTGTGCGGTGGCAACGCCCTCAGGAGCATCAACCGCCGCGCTGAAGCCGACCGAGACGCTGAAGCCGGGCCGCCAGTCAGCGATCGCCTGGCGCACCTGCAGCCCCACCGCGTGAACGCGTGCCTGCTGGTCGCGAGACTCGACTCCCAGCGGCAGCAGCGCCACGGCGCTGTCGGAGTGGCCGCCCAGCAGTGCTCTCGGGTAGGTCGCCCTGATCACACCCGACACCCGGCGCAGGAACTCACGCTTGACGGCCTGGATGGCGTCCTCGCCGACCTGGCGCGTGCGCAGGAAGCCGCGGAAGTCGTCCACGTCGACAACCATGACAACGTGCCGCCCGGGCAGCGGATAGCCGAGGTGCCGGGCTCTCCGCTGAGCTGCCGTCTCGTCCCGGTACGTGCCCTGCACAAGCTCGTCCAGGAACTCCCCGCGGACGCGGCCTTCGACCTCGGCCACTTCACGGTCCCTGATCAGGGCCAGGGCCATCACCAGAGCGGCCTGCTCAACGGCCATCAGCGCCAGCTCCTCGTTGTCGGGTGGGTGCTCCAGGATCGAGATCACACCCAGGAGCTGGTTCGCGGCCAGGATCGGCGCGATGATCCGCTCGCGGTGCATGCCCAGGTGCGGGAAGGCGGCCACTTTCATCGGCCGTCGCGTCTCGGTGACCTCGCGCAACATCCGCTGGATCTGCGGGTCGTAGAGGACGCGCGGCGGCGTGCCGTGGCGGGCTATGGTTTCACGCCGGTGGGGATCGGTCGTAGAGCCGGCGTGGGCAAGCAGGTGGAAGGAGGCGTCCTCGACAGCAACGCTGCTGTCGAGAAGCTCGGCCAGCGTGCGGCAGATCTCGTTGACGCCCTTGCCGTCGAGAACCAGGTCGGTGAAGCGCCGGTGAATGTCGAGCGACCGTTTGAGGCGCCAGTGCTCGGCGTTGATTATTCGCTCCAGCAGCGGCTCCATCAGGTCACTCCACGGCACCTCCTGGCCGATCGTGAACAGCGGCAGGGAGTGACGATCCGCCTCCTCCAGCATCTCCGCGGGCACCTCGTCGATGTAGCGGCCCAGCTTGACCACAACCCCGGCGCCGTTACCACCGGCCACGCTGTCGACAAGCTCGATCTGGGCCTCGGGGTCGTTTTTGACGGGAAAGCCCGTCGTAAGCAGAAGGTCGCCCGGGCGCAGGCGGCGCGGCGTCTCCGGCGTCTCCATCACGCGGACCCACTGCACCTGGCGGTCGAGGCCCGCGCTGCCACCCACCAGAGTCGCCTCGGTGAACCCACCGAAGGTCATCGCCTCACGCACCGTGGGCGGCGGAACCTTGAAAGCCAGCTCGGATTGCTCTGGAAACGGTTGTGGGGCAGCCACGCGTCAGCTACCAGCTTAGCAATGTGCGTGCCCCCCAACCCGAGGCGGTGTGTCCTTGTGAACACCTCACTAGAGGATCCGGCCGGCATCGCCTACCATGGACACTCCCCTATGGGTGCCGAGAATGGACCAGTCTGCCCAGAGCACACTCCGGAAGTCCGGATGACGCTTCGAACGCTGCACTCGGATCAGTCGGTGCCGGACCAGGTGCTCGGTGTCTACGCGTGCCCGGAGTGCGATCACGAGCGGCGCGTCCCCATCGACACCAGCCGGCGTGCTGGCGCGTCTGGCTCGCTGCGCGAAGGGCAGGCCTGAATGACCACCGACGGCAGGCTTCTCGGGATCTTGATTCTCCTCCTCAGGGAGGCGGGGTCCCGCGTGCTGTGAACACGCAGGCGCAGGCCCCGCCCCCGACCGGGGGCGGGGCTTTCTTGTTTCCAGCGACGAGGAGGACGTGATGGATCTGGTCACCAAGATGCAGAGGAGCGAGACGTTCGAGCAGATGCGGGAGCACTTCCCCGAACTCGATGAGCCGGCCCGGCGCCGGGCGGCGGCAAGGATGGCCGCCGGCACCGAAGCGCAGGCGGCCTTCGCCGCAGAGTCAGTGATGCTGCAGATGGTTCGCGTCTACAACTGAGAAATCTCTCCCCCGCCACGTCGGGGGAGTACCCGGCGAAGCCGGGGGAGGGGGTACGCGGCGTGCTTCATCCCGGAGGACGCTGCTCGCCGCCGCTGGGTCGGATATGTCCGCGGCGAAGATCGTCTGGCAGGAGCCTTTCGAGCACGCGGATGGGAAGACCGATGACCGTGTCCGCATGACCCTCCAGGCCGGCGACGAAGGCGGCGGCGCCTCCCTGGTAGGCGTAGGCCCCAGCCTTGTCCTCCGGCTCCCCGGTGGCCACGTAGTCGCGGATGTCCTCGTCGGTGAGGGGGCGGAACGTCACGCGAGTCCGTGCGTGCCCGGAGCGGACGGTCTGCCGGTTCCGCACCGCCACGCCCGTTATCACCTCGTGTACTCGCCCCGACAGGCGGCGCAGCATTGCAGCCGCCTCTTGCGGCCCGGCCGGCTTGCCCATTACCTCGTCGTCCACGACGACGACCGTGTCGGCGCCGACCACGACGTCTCCCGCCACCGCCGCCACCTTGGCACGCGCGAGCGCCTCCGCGTAGCCGGCCGGCGGGCCGCCCGCGTACGGCCACTCCTCCACGCTGCTGGGCCGCACTTCGAACTCATACCCCGCTGCGTGCAGCAGGGCTGCCCGCCGCGGCGATCCCGAGGCCAGCACGAGTCGGAGCAGCTGACCGCGGCTCAGCGCATCAATTGACGGAGTACTGCCGGCAGTACTCCGCCCTGGCGCAGGTATTCGACGTCCGTGTCGTTGTCAAGCCGCGCGACCACCCCGAAGCGTTTGAGCGAGCCGTCCATGCGGGCCTCGACCTCAAGCTCCTGCCGGGGACGAAGGCCGGCCTCGAGGCCTCGCACGGTAAACGTCTCTTCGCCGGTCAGGCCCAGGGACTGGCGGCCCTGTCCACCGGTGAACTCGAGGGGCAGCACGCCCATCCCCACCAGGTTGGACCTGTGGATGCGCTCGAACGACTCCGCGATCGCCGCCCTCACCCCGAGCAGGTTCGGTCCCTTGGCGGCCCAGTCCCGGGACGAGCCGGATCCGTACTCCTTGCCGGCGATGACGATCAGCGGCACGCCCTCGACCCGATACCGAAGCGCGGCCTCGTAGATGGTCATCTCTTCACCTGAGGGCTGATGGCGCGTCCAGTAACCCTCTCGCCCCCCAGCGATCTCGTTGCGGAGCCGGATGTTTGCGAAGGTGCCTCGCACCATCACCTCGTGGTTGCCGCGGCGAGCCCCATACGAGTTGAAGTCGGCTCGCTCGACGCCCTTTGAGATCAGATACCGACCGGCCGGACTGGCGGGCGGGATGCTGCCGGCCGGCGAGATGTGGTCGGTCGTTACGGAGTCGCCGACCATGACCAGCACCCTGGCGCCCTCGATGTCGCGGACCGGCGCGGGTTCAGGGCCGAAGCCCTCGAAGTACGGCGGTTCCCGGACGTAAGTTGAGTCGGGGTCCCACTCGTAGATCGCCCCGGTCGGCGCCCGCATCCGCTGCCAGTGCTCGTCACCGTCGTAGATCCGCGCGTACTCGTGGCGGTACATCTCCTGGCGGACGCACTCACGGATGACCTGGTCCACCTCGTCTGGGCTCGGCCACAGGTCTTTCAGGTACACGGGCCGGCCGGTCCGAACGTCCTGGCCCAGCGGATCCTCGGTCAGGTCGCGCCGGATGGTGCCGGCAAGGGCGTACGCCACCACCAGCGGTGGCGATGCGAGGTAGCTGGCGCGCACCAGAGGGTGGATGCGGGCCTCGAAGTTTCGGTTTCCGGAGAGCACCGCGACCACGCTGAGATCGCCATCGGTGACCAGGGCCTCGACCTCCGCGCTGGCCAGAGGGCCGGAATTGCCGATGCAGGTGGTGCAGCCGTAGCCCACCAGATAGAAGCCCAGCTTCTCGAGATGCTCGAGCAGCCCGGCCTGCTTCAGGTAATCCGTGACCACCCGAGAGCCCGGCGCCAGTGAGGTCTTGACATAGGGTGGGACGCTAAGACCCGCCTCGACGGCGTTGCGGGCCAGCAGACCCGCGGCCACCATCACCGAGGGGTTGGAGGTGTTGGTGCAGCTCGTGATGGCCGCGATCACCACGGATCCATTGCGGACACCGACCTGCGTTCGTTCGGCGACGGCCACTCCTCCGCCTCCGGCGCTGGCCACCGGCTGGGAGCCGCCCTCACCGTTGAAGCGCACGATGTCGCTCACGTCCGGCTGCTCTTCGTCGGCGTGGAAGACGTTGTGAAAGCTCTCCCACACGTCGGCGAGAGCGACGCGGTCCTGGGGCCGCTTGGGCCCGGCCACGCTGGGCACCACGGTCGAGAGGTCAAGATCCAGGAGCTCGCTGAAGACCGGCGTGGGCGTGCCGTCGAACCGGAAGAGACCCTGCTCCTTGCAGTATCGCTCGACCAGCTCCAGGTGTTCGCGCTTGCGACCGGTCGTCTCCAGGTAGCGAAGTGTCTGGTCGTCAACCGGAAACAGGGCGGAGGTGGCGCCGTACTCGGGGCACATGTTCGAAAGCGTCGCCCGGTCGGCAACGGTCAGCGTGGAGAGGCCGTCGCCGCAGAACTCCACGAACTTGTTGACGACCCCGTGCCTGCGCAGCATCTCGGTCAATGTGAGCACGAGATCTGTGGCGGTCGAACCCGTCGGCATCGCGTTGGTGAAGCGGACACCCACCACGACAGGCGGCGGCAGGTACATGGGCTGGCCGAGCATGCAGGCCTCGGCCTCGATGCCGCCCACACCCCAGCCGAGCACGCCGAGGCCGTTGACCATGGTGGTGTGTGAGTCGGTGCCGACGAGCGTGTCCGGGATCGCCATCCCGCGGCCGGACGTGGCCCTGACCTGGACGACCCGGCTCAGATGTTCCAGGTTGACCTGGTGGCAGATGCCCATTCCGGGGGGCACGACCGTGAAGTTGCGGAAACCCTGCTGCGCCCAGCGCAGCAGGGCGTAGCGCTCGCCGTTGCGCTCGTACTCGCGCTCGACGTTGTCGTGGTAGGCCCGAAGCGTGCCGAATACGTCCACCTGTACGGAGTGATCGATTACCAGGTCCACCGGGATCTGAGGGTCGATCCGGCTGGCGTCACGGCCTGCCCTTTCCATCGCAGAGCGCATGGCGGCCAGGTCGACCACCGCCGGAACGCCGGTCAGATCCTGAAGAAGCACCCGGGCCGGCATGTACGGGAGCTCGACCTCGGCGGGTGCTGGTGCGGGCCACGCGGCCAGCGCGCGGACGTTTGCTTCGGATACCCCACCCCGCTCGGTGCCACGAAGCAGCATCTCGAGCAGCACTTTGACCGTCATCGGCAGCCGTCCGATGACGCCCAGGCCGGACCGCTCGGCCTCAGGGAGGGAGAGGTAGTCGAGGTCTGTACCCGGCAGCCGGCGGCGCACGTCAATCATCGTGAGTGATCCTACTCCGGGCGCCGCCGGCTGCAGATAGAGCCCTGTTCGGACGTCTCCTGAGGGAAGCTGACAAAGCTGCAGTTGACAGCCAGACCGCTATGAGCGTGCGGGCGCCGGGCGGTGCGTCAGCTGCCGGGTGTGCCGTCGCTCAGCTCGTCTGCACGCTGGGCGACGATGTGGTTTATCGATCGCAAGAAGTTGTCGATGAGCTCGCGCTCCCGCCGCGAGTACCGCGCCAGCAGCGTGTCCAGGTCCCTGCCCACCTCTCCGAACACGACGCTGCCGTACCGTCTGGCCTCTGCCGTGGGCTGCACCATGACCCGGCGGCGGTCGTCCTGGTCGTGGGTTCGACGGGCGTGACCGGCGCGCTCCAGCCGGTCGAGAACTCCAGTGATCGCGCCGGTGGTCAGCTTCAAGCGAGCGGCGAGCTGGCCCGCCGTCAAACCCTCCTGCATGTTGATGATGTCAAGCGCGCGGATGTCGGTGCGATTCAAACCGGCGTGGGGCGAGGCTGCGTTGGTCAGCGCGTCCAGGCTGGCCGCCAGCTCTCTGAGCAGGTCGACGGTCATCTGATGGTGACCGTTATTTCCTTCCTTTTCCCCCACTACTGCGGAAGGATAACTCTTCAGACTCGAAATTCCTACATGTTAAGAGAGATCGCCCGCTGCCCTCACCGCCGCAGGATGCCGGCCAGGCGGACCGGCCGCGGGTCGTCACGCAGCTGCTCCAGCGTCAAGGGCAGCCCCAGCGACCAGTTGGGCCACCCGTCGGTGGTGCCAGGCTTGTTCGGCCGCTCCGCCACGCCCAGAGCGTCTTCGAGTGTCGCCGCCACCAGGCGCGATGGGGACGTCGCAAGAGCCCTGTAGGCTGCCAGCGTCACCTCCTCGATGGACTGGTCGTCCCTGACGCCCGCATAGCGGAGCAGCCGCTCACGCACCGACTCGTCGGGGTCGGAGCCCTCCCAGATCCCGGCCAGGGTTGGCAGGTCGTGCGTCGACAGGGCCGCCACCGACTCGGGCCGGTACTCAGCCGGTGGGCGCTGCTCGAACCACAGCAGGCGGTAGGAAAGGATAGACCTCTCGGCCATCTCTTCTCGAACGACGTCCTCCACGGTGCCCAGGTCCTCGCCTACCACGAACGCGCCGGCGCGGTGACTCTCCAGCGCCAGGATGTCGAGCAGCTCGCCGTACGGGTAGCGAACGTATACGCCCTGGTCCGGTCCCATCCCCTCCGGGATCCAGAACAGCCGGAAGAGGCCCATGACGTGGTCCACCCGCAGGCCCACGCCGTGGCGAAACGCAGCCCGCACCGTCTGGATGAAGGGTTCATAGCCGGATGACCGCAGCCGCCAGGGGTCGAAAGGCGGCACCGCCCAGTCCTGTCCGGACCGGTTGAACGGATCAGGCGGCGCGCCGACGGAGATGCCGTCGGCGAACGTGTCCTGCCAGGCCCACGCGTCCGCGCCCTGAGCCTGGACGCCGATCGGCAGGTCGTGGACCAGACCGATCTCGCGTGCGGCCGCCGCCAGCTGCTGGTCGAGCAGCCATTGCAGCCACTTGTGGAAGGCGATCCGGCAGTGCCGATCCGCTCGGAAGCGGCGGACCGCAGACGAGTCGGGATGCTGGAGCGCCGCCGGCCAGCTTCGCCAGCCGCGTCCGTAGACCTCGGTGAGGGCGCAGAAGGTGGCGTAGTCCGTCAGACCTCTGCCTTCCCCTTCTCGGTAGCGGTCGAATTCGTCGGAGGGCTCCGAGGCCGCGAAAAGCTGCTCCAGGGCTCGCATCTTGAGGCGGAAGACACGGTCACGCTCGATAAGCCGCTGCCGGTTCAAATCGCGTCCCACGCACACCAGCTCCGCCAACCTCTCCCCGAGCCTGGCCGCGCCCGGTACTTCTTCCACCCTGATGTACAGCGGATTGCGGTAGCGCCGGCTCGAGGGGTAGTAAGGGCTGGACTCCTGCGGCAGCAGCGGTAGCGGCGCGCCCAGCGGATTGACCAGAACGTGCCCGGCGCCCAGATGGGCCGCCCAGGACGCCAACCCGCGAAGGTCGCCCAGGTCGCCGAAACCCCAGCTTTTGACAGAGCGAACCGCGTAGAGCTGTGCCGCCCAGCCCCAGGCACGGAGTTCGGCCGGCAGGTGACAGCGGCGAGGGCTGACGATGAGCCGGGCTTCGGAATCGTCGCCGAGCCGGCGCAGCGTGTGATAGCCATAGGGCAGGTCGGGCTGCAACAGCCCGTCCACGCGGATTGCGTCACCGTCTTCGGTGATGACCTCGGAGATCGCGGAGAGGGGTACGGGCTGCCCCGCGTGGACGACCAGGACCGGCGGAGTCGGCGGAGCTCCCTCGGCGCCCATGGCGTCGAGCACACGACAGACGCTCTGGGGCCCGGCCGGCACCCAGCGTCCATCGATATCGAAGTGACCGGGAGCCACGCCCCACGCCTCAGCCATGGACATTGCGGCGTGCATTTTTATTAGGGTAGGAACCCCGGCGCGAGGTGGGCTCTGTGAAGATACGGAGCCGCCGGTAGGGGGCCGTCTCACCGCTTGCTACTGGCCCGTTGTGCGGCCGGCAAGGTTGGCCGAATATGCCGTTTGGCCCGGTTCGTCAGGTCCCTCCGGCCTCGAACCAGGTGCAACCACAGCCGCTCACACGGCAGGGCCTGGAGGCCTTGCCTTCTCGCGGATAGACGGCCGGATGGTCCGCGTAGTCGTGGCCGCATGCAGCGCAGGGCATCGGCGCCGGCTGGAGGTAGGCCCATCCGGGAGACTGGTCGCGCGGCGGATGTTGGTCGGGAGGCGTCGGTGTGCCCACAGCATCAGCATACCGAACACATGTTCGAATAGGGAGCCCTCACTCATTTCGGCAAGCCGGCCACGGCGAGACGTCGCCCAGAGCCGGCCTTTTGACTGGTCTTGTTAGGTTAGGAAACTGCGATGGAGATCTGGCCTGGTGAACCTTACCCGCTGGGCGCAAGCTTCGACGGGACGGGCACCAACTTCTCGCTCTTCTCCGACGTCGCGGAGCGCGTCGAGCTCTGCCTGTTCGACGAGGAAGGCACCGAAACACGCCTGGACCTCCCCGAGCGGACGGCGCTCTGCTGGCATGGGTACCTGCCGAACGTACGGCCTGGTCAGCGCTACGGCTTCCGGGTTCATGGTCCGTACGACCCCAGGCGGGGGCTTCGTTGCAACCCGGCCAAGCTCCTGCTCGACCCCTACGCCAAGGCCATCGAGGGCAATGTTCGCTGGAACCGGGCGATCTTTCCGTACGCGCTCGGTGAGACAGACCTCGACCTCGCCGCCGACCACACGGACAGCGGCCCGTTCATGCCCAAGTCGATCGTCATAGACCCCTGGTTCCTCTGGAAGAACGACCGCCGGCTGCGAATCCCGTGGCACGAGACCGTCATCTACGAGCTCCACGTCAAAGGGTTCACCTGCGACCATCCCGGCATCCCTCCCGAGCTGCGGGGCACCTACGCGGGTCTGGCCACGTCGCAGGCGATCGAGCACCTCAAGAGCCTGGGGGTGACGGCGATCGAGCTGCTGCCGGTGCATCAGTTCGTGCACGACCACACGCTCATCGAGCGCGGCCTGCACAACTACTGGGGCTATAACTCGATAGGCTTCATGGCCCCGCACAACGAGTACAGCTCCAGCGGCCAGAGGGGCCAGCAGGTGCAGGAGTTCAAGCGCATGGTCGAAGCGCTCCACGGGGAGGGAATCGAGGTCATCCTGGACGTGGTCTACAACCACACCGCCGAGGGAAACCAACTGGGACCGATGCTGTCCTTCAGGGGTATCGACAACGCGGCCTACTACCGCCTGGAGGACAACCGGCGCTTTTATCGCGACTTCACGGGCACCGGCAACAGCATGAATATGCGCAACCCTCACGTGCTCCAGCTGATCATGGACAGCCTTCGCTACTGGACCATCGAGATGCACGTGGACGGCTTCCGCTTCGACCTGGCGGCCACCCTTGCCCGTGAACTGCACGACGTCGACCGGCTGGCTGCCTTCTTCGACCTGGTCCAGCAAGACCCCGTGCTGTCACAGGTCAAGTTGATCGCAGAGCCGTGGGACGTGGGCGAGGGCGGGTACCAGGTCGGCAACTTCCCGGTGCTCTGGTCCGAGTGGAATGCCAGGTACCGCGACACCGTCCGTGACTTCTGGCGGGGCCAGCCCGCGACCCTGGCCGACTTCGGATTCCGCTTCACCGGCTCCTCCGACCTCTATCAGAACGACGGCAGGAGGCCCTACGCGAGCATCAACTTCGTCACCTGCCACGACGGCTTCACGCTGGAGGACCTGGTCTCCTACAACCAGAAGCACAACGAGGCCAACGGCGACGACAACCGCGACGGGGAGAACTTCAACCGCTCCTGGAACTGCGGCGTGGAAGGCCCGTCCGAAGAGCCTGAGATCAGGGCCCTGCGCGATCGCCAGAAGCGCAA
>DATFWQ010000004.1:0-18499 GCA_035259145.1 Candidatus Dormiibacterota bacterium | reverse complement strand
AAATGTCACGCGGCTCGTGACGAACTGGCCGGCCAGTCGTCGTGTGACCGCCGCTCTGGGCCTCGGTCTGGTCGTAGCGCTGCCGGCATCGGGGGTAGGCCTGTTCGAAGGCGCCCGCGTCGCCGCGGCGGCGATCTATCTAGACGGCGGCAGCGCACCCCAGGGCAGCGCACCCCAGGGCAGCGCGCCCCAGGGCAGCGCACCCCAGGGCACTACTCTCCAGTGCAGCACAGCATCCACGTCAAGCAGCAGCGCGCCTCAGGGCAGCGCGCCTCAGGGCAGCGCGCCTCAGGGCAGCGCGCCTCAGGGCAGCGCGCCTCAGGGCAGCGCACCGCAGCCGGGGCCCTGCGTGACCGCCACGCCGTTCCCCGCTCCTACCAGCGTCGCCCCGCCGCCGCCCGCCAGCGCGAACACCGCAGTGAAGGTTCCTCTCCACACGGTCGGATCCAAGGTGGTCGACGCCAATGGCCGCGAAGTGCGGTTCACCGGGGTCGCCTGGTTCGGCTTCGAGACCAAGGCATTCGCACCCCACGGGCTGTGGGCGCGCAACTGGCAGGACATGCTCGACCAGATCAAGGCGGCCGGGTTCAACACGATCCGGCTTCCCTTCTCGAACCAGCTGCTGGATGATTCCTCTACCGCTCCGGACTCGATCGACTACACGAAGAATCCGGACCTTCGCGGCTTGAAGGGGCTGGCCTTGATGGACCGCATCATCGCCGGCGCGGGCCAGAGGGGCCTGGGGGTCATTCTCGACCAGCACCGCCCGAACGCCGACGGCCAGAGCGATCTCTGGTACACGGACCAGGTGCCCGAGTCGCGATGGCTGGGTGACTGGACGATGCTCGCCCGCCACTATCGCGGCAACTCCGCAGTCATCGGGGCGGACCTCCACAACGAGCCACACGGAAGGGCGACCTGGGGAGACAACAACCCCCAGACCGACTGGCGGCTGGCTTCGGAGCGCGCCGGGAACGCCATCCTCTCCGTCAACTCAGCCTGGCTGATCTTCGTCGAGGGCATCGAGACCTATAAGGGCGACGCCTACTGGTGGGGTGGCAACCTGATGGGTGCCCGCGAGTTCCCTGTGCGGCTGTCGATGCCGAACCGGCTCGTCTACTCTCCGCACGATTACGGGCCTCTGGTGTACGGGCAGAAATGGTTCACGGCCCCAGACTTCCCGAACAACCTGCCCGGCCTCTGGCAGCAGCACTGGGGCTATCTGGCACAGCAGCACACGGCCCCGCTGGTGATGGGTGAGTTCGGTGGGCGCTCGGTCGGCGGGGACACCGAAGGCACCTGGCAGCGGTCCCTCATCGCTTACCTGAAGGGAAACGGAATCGGCTACTGGTACTGGTCCTGGAACCCGAACTCCGGTGACACAGGTGGAGTCCTGCAGGACGACTGGAAGACCGTGAACGAGCCCAAGCTGCGGGCCATCCAGGCGTACGAGTGGCCACTGCTGGGCGGCGGCTCCGGCTCCAAGCTACCCGACGTCTACCACTGGCAGGCCAAGTGAGGCGGTCCTAACTGGATATACGGCCTCCGATGTCCGACCGAATGCGGTCCCATCCAACCGTCAACCCGCAGGGGGACGCAAGGGGGGTGCTGGCGACCCGGGTTTCCCGGGGCGCCGGCCTCCTGCGGCGAATCCCCCCTCACAACGGATCGCGCCGCGCCGCCGTCCGCGCCCTCATAGGCGCGGCGGCGGCCGCCCTGGTCGCCATCGTGGGCGCCGGCACGGCCGGGCTCGGCGGCCTCTCTTCAGCCGCCCGGCTGCTGGCCCAACCCCCGCCCAGCGACACAGTGCTTTACGACCGGACCGGCCAGGTCGTGCTTGCGGACCTGCACCCCCCCGGTTATCAGAGCTACGAGGTGTCGCTCAGCGCCATGGGACGGTACCTGCCCCAGGCGACGGTCGCCGTTGAGGACGCCAACTTCTGGAAGGAGCCCGGTGTCAATCCGCGCAGCATGGCGCGCGCAGCCTGGGCCGACATCCGCGCCCACGCCATCGTCGAAGGTGGCTCGACGATCACGCAGCAGCTCGTGAAGCTCCGGCTGGTCGGCGACGACCACAGCTTCACGCGGAAGCTGCGTGAAGGGACGCTCGCCATGCTGATATCGAGCGAGTTCTCCAAGGAGCAGATCCTTGGCATGTATCTGAATGCCGCCTTCTACGGAAACACCGCGTACGGCGCCGAGGCGGCCTCCCGCATCTATTTCCATGTGCACGCCGACCAGCTGGACCTGGCACAGGGGGCCCTGCTCGCGGGACTGCCGCAGAGCCCTACGCAACTGGACCCGCTGACGCACTGGGCCGCCGCCAAGGAGCGGCAGCACCAGGTCCTCGACGCGATGGTCCGTGCACACGACATCACGCAGGCGGAGGCGGATCAGGCGTACGCCGAGGACCTCTCACCCCCCGACCATCTCTTCGGGCCGGTCACAACCGACCTCGCCCCCGCCTTCGTGAGCTACGTCAAGAACGAGCTGGCGAGCCTGGTCGGACCGGACGCAGTCGCAAAAGCCGGCCTCCACGTTGTCACCTCACTCGACTGGAACCTCCAGCAGCTCGCACAGGGCTCGATCACCGACACGGTGAACGCCAACCGCTGGCGCAACCTGACGGACGGGGCCCTGGTGTCAATGGACCCACAGACTGGCCAGTTGCTGGCCATGGTCGGCTCTGCCGGCCACAACACACCTGGCGGCGACTACAACATGGCGGTGGGCCCACCGCGCAACCCGGGGTCGGCCTTCAAGATCTTCACGTACACGGCAGCGATCGACAGCCGCCGCTACACGATGGTCACTCCCATCCAGGACGTACCGATCGCCGTCCGGCTGCCGCACTCAGCGCCCTACACCCCCGAGAATTTCGGCCGGCGTTACTTCGGGGTCTGCGAGGTGCGTGAGTGCCTGGGTAACTCACTGAACGTGCCGGCCGTCCAGGTTGAGCTGGGCACCGGCATCCAGGCCGTCGCCCACCAGGCCCGGCGTATGGGGGCGCCTCCATTCCAACGGCACGACGGCCAGTACACCGCCGACGCCCCGGCGAGCAGCTTCGGGCCGTCACTGACCCTGGGCGGCTACGGGGAGACGCCGATGCAGATGGCGACCGGCGCCTCCGTTCTGGCTGCCCAGGGCGTCCTGCACGAGCCGGAGGCGGTCCTGAGCGTCACGTCCAGGGCCGGACAGCGGCTCTACCAGGCCGGCGACTCCGGCAACCAGGTCGTGGATGCGAGAACAGCGTTCATCGTGAGTCAGATGCTTTCCGATCCGACCAACCGCAGGCTGGTGTTCGGAGACTCGACCCCACTGACCCTCAATGGGTATACGGCGGCTGCGAAGACGGGTACGACTGACAACTTCACCGATGCGTGGACTGTCGGCTACACACCGTCGCTGGCAACCGCTGTCTGGATGGGTAATTCCGACTCTCACCCCATGGCCCCGGGCTCGGAGGGCATGCAGGTGGCAGCGCCCACGTGGAACAGGTTCATGCAGGGCGCCCTGGACCGGATAGGGAGGGGCAACGAATGGTACGTGCCGCCGTCCGACCTGGACATGCAGTGGGTGAACGGACGGCCGGCCTGGTTCCTACCAGGTACGTCAGCTGACACGTCAATAAATACGTCACCCCCGGCACTTCCGAGTGGGGTGTCCGTGGGCAATGGCTGATCGGATGGCCGATCGGAGGCGAGACCGCCGCGGTTGAGGTCGTAGTCAAGATCGGGTAGCGATCGGCAAAGCGAGGCAAGGATGCGGGGATGTTCGGAAGGTGAGCTAAGGTCTCACACCAGGTCGGCGCCGCTGCGGGCGGCTGAGCCGGCGCATGTGCACAATCGAGCCCTCGGTTGGGGTCATCAAACACCGTTTTTTGTCACCAGGGCACCTCAGCAGCCTGAGTGGCGGCACCGTCTGTCTCACGACGACGAGCAGGCGCTCGTGGAGCGAGCGAAGCGCGATCCGGCTGCGTTCGAGGAGCTGTATGACCGCTACATTGTGCGGATCTACAGATACGTGTATTCGAGGCTTCGGGACCAGAGCGCAGCCGAGGATGTCACGTCTGATGTGTTCATGAAGGTGCTTACGAGCATCGGCCGCTACAACAACACCGGCAGGCCGTTCGCCGCCTGGCTGTATCAGATCGCGGCGTGCTCGGTTGTGGACCGCTACCGCGCGGCCAGGCCCGTGGAGGACATCGAACAGCAGCATGACCTTGCCGCGGCCGGTCCGCCACTCGAGGAGGTCGCTGCCCAGCGCGACGAGCTGCGCCAGATCTGGTCGGTGGTGGAGGCTCTTCCCTCGGGACAGCGCGTCGCGATGGTGCTGAGGTACCAGGAGGACATGAGGATCGACGACATCGCGGCGACGATGGGGAGGTCGCCGGCAGCGGTCAAGCTGCTGCTGCATCGCGGCCTCCACCGGGTCAGACGGATCCTCGGAGTAGCGGCCTAGGTAGTAGTAGCCCTGCCCTCCCAAAGCACCGAAACCGTGGCATCGGGGCAGCGAGACCAGAGAGGAAGGGTCGACTGCCGGCAAAGAGCCCACTCGCGGCGTCGCGATACGTCGCAGTGCCGGCAGTTGGTCCACCGGCGGCCGGCCGCGCCCTCACCCACCCCCCTCCCCGGCTTCGCCGGGTACTCCCCCGACCTGGCTGGGGAGAGTCCCCGCTAGGAGTGCGTGTGGAGGAGGTCGAGCTCCATGGCGCGAGCTACCGCTTCCAGCTTTGAGTGCGCGCCCAGCTTCTCGAGCACGCCACGGACATGGCTGCGGACTGTGGAATAGCCGATCCCCAGCTCCCTTGCCATTGCTCGGTTGTCGAGCCCGCGAGCCATCACGGTCAGAATCTCCAGCTCACGGGGAGTGAGCGTGCCGAGGAGCTCCAGCTGCTCTTTGCGCCTCCCGGCCAGCTGCCGCTGCCGAGCCAGGACGTCGGCAAGCCTGCGCGCCGGAAACAGCGCTTCGCCAGTCACCGCTCGGCGCAGGGCGGCAACCACTTCGGCGCCGGTCGCCGACTTGATCAGGTAGCCGGCGACACCGGCCTCGATGGCGTCGATCAGGACGTCGTCGTTTTCATCAGCATTGACGATCACGACCGACGTCCCCGGCCAGTGGAAGCGGATGGCGGCCGCTGCGTCCGACCAGCGCTGGTCTGACAACCGGAAGTCGATGATCGCCACATCGGCCGGCTCCCCGTCACCGATGGCGAGCGCCTCCGAGACGGCCGCAGCCCAGCCCACGACTTCGATGTTCGGGTAGCGGGCCAGAAGCTCACTGAGCGCTTCGGCCGCAACGCGGTGGTCGTCTACGATCATCACCCTGATGGGGACCGGTTGCAGGCCTGCCGGCTCGGCGGTGGCAGCGGTCTCCATGGGCGGGCCCGCATCACCAGTGGCGCGGCCGTGCCCGTTTCGCGGCCGCGGAGCGGTGTCCGTCGGACGGCGAGACATGGCCGCGATCACCCACGCTTCGCGCTGGGTGGGCGAGGACACCGGGCATCGGGTGATGGTGATCACGTCCATGCATGAACGACGCTAGACGACGGCTAGTCCCCCGGCCACCAGCCAAGGCAGTGTCCCGCTCTCTGTCAGCAGCAGGTCGATTGCTCCCCTACACGCGCGGCGCATTTGAGCGTGCTACAGGTGGCCGCTGCAAGCCTCGGGATCTCCAGACGACTTGTGTCCGTCCGGGCAGACGACGTTTTGCCAGCTGACTCGGTCGAGGCGGGCGCCGTCAACGTGGGCGCCACGGAGGTTGGAGTTCAGAAACGCAACGCCCGTGAGGTCGGCCGTTCGCAGGTCCGCCCCGCTCAGGTCGGACTCAGCCAGGATGGCCGACTTGAGGGCAGCACCCGAAAGGTCGGACCGCCGCAAGTTCCCGAAGCGGACGTCCGCGCCCGTCAAATCGGCCCCTCGTAGGGTGGCGCCACCGAGATCGACGTAGGTCAGCGACGCCTCGTGGAGGTTGGCCCCGCTGAGGTCGGCTCCGGTCAAATCGACGTGGTCGAGGGTGGATTGGCTCAGGCTCGCACGGTGCAGGTTGGCGCGGTGCAGGTTCGCCTGGTTCACCTCCTGTCCGGACAGCACCGAGCGTTCCAGGTTGGCGCATACCAGGCGGTGCTGGCTCAGCGTGTAGCCGTCCACCTCACGAGCGGAGAGGTCCTGGCCCTGAGGGCTGCCGCAGGTGCGGCCATGGTCGCTCCACCAGGCCCCGGGGGTGCAGCCGGCCAGCGCCAGAGCCAGAGCGGCCACGACCGTCCATGCTCGTCGCGCGCCTCTCACTTCAGCAGGCTATCGCGCGCTTGCTCGCTGCGCCTCTGGCGGTTGCCGGACCTGGCCCGCGTGCAGGAGTAGGTGTTCCCCCTGCGTCGCCGTGGCTACGGTGACAGGGTGCGCATCCCTAGACGCGGGGCGGGGAGCTCCGTCGCGCGGGTCCTGGTCTGCGCCTTGTCCCTCCAGGTCGCCCTTGTCGCGTGCTCACCACCCCAGCTGCTCAGCGCCCGGTCGTTGCTCGCCTCCACCTGGCGGGGATACCAGCGTGATTTCATCACCACCGACGGGCAGGTGCTGACTCCCCTGGCTTTCAGCGGGTGGTTTCGTTCGGAACACGTCCGCCATATGCAGACAACTTCCGAAGGGCAGGCCTATGCCCTGCTGCGCGCTGTCTGGGTCGGTGATCGCGACCTGTTCGACCGTGTCTGGCGGTGGACGCGCGAGCACCTCCTGGTTCGGCCTGACCATCTGCCGGCCTGGCTCTGGGCGCCTGACGAGAATGACAACTGGGGCGTCGCCGGCGCCGGCAGTGCTTCGGACGCGGATGAGGATCTCGCCCTCGCCCTCGTCTTCGCCGGACATCGGTGGCACAATCCCGAGTACCTCCTCGAAGCTCGTGCAATCCTCAACGACATCTGGAGCATTGAGGTCGTGCTCAATCGAGGGACCTACTACCTCACCGCCGGCGACTGGGCGTCCGGCTACTGGGCCGGCATCGTAGTCAACCCCTCGTACCTGGCTCCTTACGCATACCGAATCTTCGCGAAGGAGGACCCAGGCCACCCGTGGGCGGAACTCGCAGACAGTTCCTACCGTGCCCTCCGCGCCTGCACGTGGGCACTGGGCGAGATGGATGGCGTCGGACTGCCACCGAACTGGTGCCTCATCGACCGCGTCAGTGGCCACGCATCGCCGTTCGCCACGCCCGAAGGCGACGTCTACGGGTACGACGCGTTCCGCGTCATGTGGCGCGTCGCACTCGACGCCGTCTGGTACCAGGCGCCGGCGGCGCGCCGGTACCTGGAGGACAGCGACTACCTACGGCGACAGTGGGCACGACACGGCTGGCTGGCGGCCGAGTACCACCACGACGGAACGACGGCATACAAGCCCTGGGAAGACCCGAGTGCATACGGCGCCAACATCGGGAACTTCGTCGTCACCGACTCGAGGGCAGCCCTTGCCCTTATGCAGGAGAAGCTGATGGCGTCGTATCACACTCAGAGTGGCCTCGCTTACTGGGGAGACCGCTGGAACTACTATCAGCAGAACTGGGCCTGGTTCGGGGTCGCCCTGGCGAGCGGCGAGCTCCGGAACCTGGCGGCGTCGCGGTAGCTCCCGAGTCCTCGAGATCAGCTCGCCACCGCAGCCCCGCAACCGTGCAAACACAGAGCTCCCGATGATCGCGAGCTACGCGGTTGTGCACGTTGTGCGGATCTCGTGATAGTCAGGAACTCCGCGGTTGTGCGAATGCGGAGTTCCTGTCGCTACGGTTGCTCAGGCCTCGTTCTGGAGACGAAGGACGCCGCTTACCCGGAGATGCCCGATCACGGGGCCGGGGACGGCGGGGTGCCTCCGGGGCTCGGAGCCGCCCCTCGTGTCCAGAGACCGCTGGCGATTGCCGGCACGTGCGCCAGAGCCTGATTCTCCTGGCTCTGAGTGATGGTGCCTGCCTTGACCTTGGCGTCGAGCTGCGTCTTCGTGGCGCTTTCCATCTTCGTCGTGAACTGCTGCTCGGTCATGCCCGCGGGAGCGATCTGGGACACGCTCTTGCCCTGCTGCAGCTGGGTGCGAAGATGTTCGGGGGTCGTCCCCAACGCGGTGGCCGCTGCAGCCAGGACGTTCTGCGACACGGCGCCGCCCGTTTCAAAGCCGCCGAGGTGCGCGCCGCAGATGCCGCCGGTAAGACGGGACTTCATCTTGTTGGCCTGCTCGCTCGTTATGTCGCCCCTCGCGACTGCGTCGTCAACCGTCTGGCTCGCGGCTCTGGTCAGCGCAACCTGGAGCCGGGTCTGGTTGACACCAAGCGACTGAGCCAGGTGTGCGACGAAGTCCTGGCAGTACGCGACGTGCGCGCCAGGACTCGGAGCCTGGCTGGGCGTGGCTGCCCGCGTGCTGGCCAGGGCCGGAGAGGCCGCCCCGGCGGCAGCGAGGACCACTCCGGTCGTCAGTGCAAACCCCCACCGAACGTGCCTGTTCAAGTTCATGATCGCTTCGATCGTAGGTGGGGATCGAATCCTGCTCCAGTGCTGATGACCAGATCATCCGCTCTGCTGCCTGAAGGACGTAACGCTTCACGTGACGTCTGATCAACCGGGCTCAGCTACCACCGTGCTCGATCTTGTAAACGTCCAACTCGACGTCACCCCGTTTGAGCGTCCAGATCCGGGTTGAGTGATTGTCGATCGCATCGAGCATCCAGCCCTCGTTGCCGTCGCCGTTGTTCTGCTCCATCGCCGCCCGCATCTTGTTCGACATGACGATGTAGTCGATATTCTGCCAGTCTTTCTGGAACAGCCGATCTCGGACGGCGGGGTCGCCCGCAGCCTTCCAGTGCGAATGCGCGTACCGATACGGTGGGGACTGATCGTGGAGCTCCACCCAGACGTCATCGTCCATGATGATCCTGGCGCTCGTCGGAATGTGCTGTCGAACGTACGCGATCTCCTCCTCCTGCATGGGCGTCTGCGGCACGTTGTAGAGGTCCTGGGGGGCCACCTGGCCCTTGTCGTTGTGCGTATATACGTAACCACCTCCCGCAGGGACAGACAGCACGGCCACGAGCAGCACAGTGGACACGACGCGCAGCGCCGCCGGCGTCGCGCCTAACAGATGGTCGAGCATCAGTCCGATGTTGAGAGCCAGGAACGGCAGCAGCGGGATTACGTAGAACTCCAGCATCACACTGCCCCTGATCAGATAGAGGCTGTAGCTGGCCGCCAGCGACGATGCGACCAGGAGGTTGGCGTGCCTTTCGCGGTTGCGCAGCCCTATCAGCAACGCGATCAGCATTGCGGCGCTGCCCACAACGAGGATGAGGTGGTCCTTGGGCAGCCACGCGCCCAGCGAGAAGCGCCAGAAGAGGCTGTGTGGGTCGAAGATGCCGCCCTGGTTGCGGTTGAGCTGCCACCAGACGGTGTACAGGAGAGCCACGTGATCGGCGGGAGGACTGCTGAGGCTGAAGTTGAAGCGGCTTGGAACCAGCTCGTTCTTGAGGGACGCGTAGAGCGTGTAGATGGACACGGGGCCCCACGCCGCAAAGCTCCAGTAGCTGAGCGCGAACCGCCGGTTGCGGCTGGCCTGCACCTGGCGATACAGCAGACTCAGCAGCACCGGCGCGAAGAAGATCGCGTTCTCCTTGGTGATCATCGCAAGGCCATACGACAGACCCGAGAGCATCGCCGTCACGATGCGCCGTTCGTCCCTGGTGAGGAGGTAGACGCTGAGCAGCACCCAGAAGACCATCAGGTTGTCCAGCAGGACCTCGCGCTGGTAGAAGACGGCCAGTGGTGAGAAGTTGAAGAAAAAGCAGGCCACGAACGCTGCCAGGTGGCTGTGAGACAGCCGGTAGGCGATCTGGAAAAGGAAGAAGACGTTGCAGACGTGCGCAACCAGCATGAGGACCCGACCGGCGTTGATCGCGTTGCCGAACGTCTGGAACTGCATCGGCAGCACAGCCACGTAGGTGGCGATCATCAGCCAGCCGGCTGGGGCATGGTCGTAGAAGTACGTGTACGGCGAAAGCTTCGCCTCCCGCAGTATCGACCACGCCTGCTGCATGTAGATGCCCTCGTCGGTCGTATACAGCGGGTACAGGAAGAGGTGATACGCGTGCGTCACGAGCCCGCTCACCATCGACACGGCGAGCAGAGCCTTGTGCCACGAGTCGTTCAAGCCGCCTTTACGCGGCATGCTCGCCGGCCTTCCGCCGCTCTCGATGAGCCCCTACGTGCCGGGTCTTCTCCCAGTTGTTGATTCCGAAGGCGAGCCTGGCAACCGCCCGCAGCGCCGCAAACGCCAGCAGGAGCTGGTAGGGGAACCAGGCCAGCGCCATGCCCAGCGTGACACCCCAGGACGCCTTCAAGCCGTGCGCCTCGGCAAACTCCCGCAGGCCGACAGCCGCAGTCATGAAGTGCGAGGCGAGGAGGAATACCGGGAGATACGAGATCAGCGCCACCAGGACCGGCGCCTTCACCTCGAACATCATGATCAGGGCCGCCACGGCGTACAGGCCAAGCGCCGCCTGGACGATCGGGAAGGTCAGCGTATAGGCAGCCAGCAGGCGCTGGGCTCGGCTCGGCATGTGCTTCCAGTCACCCTTCAGCAGCGTCTGCAGAAACCCCTGGCTCCAGCGCGTTCGCTGCTTCACGAACTGACCGAGCGTCGGCGGTGTCTCTTCGCGCGTTACGTAGCGGTCGTCATAGACGACGCGCGCAGCCACGCCCGCGCTGCTGAGCCGGATGCCGATATCGGCGTCCTCCGTGAGGTTGTACTCGTCCCATCCACCGATCATCTGCAGAACGTTGCGCCGGAAGAAGACGGTGTTCCCGCCCAGCGGAATCGCGCCGTAGCGGGCGAAGAAGTGCAGAGTGCTCTTGAACCAGAAGAAGTACTCCAGAACATTGAGCGGCGAGTACCACCTGTCGCGATAGTTCATCAGCTGAACGCCCGACTGCACGACCCTGACCGGATCCTCGGCCATCACCGTGTTGACGATGTTGAAGATCTCTGGATGGACGTCGTCCTCCGCATCGAACACGGTCACCACGTCCTTGGCCGCGTGACGAAGCGCCACGTTGAGCGCGTGGGGCTTGTTGATGGGACGGTCGTCAAAAACCACCACATCGACGCCCTGCCGGTGCTGCAGTCGAAGCTCCTCGACCTTCTCCTCCGCCTTGGAGATGGTCCCCGTGTCGTCGGCTGAGCAGATCACTAGCACCTGCAGCAGCTCAGCAGGGTAGTTGGCACCGACCACCCTGCCGATCGTCGTCTGGATGACCTCTTCTTCGTGGCGAGCCGGGAGCATCACCGTGAACGACAGGCTGGGCTCGACGAAACGGTCAGGTGCCTTCGTCCGCTCGTGGACGTCGGGCTGGTCCCACGTGTAGATCATCAGATACAGCGTGTAGCCACCCTGGACGGCGAGCAGAATGGAGATGACAGCCAGGATTACGTAGAGGAGGTCGGTCACGGCCCGTCCCGGGCCCACCTTCCAGGAGCGGGCGGGCGCCCTGTGGCCGCCGTCCGGGTGGAGTGCGCCGGCACGGCCATGAGCGCTAGTCGCCGGCGCCGCCGCGCCCACGACGCGGAATCGTGCACGGCGCCGGCGTCGTTCCTGCGGTGCGACGCCATCCGCTTCACCGCTCGTCCTCGACCTGAACGTCTTCGACGCAACCGGCAGCCTGCGAACGCACGATGTACACGCGGCTGGCGGCGGACCCGTCTGTCATGTCCGCGGTCAACACGTAGAACCGAATCTGTGTCCCGCCACGCAGCGACCGGCTGCCGACGAAGTCGATGCCGAGCTTGGCGATGCGTCCGACCTCGGCCGCCTTCTGAGTCTCCGCCTGAACACGCATCGCGTTTTCGGTGACGAGCTTCTGCAGATCAGGACAGAGCTGGCGCCAGCCGAGGGCTCCGTCCCGGAGGGCGACAGAGCGCATGAACGTGTCGGACTGCGCCGAATGTGACTTGCCACTGTCGCCGGCCGCGGTGATCGTCACCTTCTGGTGATTGGACTGCCGCCCGGGCAGACCAAACTGTCCAGGTGGCGCGCAGCCCGCGACCGCAAGTCCGAGAAGGCCAGCGCCGATCAGGAAGAGGCACCAGCTCGGCCGGTGCGTCCCGCGACACATGCCTTCACCGTAGGTTCGGGGCGACCCTCGATCTACTCACGGTCGGCAGGCGGCCCGCTCTAACATGTGCGGGCCAGTGCCATCCACTCGGCGCACGACCCGACGTCAGCCGGTCAGGCCGCTGGAAAATGGGCATCGGACCGGCTCGGCCGGCCCGATGCTTGGGGGGAGGGGAGGCTTGCGCCGGTACTCGAGCGGGGGGTCGCTCACCCACTGTGCGGTCCGGATGCCACGAGCCTCGCAGCCCTCACAAGTTCACTCTATCCGTGCACCTGTGTCGAGGAAGACTCGCACACGACATGCGCGACCCTCTGTCGATTCTCGTTCACACGACCGGGCCCAGGCCGGGACCAGGTTGACCAGACGGTGCTCCGACAGCGCGACGCCGAACCAGATCCAGTTCTGCGCGTAGTAGTTCGAGCGCTCCCCCCAATAGACCGCGCCATGGTCGCGGTGAAGCGTGACGAGCAGCTTCTCCTGCAGGATGGACCGGGCCGCCGCAGGGTCCACAGCCACAAAGTTTCCGATGTCGCCGGCGTAGGCGAAGGACTCCTCGCCCCTCTGCAGGTCACCTGAGCCGTCGTGGCCGTATCTCGCGAGCAGCCGGTGGTGACGGCTCCATTCTCGGCGCAGGAACTGGCTTCGCTTCAGATATGAGATCGCCTGGGGTGCGCCGTTCCACTCGTAGTCGAGCGCAACCCTCCACATCACCCGAAAGGCGTCGAATCCGTAGACGTCCCCGCCCCAGGCCCAGTACGGGTGTGCTGACCCGTCGTAGGGTGAAACGACGCACCAGTCCGGCGGCAGGCCGACGCTGGCAGCTCCATTCAGCTTCGACCACGTGCACCGATCCAGGACCCTGTACGAGCTGTCGACGAGTTCCAACCAAGGGTGTCCCGGATCCTCAGTGGCGAACACGCGGTAGGCGTACGGGGCCAGATAGGAAGGATTGACGACGATCTGCGGTTGGAGCCCGGACGCCCAGTCGCCCGCCACCAGGTACGGCTTGCCCCGCACCATGATGACCTCCTTTGCCCACACTCCCGACATCACGCGACGTGCTTCCGCCAGATAACGCTGGTCGGACCAGCGATGGCCCGCGAAGACGAGCGCAAGCGCGATGTCCTGGTCGGCGTCAGCTGCGGTGTTACTGCTCAGCAGCATCCACCCACGCTGCTGATCGCGTCCCCAGAGCCATCCAAAGAGCCCGTCCCCGCGAACCTGGAGGTTTCGCCGTGTCCAGTGCCAGGTGCGATCGAAGGTCTCTCGATCGCCGATCCAGGTTGCACGCAACATCGTGTAAGCCTGGGCCTCGGAGGTGGTCTGGCCCCAACCAAACGGAGGTGGGTCCCGCACCCGCCCGTCCGCGGTGACGAAGTCTCGCCGGTAGGTCTCCCAGGTCGCGCGCAGCACGTCGTACCGGCTGCTCTGTACCGCGATGAACAGGGCCACCAGGTAGGAGGCCAAGACGAACGTCACCAGCGCAACCAGCGCGGCGAGCGTCCGCCATGTCACCTGTACCCGAACGGCGTGGCGCCCGCCGGGCTCAGGGCGGCACGAAACGGTCAAGTGTCCGGATCCTCTGGAGCAGGCGACCGTGGAGCACCATCAGCTCGGCCGCTATGTCATCGTCGACGTCGGCAGCCCAGGTCGTGGCCCGTTCGATGTATAGGGCCGCCATACGCGCCTCCTCGATCTGGATCCTCAGTGACCGGTCGGAAGTCGGTTCTGAATCACCCGCCATGCCATGTGGCCACATTAGGCAGGACAGGTGTCACTGGCTACTGGACGATGCGTTGCTCGATCCCTGTCGAGTGCGAGAGAGGGAACGATCTCCGCGGGGTCACCGGAATACGCTCTGACGCTGCATTCGACTGAGGCTGCCCTATGTAGAAGGACAGTCGCGGCCGGAGGGCCGCGGTCCGACGATTGGCTCTGGTGGCCGCCGCACGATCGACCTGAGCTGGCCATCACGACCGGTCTCGTGGCGATCTGGACAGCCGGGAAACGTGGCGGCGGCCTTTTTCGAGTGCAGTTGCACGCTTGGCTGACCGCCTCCCTGCCTGGTGCGGAGCCCGACCAGTGACGAATTCCAGATGACCTGAGTTCCCAGCCTCGCTAGCCTCGGGGCATGTTCGTCGCACGCGCGAGAGGCATCGGATGAGCATTGCCGCCGCCCACGACGAGATCTGCACCGCTGCGCTGCAAGCGCGGAACGCTATGTGGCGGCTTCGTGTGAGCGCGCTCATTCACCACCTCGATCTGTTGCTCGACGAGGTCGAGAGGTTGAACCTGGCTTCGCGCAAGGCGGTGCCGGCAACCTGGCGGAAGCGAATCGGTGAGATGGCGCCGCTGCTGCCTTTCGATCTGGAGCCGGGGTGGCTGCGGCCTCGCTCGACCCTGCAGGCCATCGACGTCCTCTTCGAGATCCAGTCCCGGCTCATGCGACTACGCTCCGGCCCATTGGCGCCGGACCTCGTCGAGAGCGACGCCGAGCTCGAGCCTGATCCCGCGTTCCACGCTTGAGCCGCCGCGTCTGGCCTGCAAGGTTCCCGCCATCAGCGGTGCTCTGGCCTGGGCGGTATCGACCCAGCGGGCGCCGGTCTGTCATTGAGCCAGCGCAGGCTCACGCATCGGCTCCGGTCAGCGCCTGACAAAGGCCCACCGGCCCACTTCAGAGCGCGCTTCCCCCGCATGGATGATGACCGATCGGTAGGACGCGTCATACAGTTCAGTGCTGCAAGTGCGACGTCCTGCGCCCGTCGATGAACCGACACACGGTGCCAGGAAGTGCTTGCATCACACCGCGGTGCGACAGGCGCACGCGGCGCGGGACCGAGCGAGAGATAAGAGACCTCGCGCCGAGTTCCATGTCGCCCCGACGGAGTTCGTCAGCCTGGCACGGCCAGTGGCGGAATCGGAGGAAGAGTCGAATGCTCGCGTTTCAGGACCGGCACCCGGCCCCCGTCGACGCAGGACTGTTTGACGACAACGAGTCGATCCGCCTGCTCGACAGCCTCCAGGACAGCGCCGTATTCCATCTCGACCTGACGGGCCGCGTCATCAGCTGGAACAGGGGTGCGGAGCGGGTCTTCGGACTTACCTCCGCCGGCTTCCGAGCTCGCGAATACACGATGCTGCTGCGGGCTTCCGATGCGAGCAACCGGAGTCCGGGTCATCCGCTCCGGACCGCACTCGCCCGGGGACGGTACCGGATCGCCGACTGGAGGACCCGGACCGACGGTACCTGCTTCTGGGCCGAGATCATGATCAGCCCACTTGTCGATCACAGTCAGCATGCCACCGGCTTCCTCGCCGTGGTCAAGGACACGACCGGCCACAGACGGCGAGTTGACCGGATGCGAGCCGCGCTCGACATCCTGCAGGCGGTCATGGGTGACCATCGACTCGAACAGGCACTCCAGGTGGTGGTCCGGCAGGCGCGGTCGCTCCTCAACGCCGATGGCGCTCACGTGGCGCTGCCGGCGCCAGGCACCGGCAAGCTGGTCATCGCGGTCGCAGCCGGCTGGAACGCGAGGCTGTTGCGGGGGGCGAACTGGCCGGCCCGGCACTCAGTGATCGCTCGGGTGATGGAATCAGGGCGTCCGACGATCGTCGATGAGACTACCCAGGGGGAGCGCAGCTGCCAGCTTTCGGCCGGCACCCTACATTTCGGCCCCATGGCGGCGGTTCCCGTGGCACGGCGGAGATGGAAGATCGGGACGCTGGTCGTCTACAACCGCACGGGGGGACCTGCATTCCGCCGCCAGGATATGGAGCTTCTCCGCTGCTTCGCCGGCCACGCCGCCCTGGCCATGCAGCATGGCAGGTCTCGGGACGAGCGGTGTCGAAGCGTCGCCAAAGAGAGGGAACGGCTGGCGCGGATCTTGCAGGGCGACCCTGTCCGATCCCTGTGGAGCGTCATGCGAGGCCTGAGCGAGGCGAGCGACTGCTGCCAGGATCTGGACACGCGCGAACAGCTCGCCGGCTGCATCGCCACCATCGAGGGCGCCCTCGATGAGCTCCGCAACCCCGCCGTTGGGTTTCGTCCTCACATCCTCAGTCAGCACCGCCTGGACGAGGCGCTCCGGCTGCTGGCCCACGACCTCGAGCTTCGCGCCGGGCTGAAGACGGTGGTCGAGATGCAGGCCGGGGCCGCTGAGCGGCTGAGCGCGCGAGCGGGCGACGTGATCCAGATCGTTCGGGAGGCCCTCTCCAACGTCAGCCGCCACGCTCGAGCACAGCACTGCCGGCTGCGGCTGCGGCTCGATCGCGACAAGACGCGCCTGGAGATCGAGGACGACGGCGTCGGCTTCGACCCAAGGCTTGTGGGTGGACAGCGAGAGGGACTGCGCAACCTGAGAGAGCGGGTCGCGAACATGGGCGGGCGGCTTCGGATTGAGACCGCCCCCGGCGCCGGAACCATCCTTCGGGTCGCCTTCCCATGTGACGGAAGCGTGAGGTTTCCGGCCACCAGCCGCGTTATCCGCGGCCGATGAGGTGGCTGACATACGGAAACCCGGCCTGTGGAGGCCTGCCTAGGGGTGCGGTCCCATGCTGCGGTGTTCGGCGGCTCCCTGGACCTTGGCCATCCGTCCGCCGAATCTCTCGGCAGCGGGGTCAACCGCATACAGAGGGGGATCCGCAGCGCCTCCTCTCCCCGAGCTCAGCCGGAGCGTAGCCACGACCACGAGCGCTTCGAACACGATCCCGAAACTCATCTTTGAGCGGCCCCACGCACGCTCACGGAACGTGATGGGCAGTTCCTCGAAATGGAAGCCTGCCTGGTGGCAGCGGTGATTCAGCTCGATCTGGACGGCGTAGCCGTGTGAGGTGACGTGGTCCAGATCGAGGGCCTGGAGCACGGCCCTGCGGTAGCCGCGATAACCGCCCGTCAGGTCGCTCAGGGGAACCCGGAGGACGGCTCCCGCGTACAGCGACCCCAACCGGCTCAGAAGCTTGCGATGACGCGCCCTCCGCCCGGCGCTGGCGCCCGGCGCGTAGCGCGATCCGACGACGATGTCAGCCCGGTCCAGCGCACGCCGCATCGCCGGGAGCACAGCAGGGTCGTGGGAGAGGTCCGCGTCCATCTGGAAGACGTACGCGTAGTCGCCACGCAGCGCCTGGCGCAGCCCGGCCATGATGGCGCTTCCGAGCCCGAGCTTGGCTTCTCGATGGATGACACTGATCCGCCCCGGGAACTGCTCGGCCAGGGAGTCGGCCACAGCGCCCGTTCGGTCGGGTGAGTTGTCGTCGATCACGAGGACGTCGAAACCGTCGTTCTTGAGCACCCGGTTAACGAGGAGCGTGAGGTTCTGGACTTCGTTGTAGGTCGGTATCACGACAAGGCTGCTGCCTCTACGATCGTGCTCCATCAGTGGTCCTCCGTCGCAGGGTCGCTGCAAAGCCGGTTACTACAGGTTGCTGGTGATGCCTTGCCACAGCTGCTGGATGCGGCCAAACAGGCCGCCGTCACTCCGGTGAGGGGCTGTGGAAGACGATCCCGGGCTTGCGCCCGGCTCGGGGGTGGGAGCCTGAGCCTGTCCCGGTGCCTGTCCGGCGCGGGGGGTGGGCTGCCCCGGAGCGCCGGCGCCGGACGGCGGCGCCGTCATCTGTCCCTGGGGCGCTCCGCCGGCGGGCGCTGTGGGCCGTATCGACGGTGTTGGGGTAGGCTCTCGCAGGTCAGGCGGCAACGTGTACTTGGGCTGAGGCGCTACCTGGGCCGGCACGTCCGAGTGTTCGACATTGACGGTCGCGGTCGCCGCACCCTGGCTCTGGCGTCCGATCGCCGTGAAGGTGACCTTGCCCTGGTCGTCGCCAGGGATCATGTACTGCCCTGCCGCCGCGGCTCGTCCCCGGCCGTCCACACGAAAGGCGGCGACCAGGTCCCCACCACCCGTGCGTGTGCGGCCCTTGTAGACGAGCACGACCTCATTGGGCGCGAAGCCCGTGGCGTAGAAGCTCAGCGTCGTGCCGGGGAAACCGCCATAGGTGCTTGGCTGAACCGACGGGGTGTACGGCAGGACGAGGAAGCCGGAATTTACCACAGCCCGGCTCTGCTCTCCAATCAAGATCAGGCTCTGCTGCCCCTTCAGGCCGAAGGGCACCACGAAGCCGGCACCGGAGAAGCTGCCGTTGCCATCGGTCGGGACGGTCATCAGCGGCGGGCCGTTCATCCCGTTGACGTAGATCAGAACGGTCTCTCCGGGCCCGAACCCCTTCGCAGAGAAGGTGATCCGGTTGGCCGCCTTCAACGCGTACGGCTGCGCCTTGACAGTGGGATAGAGACCCAGCATGTAGAACTGGCCGATGGCGAGGGACTGGCTCTTGCTCCCGACCAGGACCACGCTGGTGGTGCCGATGGCC
>DATFWQ010000003.1:0-15611 GCA_035259145.1 Candidatus Dormiibacterota bacterium | reverse complement strand
GAATCCGGCTGCCCCCGGTCGGCCGCCGCGAACTGGTCTTCTACGGGTTTGGGCCCGCCGGCGGGCTGTTCAGCTTCTGGTGGTTTGTCACCGCCGGTGTGGGCGTGGCCCTGGTTGCGCTGGCAGCTCTGCTTGCGCTGCCGGGTCGCGCCCGCCGGGCCGCCGATCGGGTGACCGTTGCTGCTCTGCCACTCATGTTTGCAGCAGGCATCGCCACGCTATTCCTGGGACTGGCACTCACCGTGCTACTGAGGGTGGGGTTCGTGCTGGTCTCGATCGTGCCGTTCCTGTACGGCCTTGCACTGCTAGGCGCCGTTTTCGGCGTGGCCGCCCTGGCACTTGCGGCGGGACGCTGGCTGAAGACCCGGTTGGGCCCGGCACCACCGCTGCTGGCCGCGCTGGCGGCTCTCCTGGTCCTGATAGACGTCAGCCTGGTGCCGGTTGCCGGCTGGGTTCTTCTCGCTGTCGCAGCCGTGACCTCGCTCGGCCTGTCGGTCCTAACCCGCGCGGGCTCCGCGACCGGGTGGAGCCTCGACGAACTGAACTTGTAGGGGAGAAATCACGTTGTCAGTCGGTCAGAGAGCTTTTAGAGGCGACATTGCCGTACCGCTGTGGTCACGCGAGCGTCTGGTTGCGATTGCGTTGGGGCTGGTTGCCCTGCTGCTGGCGTTCCTCATCGCCCACGACGTGCTGTTTCCGGCCAGTTCCTCGACCTCAGCGTTGCGCACCGTGACCGCGGCGCGAGGCAACGTGCGCTCCGCGGTCAGTGGCACAGGCACAGTCGTGCCGGCCGCCCAGCAGAACCTGAGCTTCGGGGTGGCCGGGACGCTGACCGAGATCGACGTCAAGGTCGGTGACCCGGTCAAGCAGGGACAGGTCCTTGCGAAGCTGGATCGCACGACGTTCCAGACGGCGCTCGACCAGGCGAACAACAACCTGACCACCGCTCAGGCCACCCTGAACAACACGCTGAACAGCAACGCCGTGGTGCAGGCTCAACACAGCCTGGCGAACGCCCAGCAGTCGCTCAGCGACACGCAAGCACAGGTCAGCCTGACCAACCAGCAGGATGCGAACACCCTGGCTGCCGACCAGGCGCAGCTGGCCAACGTCGACCAGCCTGCACTCGATCAGGCCCAGACCAACTACAACAACGCCGGCTGCACGACAAGCCCCCAGCCGCAGACCTGTACGCAGCAGATCCAGCAGGCGTTGACACAGGCACAGAACACCGTCGGCCAGGACAAGACCAGGATCGCCCAGGATCAGAACAAGATCGCGACCGACCAGCTGAACGGCCAGAAGACGATCAACTCGGCGACAGCCGCCGTGACCGCGGCCCAGGACTCGCTGAACAGCCAGACCATCCAGCGACCCAACACGATCGCCTCCCAGCAGTCCGCGGTTGCCAACGCGCAGATCGCCGTTCAGACCGCGCAGAAGAACCTGGACCAGACCACCCTGACCGCGCCCACCGACGGCACGGTCCTCAGCATCAACGGCCAGGCGGGTGAGAACGCGTCCGCGGGTGCCGGCGTCACCGCTCAGGCCCCCGGCACAACGGCGCCACTGCCCTCGACCTCCGGCTCGACCTCCTCCTCCTCCGGAGGCGGCAGCGCGGGCGCATCTTCTTTCATGGTGCTGGGCAACGTGTCCGGCCTCCAGGTAATCGCCCCCTTCGCGGAGGCCGACGCCGCTCGGCTGGCGGCCAACCAGACGGCCACCATCACGTTCGACGCGGTGGCGAATCTTTCGGTGCCGGCACACGTCCTCGCCATCGCTTCCGGCGCGACGGTGATCTCCAATGTCACCAACTACTACGCCACGCTCGTGATCGACCAGCTCGACTCGCGGCTGAAGCCTGGCATGACGGCCAACGCCAGCGTGGTCGTCCAGCAGGCCACCAACGTGCTGATGCTGCCCAACTCCGCGATCACCCGGCTGGGCAGCGTCTCCTTTGTCAACGTACTGGGCAAGGACGGCAAGACGCAGACGCGCCAGCAGATTCAGACCGGCGCCACAGGGGACCAGAGCACCGAGATCGTCTCGGGTCTCAGCGCGGGCGACAGGGTCGTGCTGCCGCAGCTCAAAGCGCCCACGGGTGCCGCCGGCGGCCGCGGCTTCGGTGGTGGCGGTGGTGGCGGCGCCGTCAGGATCGGCGGCGGCGGATGACAGGCCAGGCGCCTGGAGCTCGGCAGGCGTACGCCATGATCGAGCTCGAGGACATCACCAAGGTCTACCGGATGGGTTCGGTGGCCGTGCACGCCCTAAAGGGCGTGACGCTTCGCGTCGGGACCGGGGAGTTCGTGGCGATCATGGGCGCGTCCGGGTCGGGCAAGACGACTCTGATGAACATCATCGGCTGCCTGGATCTACCGACCACCGGCCGCTACATCCTCGACGGCGTCGATGTTCGCCGCCTGAACGACAACCAGCTGGCGGCCATCCGCAACCTCAAGATCGGATTCGTCTTTCAGTCGTTCAACCTGATCCCACGCTCGACCGCGGTTCACAACGTGGAGATGCCACTGATCTACGCGGGCGTGAACTCCAACCGGCGTCAGCTGGCGATGGCCGCGCTGGAGGCCGTTGGCCTTGGAGACCGGGCCAAACACCAGCCTACCGAGCTGTCCGGTGGGCAGCAGCAGCGCTGTGCGATCGCGCGTGCCCTGGTCACCGAACCCGCGATCCTGCTGGCGGACGAGCCGACCGGCAACCTGGACAGCGAGTCCAGCGCCGAGATCATGAAGCTGCTGGTCCAGCTCAACTCAGAGGGCCGCACGATCGTGCTCATCACCCACGAGAACGACATCGCCCGCTTCGCCAAGCGCATCGTGCGGCTCCGCGACGGCCTCGTCATCTCCGACGCCCAGCAGCAAAGAGCGGAGGCGAGCGCGTGAAACTGATCGAGGCGCTGGCGCTGGCGGTCTCCGGGCTCAACGCCAACCGGCTGAGGTCGGCCCTGACCGTGCTGGGCATCCTGATCGGCGTGGCGGCCGTCATCCTGCTGGTCGCGGTCGGCAACGGGACCTCGGTCCAGATCCAGAACCAGATCCAGGGCCTCGGGTCCAACATCGTGTACATCTACCCCTCGAACGCGAAGGTTGGGGGCGTCTCACAGGGCTTCGGCAGTGGGCAGACGCTTACCCAGGCGGACGTGGACGCACTCAACGACAAGACCCAGGCGCCGGACATCGTGACGGCCATTCCGGTCAGCCAGACGGCCGGCATCATGGTCTACCAGAACCAGAACTGGTTCGCCCAGACGAGCGGCTCGACCCAGGATTTTGCGGAGGTCCGCAACTACGACGTGTCGGCCGGCGCGATGTTCACCGACAGCGACGTCAGGAGCTCCGCCAAGGTAGTCGTGGTCGGCCAGACGGTGGTCGACAATCTCTTCGGCGGTGACCCCAACGCAGCGCTTGACAAGACGATCAAGATCCAGCGCCAGCCGTTCAGGGTCGTCGGAGTGTTCGCGTCCAAGGGTTCGCAGGGCCTGGGCAACCAGGACAACATCGCCATCGTTCCCATCACCGCTGCATGGAGCTACCTGCAGGGAGGGCGGGGCAAGAACATCAGCCAGATTGTCATCCAGGCTCCCGGTCCGGACACCGTGAAGGCAGCTCAGGACGAGGCGACGCAGGTCCTGCTGAACCAGCACAAGATCGGCGATCCGAGTCTGGCCGACTTCACCACCCAGTCGCAGCAGGACATCCTCAACAGCGCCACCCAGATCACGGGGATCCTCACGGCGGTGCTGGGGGCGATCGCCGGCATCTCCCTGGTCGTGGGGGGCATCGGGATCATGAACATCATGCTGGTGACCGTCACCGAGCGCACCCGCGAGATAGGTATCCGTAAGGCGATAGGCGCGCGGCGCAGCGACATCCTGCTCCAGTTCCTGATCGAGTCCATGTTCCTGTCGGCGTTCGGCGGCATCCTCGGCATCGTCGTGGGCACCGGAGTCTCCGACTGGCTGGCTACCGCAAAGATCGGCAACGGCCAGTTTCCCCCACCTGTCGTCTCGATCCCATCGGTCCTCCTCGCGTTCGGGGTGTCGGTCGGAATCGGACTTTTCTTCGGCATCTATCCGGCCAATCGCGCCGCCGGTCTGCATCCGATTGAAGCCCTGAGGTACGAATAGATGAACAGCTTGATCGCCGGCCTGGTCGCGGTCATCGGAGCCCTGGGCGGCTTCTACTTCGGCGCCAAGTACGGGCAGGGCCACCCTCCTCCTTCCAGCACCACGACCACCGTCGCGAGCACTACCACCGGCCCGTCGCCTGGAACGTCGCGGACGGTGGTAGGTGGTGGGGCTGGCGGCGGCGCGGCCGTTCTCGGGTCTGCCGCAGCGGGTCAGATCACCGCCGTGAGCGGGGACGTCATCACAGTCCACGATCGCCAGACCAACAAGGACGTGAAGGTGAACGTGGCCACGGCCCGGATTGCGAAGACCGACCAGGGCACGGTGACTGACCTGACGCAGAATGCCATAGTGACCGTCATCGGCCAGACGGGCGCCGACGGTACCGTCACCGCACAGCTGATCACGATCGGTGGCGGCCAGGGCGCGTTCGGCGGCGGCGGCCAGGGAGGCGTCGGCGGTGGCCGGCGAGGCGGCTCGTCACCCAGCCCCAGCGGCTAGCGCTTCCAGGTGACGCGGCTGGTCTGGTTCAGCGGGGCAGTTGTCCTCGGACTGCTCGGCTTCGACATGCTCGTGCGTGACTTCCTCGGCTGGACCGGCTGGTTCGTGGCTGGTGTAGGGATCGGCATCGGCTGTGCCGTCCTCGGCAGCCTGCTCCACGATGCGCTGGCCGGCCCTCGTGAACGCTTACCCTGAAGCCTTGACCCCCGCATGGTCTGCCGACGTACGGCTGCACGCCGTCGTTCGGGGCTACGTCCAGGGCGTCGGCTACCGCTACTTCGTCCTGCAGAGGGCACGAAAGGCCCGGCTGGTCGGCTGGGTGCGCAATTGCGCGGACGGTTCAGTGGAATGCATCGCCGAGGGGCCGAGAGCCGCGCTCGAGCGGCTCCTCGACGACCTGCACGACGGCCCGTACCCGGCGGAGGTCACCAGGGTTGACGCCGACTGGCAGCTGCCTAGCGGTGACCTCGACCGTTTCGACGTGGCCTGACCGCTACCGCGACTGTCCCGCCCTGAGGCCCGTGAGAAGCAAAGTCTTGCCCAGGGTGGCCCTGGCTTCGATGGCCGCGTGCGCCTCAGCGGCCTGCTCCAGAGGAAACGTCTGGCCGATCACCGGGTGCAGTCGACCCGCGGCCGCCTCGGAAAGCGCGGTCTGCGTCAATCGGAGGAAGTTTTCGGGTGCGATCTGAGGGCCCCATGTCACGGCCACGTTCAGCCGGGCTGCGTCGCCGTCGGGTATCCGTGCGAATGCGCCGCTGGACATCCCAAATGCACAGAATCGCCCACCGGCGCGCACCAGTCCGAACGCCGACCGGCCGATGGCTCCGCCCACCCCGTCAAATGCCACGTCTACGCCGCCGAGGAGTTCGCACACCCGATCCGCCCAGTGCGGGTTGGTGTAATTCACCGTGACGTTCGCCCCGAGCTCACTGGCGAGCTCGAGCTTGCGCTCCGCGCCGGCCGCGGCCACGACGTGAGCTCCGATGTTTCGAGCCAGCTGTACCAGCAGGCTGCCGACCCCGCCTCCTGCGGCCTCGACCAGAACCGTCTCGCCGGCGCGCACTCGAGCAGCTCCGATCAGTGCCATGGCTGTGCGACCGTCGGCCAGCAAGGCCACGGCTTCCGCCAGCCCGAGGCCATCTGGCACCTCGATCATTCCCGCGGCGTCCACCGCCACACGCTCGGCGTAGCCGCCGGACCCGCCTGTACTCGTGACCACACGCCTGCCTAGCACGGTCGAATCGACGCCGGCGCCGGCGGATATAACCACGCCGCCGACTCCGTTGCCAGGAATCACGGGCAGCCGCGGCGCCATCGCCGGGCTCGGTGGCTTGCCTGCGCGCACCTGGGTCTCCACGAAGGTGATGTTGGCGATTTCCACCTCGACAAGCGCTTGACCGAGCTCGGCGACCGGATCCGGCACCTCGGCAGGGACCAGCACATCAGGCGGCCCGAACCGGCTCATCACCACGGCGCGCACGCCGTCACCTCGCGGACGTTCTCGGAGTAATTCATTCCGACATGATTATAACGGAGCGGTTCGCTCCGTCAGGACTAGACTGTCACTGTGAGTGAACACCACATTCGGCACCGGCGCGGGCGCCAGGCCGAGGCCGAGCGCAACGACATCCTGGTCCTCGAGGCCGCCCGGGAGGTGTTCTCGGTGCACGGCGCCGACGCCTCGGTGGCGTTGGTGGCGAAGCGCGCCGGCGTCGGTATGGGAAGCCTCTACCGCCGGTATGGCAGCAAGACGCAGCTGCTCCAGCGGCTGTGCATTCTGGCGATGGAACAGGCGATCGACGCGGCGAACGCCGCGCTTGCCTCCGAGGACGCCTGGACCGGCCTTGCCGACTATGTGCGGACGTCCGTCGCGGCCGGGTCAGGGGCACTGGCCCCGCTGGCCGGCACGATCGAGACAACGCCTCACATGTGGGAGATCAGCCGGCGTGGGAGGGAGCTGCTGGACGCTGTGGTGGCCAGAGCACACAGGGAGGGCGGTCTGCGCCCCGACGTCACTTCCCTGGACATAGTCTGGCTCATCGAGCAGTTCGGCAGGCGTGCTGCCGCGCGCCCGGGTGCCCAGGACGAGAACGTTCGCCTGCGCCTGCTGGCGATCGCACTCGCCGGACTGCGAGCGCGGGACGCGGAGCCCCTGCCGGGTACGCCGCCGACCGTTCAGCACTACGAGGGCCGGTGGAGGTATTCAGGGGCGGCTCGCCCGGGCTCCGACTAGCGTGACCTGTCAGTCGATCCCCGCCGCGCTTTCCCGCACTTCGGGCCAGGCGATGTTGGCCGATCACGTCCTTCAGATCGCGTCAGGCACGGTACTCCGGAAGATGTTCCGCACCCAACTGCGTGGATTCGGTCGCGGTTCCCGGCGTGACGCCTGGGAGGCGTCAGCGGGCGGCTGATCGCCTGGTCTGTCCTCCGCTGAGAGGACCTCGTTGCAGAGCTCGATGCAGCTGTCGCAGATGTAAACGCCTGGCCCGGCGACCAGCTTTCGCACCTGGTCCTTAGCTTTACCGCAGAAGGAACAGTGGGCGTGGTCGCGCCGGTCCTGTCTCTTTGATCCGGACATGAAGCCCTCCTCTGGTTGGTAGGCGGGGTCGAAGCGAGCGTCGATGGCTCCCGCGATCAGGTCGGCGAGCGTTATCAGGCGCACCGGATGGTCCTCCAGAACCGCGCGCACCTCAAGCTCATACCGGTCGCGCCAGCGTGGCGGATAGAGCCTCAGCAGGCGCCACGCCAACAGCACACGGCGGCGATTCACGACCGAATCGCCCTCAGACGTTCCATCCCCGTAGACGCCACACGCTGCAGTGCGGGCAGCTGCTCGCGGAGGGCCGCGGCGCCGGACGGCGTGAGGACGTACGGCCGGCGGCGCTCCTGAGCTTGCAGCGGCGCGATCCAGCCGCGGCGCTCGAGCCGGCCGATCGCCCCATAAAGCGTCCCGGGCTCGAGCCGGGTGCCGCTGAACTCCTCGATGTCGAGGATCATCGCGTAGCCGTGTCTGGGCCCGGAGGCGAGGCTGGCCAGGATCAGCAGCGAAGGGTCTGAGAAGCGTCCGAGGTCTGAACTGCGCCGGGGCACGTCTACTCTCTCCTGTTTAGTAAGTATAACTGAGTAGCGGCCCCAGCAATGGCTCAGCCCGGGAACGCCAGCGGTTTTACGTGGGGAGTCCGGTTGCGCACGTCTCGATCAGGCAACCGAAGTTGCTGCTAAATCTGACCTGACAACGCCTGCCGAAGTAGCTCGGCTGCGTCGCTCTCAGGCGCACTTCGGCCATCCGCGATATCATTGCTTTATCGCTCGCAAGAGGGCGAGATCGCCGTGGTCCTCAGCTTCTTCTCGAACAGGCCCGTGCGTTCGGGAATCATGTTCGAGAAGAGGAGTGTTTTGATGTCCGCAGGGACCATCAAGAAGGTCGTCGCCGACCGCGGGTTCGGCTTCATCCAGGCTGAGGACGGGAAGGAGTACTTCTTCCACCGGACAGGCATGGATTCGTCGCTGAACTTCGACGCCCTTACAGGCGGAGAGCGGGTGACTTTCGAGGTTGAGACGAGCCCGAAGGGGCCGCGCGCCAACCGCGTAAAGATCGCCTAAGGCGACAACCCTGCAGTTGAGCGGCTGCAATGCCGCTCAGCTGCTCAGCCCACCGCAGCCGCGGGCCGAGCGTGAACGCCCTGCGGCAGCGCACAATCGGTGTTCGACATGGACCGGCTCGTGCTTGAGGGGATGGCTTTCTTCGGGCACCACGGCGTCCATCAAGCCGAGCGCGAGCTCGGGGCGCGCTTTGTCGTCGATGCCGAGCTCGAGATGGACCTTGCCGCAGCCGGCCGCAGCGACCATCTGCAGGACTCGCTCGACTATCGTCAGCCATACACGGCCGTTCGTGAGGTGGTGGAGGGGGACTCCTGCCACCTGATCGAGGCCCTGGCGGAACGGATCGCAAACCGGCTGCTCGCCTTCGACCGGGTCAGCCGGGTTACCGTGCGGGTACGGAAGCGGCCGCCGCTGCGAGGCGAGTTCGCGTCATTCGGCGTCGAGCTCACCCGCCAATCCCGGTCCGATCCTGAAGGCGTGGTAAGGGGTGGCCAATGAGGATTGCGTATTTCGACTGCCCCTCCGGAATCTCAGGAGACATGGCGCTTGGTGCTCTTCTGGACGTTGGGGCAGACCGAGCGCTCCTGGACGCCACCGTCGAAGCGCTGGGGCTGTCCACGGAGGTGCGGATCGACGTCCGCCAGGAGGAGCGGGGTCATATAGGCGGCTTGCGCGTCCTGGTCGAGTGCGATCCCGGCGGCCCGACTCGGAATCTGCCTCAGCTCGAGCGCGCGGTCGAGCACGCCTTGCTGCCCGACGGGGTTCGTTCGCGGGCGCTCGACGCGCTGGGCCGCCTGGGACGAGCCGAGACAGCCGTCCACGGCCGGCCGGCGGAGGAGCTGCACCTGCACGAGCTGGGCGGCGCGGACACGCTTGTCGACCTGGTCGGCGCGTTCTGGCTGCTGGCGTCGCTTGACGTGGCGGCTGTGCACGCATCACCGCTGCCCGCGCCGCGTGGGGGTTTTACAGCCCCTGGCACGCTCCGTGTGCTGGCGGGTACCGGCGCGGTGCTGGAGCCGGACGACCGCCAGGCTGAGCTCGTCACTCCGACGGGTGCGGCCATACTCGCGACGGTCGCCACCTTCGACCGACCCGCGCTGTCGCTGGACCGAATCGGCTACGGGCTCGGAGCGCGCCCCGACCCGTTCAACGCCGTCGCCCTGTGGCTTGGCCACCCGGTCGGCGAGGCGGCTACCGTCACCGTGATCGAAGCCAACCTGGACGACATGCCACCGAACCTCCTGGCGGCGCTTGCCGAGGATCTGATGGTCGCGGGAGCACTCGACGTGTCGATCCTTCCCGCCTTGATGAAGAAGGGCCGTCCTGGCCACCTGCTGACTGTTCTCGCGGAGCCCTCGCGCGCTCACGAGCTGGGACGCCTGATGCTCCGCTCGAGCACTACGATGGGGGTTCGCATGACGGCCGCGTCACGACTTGTGGCCGGTCGCCGGACGATCGAAGTCGAGACCGCGCTGGGCCGAGTTCGCGTCAAAGTGAAGGAGCTGGACGGGCGGCCGGTCGACGTGGCTCCGGAGTACGAGGACTGCCGCCGCCTCGGTGGCGACCTGGCCCTTGTGATGCAGCTGGCCACCCAGGCCGCTCGCAAGGAGCTGGGCCTCCCGTGACCGCGATCCGGATCGACGGCAATCGGGTCGCGGCCAGGATTCTGGCCGAGGTGGCGGACGGTGTCCGCCTCCGCGTCGCGGCGGGCCTCCCGAGACCACACCTGGCGGCGGTGCTGGTGGGCGACGACCCGGCTTCCGAGACGTACGTGCGCCTCAAGCGCCGGGACGCCGAGCAGGTCGGCATGACCTCCTCTGACTACCGGCTGCCGGCGACGGCGACGACAGCGGCGGTCGTCGAGCTCGTTGAATCGTTGAACCGCGACGAGGACACCAGCGGCGTGCTGGTACAGACCCCCCTCCCGCCGGGCGTCGATTCGGCGGTGGCACTGGCAGCGGTGGACCCCGTGAAGGATGTGGACGGCCTGCACCCGGTGAACGCGGGCCGCCTGTTGCTTGGCGAGCCGGGCATGCTGCCGAGCACGCCGGCCGGGGTGCTCCGCATGCTCGATGACTACACCATCGAGATCGCCGGTCGCCGAGCCGTCGTCCTGGGGCGCAGCAACATCGTGGGCAAGCCCACGGCGCTGCTGCTGCTTCGAAGGGATGCGACGGTGACGATCTGCCACTCGAAGACGGTTGGCCTCGCGGAGATCTGCCGGCAGGCTGACATCCTGGTCGTCGCCATCCGGCAGCTCGACTTCGTGAAGCCTGGCATGGTGCGTCCTGGAGCCGCTGTCATCGACGTCGGAATCAATACCCGGCCTGGCGGGCGCCTGGGCGGGGACGTGGACCCCGGTGTTGCAGGCGTGGCGGGCTGGCTGACACCGGTCCCTGGCGGCGTCGGCCCCGTCACACGCGCCATGCTAATGGCCAATACGTGGCAGGCGGAGCAGGCGCGCAGACCCGGCTGACGTACGAGGCTGCACTCGAGTACGTATCGAGCTTGAGGCGCTTCGGAGTCAAGCTGGGCCTCGACCGGATGCACGCGTTCCTCGACCAGCTTGGCCATCCGGAGCGCGGAAAGCGGGGAGCGCTGATCGCAGGCACCAACGGCAAGGGGTCCACCTCAGCCTTTCTGGAGTCGATCCTGCGCGCGCGTGGCCTCCACACGGGTTTGACTCCTTCGCCTCACCTCAGCTCCTATACAGAGCGCGTCCAGCTCGACGCCGAGCCGATCTCGGAGGATGCGTTCGCGGCGGCCGTCACCGACCTGCGTGAGCTGGTGGCGCCCGTTGTGGAGCGGATGGGCCAGTCCACCGAGTTCGAGTTTCTGATCGCAATGGCCATCTGGTGGCTGGCGCCTCGAACCGACCGTCTCGTGATCGAGATCGGCATGGGGGGCCGGTTGGACTCGACGAACGCTCTCGACCTCGGCGTGGCCGTCATCACGAACGTCACCTACGACCATCGCCGGCATCTGGGTCGGACGGTGCGCAAGATCGCGGGCGAGAAGGCCGGGATCATCAAAGCAGGCAACGTGGTCATCACCGCAGCCACAGGAGCGGCGCTCTCGGTGATCGAGCATGCCGCCGTGGAGGCGCGCGCGGCTGACCTCTGGCGGCTCGGTAAAGAGATCCACCTGAGGGCCCGCTGGCGCGGATGGGATGGGAGCGAGCTTGACGTCAGCGGCCCGGGCTTCTCGTACTCGGACCTGCGGATCGGCCTGGCGGGGATGTTCCAGCCCGCCAACGCGGCCCTCGCCGTGGCGGCCGCCCACGCGCTTGGCGACGCCACCCCTGAGGCCGTGCGCCAGGGCCTGGCTGCCACCACCTGGCGAGGCCGGATCGAGCGAGTCGAAGATCGGCTGGTGCTCGACTGTGCGCACAATCAGGACGGCATGCGCCAGCTGGTCCGTAGCCTTCGCCGCCTGCTTGGCGCCGCGCCCGTGACTGTGGTGTTCGCCGCGATGGCAGACAAGGAGGTCGATCGGGTTCTGTCCGAGCTGCGCAAGCTGAATCCGGCTCACGTCGTGTTCACGCTGCCGGCGAGCGCCAGCCGCGCTCTCGCCCCCGACACGCTGGCGGAGATGTGGGGCACGCCCGGGCGCCACGTGAGGCCGGCTTCCAGGGCGCTGGCGCGGGCACGGGAACTGGCCGGTGCCGACGGCTGGGTAGTCGTCTGCGGGTCCCTCTTCCTGGTCGGCGAACTGCTCTCGTCTCGCTAGCCGAGCTGCACGTTCACTTTTCAGGTCGGCGTCGTGCCAGGTGCCCTCTACGCCATCCTTGTGTCTTCATCATGCCTGCGCGGCGCTCAGTCCGGATCGCTCCGCTCGGCGACGCGGCGCTGCTGGTCGAGCTGGGTCAGCGCGTCGACACGGCGCTGAACACGCGCGCCCTGGCACTGGCTGCCGCCCTCGGCAGGCGGCGCGACGTCCGCGAGGCGGTGCCCGGCTACGCGAGCGTCGCCGTCCACTACGACCCAGAGCAGGTGACCTATCGCGGACTGGCCGCTGCGATCCACAAGATCGTGGACGCGAAGCCGTCGCCGGGGCCGCGGGGGCGGCTGCATCGCATACCGGTGACGTACGACGGCCCCGATCTGCTGGCCACGGCCTCCCAGCTCGGTCTCAGTGTGCACGAGGTTGTGCGGCTTCACAGCGAGCCGACATACCGCTGCTTCGCCATCGGGTTCGCCCCTGGCTGGGCATACCTGGGGCCGCTGCCTGAGGCACTGCGCCTGCCGCGCCGCCGGGTGCCGCGCACCCACGTCCCACCAGGGTCCGTGGCCATGGCCGAGCTCCTGACCGGCGTCTATCCCCTGCCGACGCCGGGCGGCTGGCACCTCATCGGACGGACACCGGTGCAGATGTTCCTTCCCCAGTCAGACCCGCCGTCGCTGCTGCGCACGGGCGATCGTGTGAAGTTCTTCGCCACGTGATGGAGCTCGGGCCGGTGCTGCGCGTCGAAGAGCCCGGCATGTTCACGACCATCCAGGACCTCGGCCGGCCCGGCAGACGGTCGGCCGGGGTGCCCCCTGGAGGCGCGCTGGACAGGTACGCGCTGTCCGCTGCGAACCTGCTCGTGGGAAACACGGAGGGCGCGGCGTGCCTCGAGTGCGCACTCTCAGGTCCGACGCTGCTGGCGTTGAGAAGCTGCTTGATAGCGGTGACCGGTGCAGACTTCGGCGCCACCCTGAATGGCCAGGACCTGCCGTCCTGGACCAGCGTGTTCCTGTCGGAAGGCGATCGACTGGCGTTTGCGGGCCGGCGATGGGGTGGTCGCGCCTATGTGGCGGTGGGCGGCGGCCTGGCGGCCGACCGATGGCTGGGGTCTGCGAGCACCTATCTGCTGGTCGGCAGGGGAGGCGTGCATGGACGGGCCCTGAAGGCGCGCGACGTGCTGGCGGCCGCGGGCCCGGCCCTCCATCCTTCGGTGGCGGGCCGTGACCTGCCTGAGCAGCTGCGGCCGCCCTACTCTGCAGATCCTGAGCTCGCTGCAATCGAGGGACCGCACCTTCGCCTGCTGGCGCCGGCGTCGCGACGCGTGCTGTTCCGCCAGCCCTGGACGGTGAGCCGCGACTCCGACCGGATGGGCTACCGCCTGGAGGGCGCCCCGCTGACGATCAAGAGCACCGAGCTGGTCTCCTTCGGACTGGCAATGGGCTGCCTACAGGTCCCGCCTTCCGGACAGCCGATTCTGCTGATGGCAGACCACCAGACGGCTGGCGGCTACCCGGTGGTGGCATGCGTGGCGCGCTGCGACCTGCCCCTGGCTGCTCAGCTGCTGCCTGGGGAGCACTTGCACTTCCGGCTGGAGACCGTGGAGGCGGCGCAGGCTGCGTGGCGCCGCATGCGTGCCGGCCTGGACGGCCTTAAGCGCTAGCCGCGCCAGGTCTCCGCAGCCCGATCAGGCGCCGACGAACGTCAGGAAGAGGTCGGTGCCGAAGGCCAGAAGAAACCCGAGAAGCAGCCCGGAGGCCACCAGGGGAGGCCTCCCAAGGCGACGGCAGACCCCGAACATCTCGTTGATCACGTAGATCAGGGCACCCGCGGCCAGCGCCAGGAAGAGCACGAAGGCCCATCTCGAGACCACGTTGAAGCCCACGACCGCGCCCAGGAATGTGGGGCCCCCACCGATCAGGCCGGCCACGGCCAGGAAACCCCAACTCGGCCGGTCGGCGTCCGAGGCCATCGGGGCGGCGATGCCGAAGCCCTCGGTCACGTTGTGGAGCGCGAAGCCGACAACCAGCAGGCCGGTCAGCGCCAGAGCGCCTGCGGCCGCAGACTGGCCGATCGCCAGGCCCTCGCTGAAGTTGTGCAGTCCGAGGCCCGTGGCGATCATCAGCGCCAGGTTCCGCGCCGCCGGCACCGGTTGTGCGGCGGCTGCGACAGCAGCGCCTGGACCGGCCAGGCGATTGCCGTTGAGGCGCCGGGCGAACACCCGGTTGAACCAGACCAGACCCAGCAGGCCGGCGCCGAGGCCGCTGACGTACACGGCGACCAGCAGCACGAACGGCATCGGCGCCCCCCGGTGCAGGTCCGCCAGGGCGCTCTCCACCGACTCGTTTGCGTGACCGAGGATCTCGACTACCAGGAAGAGGAGCACTCCGGTCGCGATCGCGTTTAGGAAGCCCTGCGCTCGTGCAGTGACGCTCCGCAAGCGCGCGACGGGAAGCCCGAGAAAGATGGTCAAGCCGGCGATCGCGCCCATCAATGCAACGCTGGACTGGTTCAAATCGCGATCCCTCCGTAGTGCTGGCTAATCCAGCAGTTAGTATGAGCTAACTCTACTGCGCCGAGCTACGGCGGCGCCTCAGCAGGCTGTAAGAAATCAGCGTGACAACGATCAAAGTTCCAGCCACGGCGCCCGCGACGATGTACGGTGGCGAGGCCGCGGGGCGCCTCGCTGCCGCCGGGTGCGCGGTTGGCAGCACCCTGCCCGGCGGACTCGCGGCTGCCGGGCTGGCGGGCCCTGGGGATGGTTCTGCGGCCAGCGCGAACAGGTTGCTGTTGCCCTCTGCGAACGCCACCCGGGCCAGCTGGTCGGCGTGCGGGCCCTGGTAGCGCAGGATGTAGAGGCCCTGGTTGATGTCCGCCACATAGATCAGGCCCTCCCGAATGATCGGGTAGCTCCAGGTCATCGGTAGCGTAGCCCCGAGCTGGGGGTCTCGTTGCCCCGGCTCGGAAGCACTCGGCCGGAACTCGGCGAGCCGCTGCGGCCGGGCCGGGTCGGACACATCGAAGGCCTGCAGGCCGCTCGAGTACCAGGTGATGAGCGCGAGCTGACCGACCAGCGTCGGATTGTGGCTGGTGTACGTCCCGACCGGGCTGTTACGGCACGTTGCTGGATCATTCTCCGGACTGCTCAAGACGCTGACCGCCCGGGGCCGGGTGGGGTCGGAGACGTCGACCAGCCTTGCAGGGCCGTAAGGACAGGCGGGCGGGTAGCGTTCGTCGGTGAGGACAAGGAGGTCCTTGCCGGGCACCTGGACCGCGCTGTGGGCGTTGCCGCCAGGCAGCGGGGGCAAGCGCGACCCGACCGGCGTTAACAGGCTCAGTTGCGGGTTGGGCTGCCCCATGGTGAACTGGGAGACGTCCGCGACGAGCAGGCCGCCAGTCCAGAGAGACAGATAGGCGCGGCGGCCGTCGGCGCTGAGCGAGATCGAATGGAGGACACCGACCGGTGAGGACCAGGTGCCGGCCAGCCGCGGGCTGGCCGGGTCAGATACGTCGATGACCTGCAGATCCGGGCGGCCACCTGCGAACATCGCGGCGAAGGCAAGCGTGCGGGCTCCTCCGGGGTCCTGCCACAGGAAGAACTCGTGTGGCGCCTGGCTGCCGAAGTCGTAGGTCCCCACGC
>DATFWQ010000002.1:0-13397 GCA_035259145.1 Candidatus Dormiibacterota bacterium | reverse complement strand
TACGCATTGCTAATGCGCGTGCTCCGGTGTTCCCCACCCCACGAAACCCACGGGTTTCGCGGGGACCCCGAGTCGGCGGCCCGGGCGCATTCGGACCACCTGGCCCCCAGATGCCTCGGCCGGGTTTCCGGCCGCACCTCTATGCCCCGCAGTGTCTTTCTACTTGACCAGCAGGCCGGTGACATAGAGTGCGAGCATGCCGGCCGTCACGCCGGCGAACGCGGTCACAGGCATCTGGCGCCGCTCCTCGGCTCGCCAGACGAGATTCCTGCCGATCTGATAGGCCACCTGGAGCACGGCACCCGAGCCGATGCCCAGGAAGAGCACGGACAGGGCCGGGGCAGAAACCAGTCCCCCGATCCACGTGCCGATGATGGCCGGGCCACCGGCAAGAGCTCCGAGTGCTGCCAGCGCTCGAAGCGATGGCCGCTCCCTGATAAGCGGCACGACGATGCCGAGTCCCTCTGTGAGGTTCTGGATGATGAACCCGATCACCAGGAAAGAGCCGAGTGCTGCTGCACCGACGCTGTAGGCGGCGCCGATCGCGAGCCCCTCACCGAGGTTGTGGAGCCCGATGCCACCGGCGATCAAGGTGGCCAGCGTCATCCGGCGCTCGGTGTCGGTTCCTTGCGTCATCATCTGGCGACGGCTGAGCGCGTCCAGCAGGAATACGGTTCCGACCAGCCCGATCCCCGCAACCCCAAAGCCCTGCTGGGGGCCGCCGAGCTCACCGGCCTGTTCGATGGCCTCGGTGATCGTGTCGATTCCCAGATAGATGAGGAGGCCCACCGTGGCGGCCATCAGCAGCAACATTGCCCGACGGCCCAGGCGGCGCAGAGCCGGCAACCAGACCATGCCCAGGAGGACGGGCACAATGCCCACGTAGATGCCGATCAGGGTGAAGCTCACGAGGGTGCCCGCGGAGACCGCCGCGGTCGTGGCGGCCGCCGCGATCTCGGTGCTGAAGGCGATGGAGTTGCTGCTGAAGAGCGTGATCCGGTATGGCTCTCCATGAACCCACGGGTACTCCACGGTCAGGACCGCGCTGCCGAGGCGGGGAATTTCAGAGCTCGGCGCGACCGTGAAGGGCCAGATGCCGTCGTTGACGTTGAGCTGGCTTATGGTGACCGCGTCTGCGCTCGCGTTGCGGACGTGCAGCTCGATCACGCCGGGACGCAGCACCGTGCGCTCGAACTGAATGGCCTCGTTGGGTGCCGCCGGCTGAATGTTGAGGCCGGCACCCTCGGTGAGGGCGAACAGTGCGATGACGCCGGCCAACAGAAGTAGCGGTAAGAGCAGGACCCCGAGCAGGTTTCGCCGGAGACCGTCGCGCCGCTCGGTCCGCGGTTTCTGACGCACACCGGATTCCACGCTAGCCTCCCCGCTCAACTCGACGTGACCGCCTTCACGTCGAAAACACCGGACCAGCCCAGTTCGGCGAACTCGGTTTTGTGCGCGTGGAACATGTACCGGCCGGGGTGCCTGTACGTGAATTCCAGAATTCCTCGCTGCCCCTGCATGAGGGCGACCGTGTCCGTGTACTCGGCCGGAGTCCGGCTTGTGCCGGTGGGGTAGTAGTGGAAGAAGTTGGCGTGGAGATGGAACGAGTTGATCGGGTCGAACTCGAGCAGATTGATCAGGAAGATCCGTACCAGCTCGCCCACTCTGATCTGGATGGGGTGCCTGTCGTGGTTGAAGTGGAAGGGGATCGTGTTGACTGCGTAGAACTCGTTCTCGTCGTCGAAGTCGATGTCAAGACCGTTCATCACCATGACGAGCTCATGGTCGGCCCACGACCAGCCCTCCTTGGGGTCGATGATGAAGGCCCCGTACAGGCCCTTCGCGATGTGCTTGGCCAGGGGGCTGGTGTGGCAGTGATAGAGATGGACCCCGAAAGGCTCCGCGTCGAACTCGTACGTGAACGTGCCGCCAGAGGGCACCTGGCCCGACGCGATGTCGAAGACGCCGTCCATGTTGCCGGGATGGATTCCGTGGAAGTGCATGCTGTGCGGATGTGGGGTGGCGTTGACGAACTGGATCCGCACGCGGTCGCTCTCACGCACCCTGAAGCTCGGGCCCGGCACCCGTCCGTTGTAGGTCCACGCCGGGAAGCGGATCCCCGGCACCACTTCGATCCACTTTTCCTGCGCCACGACGCTGTACTCGTGGAGGGTCTGGCCACTCGGCAGCGTGCTCACCTTCCCGCCGTCGAAGTCGGTGAGCATGTCGCCAGGGTCGAACCCGTTGGCAACGTGGTTCACCTCGCCCCGGACCGTGGGCATGGCGAACGCGCCATCCGCGCCGCGGCCTCGATGGCCGTCGTGGCCTGAGTCTGCCGCCCCTGGGGGGATGCCGGGAGCGAGCCCGCCGCCGCCCATTGCGGCAGCGATTCCGGCACCGGCCAGCCCGATGCCGCCGAGGCCCAGACGCAGGATGTCACGGCGCGACGGGTGAGTGCTTTCCTTATGCTCGCCGCGGTCCCGGCCCGAAGCTGCGCCGGCGCCCTGAGATCTCGGCATGCCTAGATTTCATACTCGGCATGGCTAAACCGTGGCTAAATTGAGTGCTTTTCAGCGTACGCACTCGGAGGAAAAGCAGCCGCAGACCGGTCGCGTTTGATAGGCGAGAATGGCTCGCGGAGCCAGTCGGTTCCTGACCTGAAGTTTCACTACGAGGAGGATGCGCGTGTCACTTGCAATGAGCGTGGCAGAGCGGGAGACGTTTCTCGCCGGGGTGCACATCGGCGTTCTAGGCATTTCTGACGGTCAGGAGAGGGGTCCCTGGCTCGTGCCGATCTGGTACGGGTACGAACCGGGAGGCCTGGTGAGGATCATCACCGGCCGCGAGTCGCGCAAGATGCCGGCGCTGCGGAGCGCAGGCCGCTGCAGCCTCTGCGTCCAGACCGAAGATCCTCCTTACAGGTACGTCACGGTGGAAGGACCGGTGGTGGCGATCGAGCATCCCGTCGACAAGGAGGAGCGCCGGTCGCTGGCCCATCGATACCTGGGCTCCAAGCTAGGTGAGGCCTACGTGGCGGCGACGGCGGACGTGGTCGAGGGAGAGGTGGTCGTCAGCCTCCGCCCGGAGCGCTGGCTGTCCGCAGACTTCTCCAAGCAGTGGTTTGGCTGAACTCACCTACCGCTGGGAGACATGACCAAGTGCTGGGGAATGGCCGTGTCAGAGGGGTCGGAAGAGGGCCCAGTGCCGCGGCGGAGCGGGATCGGCGTCACCCCGCTCACCACCAAACGGGTGGGTCGGATCTCTAGTCTTCGGCAGTCGCACCCGCCTGCCACGACCGGTAGCGTGCCCACAGTGGCTTCTTGAAGCGTTGACCGGGAGGCTCGGCGCCTGAGCGGGGTTGACCCAGGTCATCCATCGTCCGCTCGGCCCGGAACTGAAATCGACTTGATGACTCCAGACCCATGAGCGCGGTACCCGCCCTCGCGCGGTCGGTAAGCGAACCAGGAAATTCGGGACTCGACGACGTCCTGGACGCCCTCGTCAGAGCGTCCGTGGATGGAATTGTCGTGGTCGATGCCGATCGACGATTCGTCTTCGCCAATCCTGCTGCATGCGAGCTCGTCGGGCGTCCGCGTGAAGAGCTGCTCGGACGCGACTTCCTGACGGTGATCCCGGAACGTGAGCGGCAGAGCGCTCTGACGGAGTTCGCCAAGCTCAGTCGCACCAAGCCGGAACGGCGGCAGGGCATGGTTTGCCGGCCGGACGGATCGCTGCTGGACGTCGAATTCACGACGACGGTCCTGGAATCGGTGGGCGCGCGGCTCGTCGCGGCCATCCTCCGAGACGTCAGTGAGCGGCGGCGGCAGGCAAGGGAGGCGGCCGCGCTTGCCCAGGCGGCTGCGAGCGTCGCGGTCTGTGATTCCATCGATGCGACCGTTCAGGCCCTCGCCGATTGCGCTCTCAAAGGCACACGGGCCCTCGGCGCCTCGGTGATGCTCGACGACAGGTCTGAGCCCGGCTTCTGGATCGGAGCTGCCGGGCTGCCTGACGGGTTTCGAGAAGTGATGCGGGTCACGGGACGTGCACGCGCATGTATGGCAGCCCTGGGGGCATCGATGACGCAGAGGGTCGTCGTTTACGCAGATGCACGGCGGCAGTTGGAGCTCGATCCGGGATTGGCTGGGCTTTCCGGTGTGCTGGACGAGCTCCCCTGGCAGGCCGGGCTGTTCGCGCCGGTGGTCTACCGCAGGGCTGTCGTTGGATACCTGACTGCCATCTACCGACAGGACAAGCTTCCGAGCGAGGCTGAGACGATCTTCCTGGCGACGCTGGCCGATCAGGCTGCCATGGCGGCGGCAAATGCGAGGCTACTTGCGGTCGCACGGGAGCGGATCGTGCTCGAGGAGCGGCAGCGCCTGGCGCGCGAGCTCCACGACTCAGTCTCCCAGGCGCTCTCCGGGATCCAGTTGGGAGCGCGGATGGCGCGTGAGCGACTGGAAGGTGAGGCCACCGGGGTTGCGCCGCTGATCGACCACGTCTTCCAGCTCGCCGAAGCCGGGGAGGCGGAGATGCGGGCTCTGATCTTCGAGCTGCGACCTGAATCGCTGGAGTCGGAGGGCCTGGTCGTAGCCCTGAACAAGCAGATCGAAGCACTCCGGGCCAGGCACGGAATCGAGGTCAAGGCCGTCGACCGCGAGGAGCCGGACCAACCCCTGGAGGTAAAAGAGGCGCTCTACCGAATCGGGCAGGAGGCCCTCCACAACACCGTCAAGCACGCGCGAGCTCAGCAGGTGCAGGTCCAGCTGGAGCCGCACGACGGCAGGCTCGTACTGGAGATCGCGGACGACGGAGTCGGTTTCGATCCGGAGGGGAGCTTCCCCGGGCACCTTGGGCTCCGCTCGATGCGAGAAAGGGCGGCAGGGGTCGGCGGGTGGATCGAGGTGGTCAGCGCCCCCCACCAGGGCACGCGGGTGGTGGCCAGCGTCCCGCTGTCACCCGCACCTTAACTCTCGTCCGCGAAGCCGGCGGAGGAGGGAGCGCTAGAAGAACGAAGCGCCGCCGCTATGCCACTGTGAACTTCGATTCATGCCTTGACAGCTATATAGCTGATTGGTAATGTTAGTGACGATGACGACCGCTGCGTTCGAGGTGCTGGCTGAACCAAACCGGCGCCACATCCTGGATCTGCTTCGCGAACGCGAGCGCGCCGTCGGCGACCTTGTCGACCAGCTCGCCGTCAGCCAGCCCGCGGTCTCCAAGCACCTGCGTGTGCTCCGAGAGGCTGGCTTTGTCGAGGTGCGCGCTGACGCCCAGCGCCGCCTCTACCGCGTGCGAGCAGAGCCCTTGCGCGCGATCGATGAATGGCTCGAGCCATACCGGCGCTTATGGGCGTCACGCCTCGACGATCTCGAAAGGCACCTCGACGCCATACCAGACTCCCGGTTTTGAGACATGGAGGACTTCACGTGCACGGAGCACTCGAACAGGTAGGAGGACGATGGCAGCTGACATTCAGGCGAAGGCTTCATCACTCGCCTGAGAAGGTCTGGCTGGCGCTGACCGAGCCTGAACACCTTCGGGCGTGGTTCCCGACCGACATCGAAGGAAAACGAGCACCGGGGGCACCACTTCGATTTCGGTTCCATGACGGTGAGGGGCCGGCTATCGACGGCAAGATGATCGTGTTCGATCCGCCGTCGGTGCTGGAGTTTCGCTGGGGCGACGACGAGACTCTTCGTTTCGAGTTAGAGCACGATGCCGAGGGGTGTCTGCTGACCTTCGTGACAACATTTGACGAGCTCGGCAAGGCCGCACGCGACGCTGCTGGATGGCACGCCTGCCTTGACGTGCTCAGGTATCACCTGAGCGGCGAGCCGGCGCCGTGGACCCCGCAGCAGCGATGGCGGCAGGTCCACGACTCCTACGTCGAGCGCCTGGGTCCCGACGCTGCGACCATCGGTCCGCCCGAGTCACTCGACCACGCGGGCTGAGGGCAGCGGCCGGCCGGAAGCCTGGGCGGTACAGGCCGACTCACCCGGGCAGCGGGGGATGATGTGCGCAGCGATGTCGATCGTTGCTAGGGAGCGGACTCTTCCACTTGTTTGTCGCCCCCGGTGAGGCGGGCAGGGTCAAGGAGGTCGGCGATGTCGAGACTGGTGAAGGGCTGGGAAGGCCGCTACTTCGAGGACTTCCAGGTCGGGGACGTGTACCGCTGCCGATACGGGCGCACGGTGACGGAGGCCGACAACATCTGGTTCACGCTGCTCACCAACAACACCAACCAGATCCACTTCAACCGCGAGTACGGCAAGAAGACTCAGTGGGGCCGCTGCCTGATCAACAGCGCGCTCACAATCGCAATCGTCGCGGGCATGGGAGTGGCCGACGTCAGCGAGAACGGCTTTGCCCTCGGCTGGGACGAGATCAAGCTGCCCAACCCGCTGTTCGACGGCGACACCCTCTACACAGAGAGCGAGGTGCTCGATGTGAGGGAGTCGCGCTCGCGGCCGGAGCAAGGCATCGTCAGGGTGCGCACGCGGGGATTCAACCAGCACGGGCAGATCGTGATCGAGTACGCCCGAACGGTCATGGTCTGGAAGCGGGAGAACGCGCCCCGCCTGGACATCTTCCCGGTGCCCGAGCCCAGCCAGGACTGAAGATTGGTGGGGTATCCCGGCAGGGCCGGTAGGAGGCCTTCGCGCCAGGCGTGGCCCCGGCACATGTACTACATTTTGTTCTACAGTTGGCCTCATGGGTCGAGTCGGTATACGTGAGCTCAATCAACAGACCTCACGCCTGATCGAGCGAGTGAAGCGGGGAGAGGTCATCGAGGTCGCCGAGCGGGGGCGGCTGGTCGCGCGCCTGGTGCCCGCCGAGCCAGCACCGAGAGGTCTTGAGCGGTTGGTGGCCGAGGGCCGAGCTGTGCCGCCCACCCTCACAGGGCCGGTGCCGATGCCTCTCAGCCTTGGTGATCCCACCGTGGATGCAGCAGCCACCATTGCAGAGATCCGCGAACAAGACCGCTGGTGATCTACCTCGACTCAGCGGCGGTGGTGAAACTGGTCCGCAACGAGCCATCCACTGCCGCGCTCATCAGCTGGCTCAACAACCGCACCGGCGTTCCCCTCGTCTCCTCTGTTCTAGTCGAGGTCGAAGTACCGCGAGCGCTCCGGCGCAGCGCTCCAGCCGCGCTGCCGGCTGTCCCGGCCACTCTGGCCCGCCTCTACCGTTTGGAGGTCGACGCAACGGTCCGGGCAGCCGCCGCCAGCTTTCTCGATCCCAACTTGCGAAGCCTCGACGCGATTCATCTTGCGACCGCACTGCAGCTTGGCAGGGGGCTCGATGCCTTCGTCACCTACGACGGCCGGCTTCACGCTTTCGCCCAGCGGGCCGGTCTGCCGGCGGCGAGCCCGTAACCAATCCCATGGAGCGGTCACTGCTTTTCCGAGCGGTTGCCGGCCAGCCACCCCTGCTCGACGACCCAGACCGCCACCTGAGTACGGGAGCGGACGCTGAGCTTGCCGCGGATGCGCTCCATGTGACCCTCCACCGTTCGCTCCGCGATCAAAAGGTGGCTCGCGATCTGGCGGTTGGTCATTCCCTTCGCCACCAGCAGGGCGACCTCACGCTCGCGGCGCGTGAGCGTCACGCCGTCGCTCGCTGAGGTGCCCTCGGCCCGAGCTTTGGCCGTCGCCGGGTCGGCGAGCGCGTACGCCACGGCCTCGTCGAGGCTCAGCCGCGCTCCGGCGGCCCAGGCGGCGTCGGCGCGCGCGGGGTCCAGAGCAGCCCGGGCCGGTTCCACCACTGTGGCCCGGGCCAGCGCCTCCCAGCGTGGAGCCAGCGGCGCCCTTATGGCGTCCCTCTCGGAGGCCGCCGCGCCACAAAGACGCAGCGCCCGCTCGGGATCGCCGGCCGCCACGGCCAGCCCCGCGGCCGCATACAGGCTGGCTGACACCGCATACGCATTGCCCAATTGCCGGTACAGCTCCAGCACCTCCGCCACCCGGCGCCGGGCGCTGGCGTGCTGACCGTCGAAGAAGTCCACTACGGCCAGGAATAGCATGGCGGTGGTCACGTGCCAACGAGATTCGGGTGCCGTGGCCGACCTCAGACAGCGCTCCAGATGGATCCGCGCCGCCGCCAGGTCACCGCGCTGCACGAAGAGCTCGCCCAGACTCATCTCCGCGTCCAGGCGCACCTCGTCGTCGCTCGTGGTCGCCAGGACCTCTTCGAGGCAGGCGCGGGCCCGCTCGTCGTCCCCCGCGTACATGTTGATCGAGCCGAGCAAGCTCAGCACCCAGCCTGCCAGGACGTCCTCGCCCAACTCGCGGAGGCACGCGAGGCTCTGCTCGCCCAGCCCCAGCGCCTGCGCGTACTCGCCCTGCCAGTAGGCCATCCGGGAGAGCCAGTACAGCGCCCACGCCTGGTCAAGCGGTGTCAGCGTGGCAGTAGACAACCCTCCCTGCAGCCACTCCCGACCCTCGCTCAGGTGTCCGCGATAGAGCCAGAACCACGCCAGCGCCAGCGCCAGCCGCGCCCAGCGCTCGGGGTCGTGGGCATGACACCACTGCAGCGCCGCGCGCAGGTCGTCGTGGTCCGCCTCCAGCCGCTCGAGCCAGTAGGCCTGGCTCGGCCGTGCGTGGAAGGTCGCGGCGTGCTCCGCCAGGGACAGGAAGTGGTCGGTGTGGCGGCGCCGGACATCGTCCGCCTCGGCGGCCTCGGACAGCCGCTCGGCCGCGTACTGGCGGACGGTCTCCAGCATGCGATAGCGGGTGTGCCCGGCCGGCCCGGGCTCGAGCACGACCAGCGACTTGTCGACCAGCCGCGAGAGGTGGCCGAGCACCTGCTCGGCGGGCAGGTCGGTGGCGGCGCAGACCGCCTCCACCGGGCCCAGCTCGAAGCCGCCCGGAAAGACGGAAAGACGGCGGAACAGTCTGCGCTCGGCGTCGTTCAGGAGCTGGTGACCCCAGTCCAGCGCGGCGCGCAGCGTCTGGTGACGCGGCATAACGGTGCGGCTGCCGCCCGTGAGAAGGCGGAAGCGGTTTTCCAGGCGGACGAGGATGTCATCGATCGACATCATCTCGACCCGTGCAGCGGCCAGCTCGATAGCCAACGGGATGCCGTCGAGCCGGCGACAGAGCCTTGCGATCGTCGTCGAGTTCTCGGGCGTCAGGCTGAACCGGGGCTGGACCAACGACGCGCGAGCCAGGAACAGCCGAACTGACTCGGAGCCGGCAACGGCCTCGAACATCTCCTCCTCGCCGCCGCCAAGCGGCGGCACCGTCAGCGGGGCAATCCGCCAGACCTGCTCGCCGGGCACACGCAGCGGCTCGTGGCTGGTGCTCAGGACCCGCATCGCGGCGCAGGCCGTGAGGAGAGCACCGGCCAGGCGGGCGCACGCATCGAGCAGATGTTCGCAGTCGTCGAGCACGAGCAGCAGCCTTCGGCCGCCGACGTGGGCCGCCAGGCTGGCGACCTCCGACTGGCCGAACGGCTCCCGCACACCCAGCGTCGCCGCCACCTCGCGTGGGACGTCAGCGGGGTCCGACAGCGCCGCCATACCCACGAGCCAGACGCCCTCAGGGTATTCCGCCAGCACGCGGGCGGCGAGCTCGGTGGCCATCCGTGTCTTGCCCATGCCCGCCGGGCCCGCAACGGTAACCAGCCGGCTCCGTAGCAAGAGGCCTGCCAGCTCGTCCAGCCCCCGCTCCCGGCCTACGAAGCTCGTCAGCTGGACGGGGAGGTTGGTCGGCGGGAGAGGGTGCGCCATCAAATCAGCTCGTCTTCCGGCCTGCCACGACCTCGTCCCAGGTCGACTCGTGGACCATGCCGGTCATGTCGACGAAGAGGTGTCGCGATAGCGCCTCAGACCGGCCCCAGAGCCGGTCACTTATCCAGTCTGCGACGTGGCTCGCCCAGTCCGGCCCGAAGAGGCTGGCGGTCGTCGCGTTCAGTCCGTGCTTCTCGCCCTGATAGACGACGAGCTCCTTGGGAGCCTCGACCTCCTGCAGAAGCCGGTATGTGTGCTCGATCGGGCTCAGCTCGTCTCGCTCGCCCCCCACGACGAGATATGGGCACCGCAACCGCGCTCCGATCCCTTGCAGAGAGAAGGACTGGGCGAAGCGGTCGAATTCGACCTCGTCTTCGTATCCCGCCATGTACATGAAGCGCAGCTTGAACGTCGGGGACGCGGTCTCGAAGATGGTGCGGCAGCCGGGCTCATGGCAGACGAGGGCGACGGCGCAGCCGGCCAGCTGGTCATCGGACGCCGCGAGCTGGGTGGCCCAGTAAGAACCGAAGCTGATGCCGTAGACGGCGATACGGTCGGGATCGATCTCCGGACGCGACCTGACCCAGGGGAGGACAGCACGCCCCACGTCCAGCCAGTTGTCGCCTGTTACCTGGACGCCGCGGGTCGTGCACTCGCCCTGGCCCGGTCCGTCGAGCGCAAGCACGGCCAGCGCGCGCGACAGCAGCTTGTCGCCGTGCAGCGAAACCATCATCTCCTTGAACCCGTCCATGCCGTCGACCGCCAGGACACACGGAACCCGACCGCCGGCATACCCGGAAGGCAGGTGAAGCCAGCCTGGGAGCTGGGCATCGCCGAATGGGATCTCGACACGCTCGATCCGGTGGTCGGCGCGCTCGGCGTACCTCCTGTAGCACTCGAGCTTCTTGCCGTTGAGGCGCAGATTTTCGGCAGAGTTCTCGAAGATCGGCCACTGCGCCCCACCGTAGAGGACCGAGGCGATGTAGAAGTTCTCGCCGGCGGTGACGCCATGCCCCGCCGCCTCCGCGGCCACGGCCATTCGCTCGCGGCGCTCCGCGGCCCGGATGAACTCACGCGCAATGTCGTCGAACCGCTGAACACGCGTCCTGATGCCTTGAAAGTCGGTGCCTGCGTCTGGACCGCACGGCGCTTGCAGGTAATAGCTCCGCCCCTGATCCCAGTCCACACCGACGGTACGGATCACCGCGTCCAGCAGCCATCGCTGCTGCTCCCAGCGCTTGGTCGTTCTCATCGCTCGGCGATGCCCTCCATCCATACGTCAAGAGATCTTGTTCGGCCAGGCGCAGCCGCCTACGCCGAGGCCAACCGATCGTCGAGCGCCCGTATCGTTGGCAGGTCGCGGTATGGGGCAAGCTCCTGGCTCGCTACCTTGCTGATCCGGCCGACGAGCATCGTAGTTCCGTTGGCCAGTGCCTTCTCCACGATCGCCATGAGCAACGAGGCCGCGCGGTCCGGTTCGCCAGCCTGTGCGCACACGGTTGCAAGCTGCACCTCGTAGAAGGGGCGCATCCAGCCCCTCGCCGACTGCAGGGCCAGGTCCAGGAAATACATGCTGTTCGTCAGGTCGCCCAGCATCAGGGCGCTCTTGCCGCGAGAGACCAGCAGGTACGAGGCATCCCAGGGCTTGAAGAAGCCGGACGGCCTGGCGGTCATGAGAGACAGGGCACGCTCCGCGGCGTCCAGGTCCCGCCCTGCGGCGACCCCGTCGCCTGTGGCCGCATTCTCCCAGGCCCGGACGCTGTAGAGCCACATCCGGATGTTGGGCGGCGCTCCCGCACCCGCCGCGGCCTCGGCCGCTCGCAGGAGTTCGACCGCCCTGCGGGGCCCCCCGGGCAGCCCCTCCTCCTGCCCGTGAAGACGGTTCGCGTACAGAAGCGCTTCACACCCGTAGGCCATCGCCTGCACGTTCGAGCCGCCCAGTTCGTGGGCAAGACGGCGGGCATAGTCGCAGACCAGCTTGGCCTCGCCGTAGTCGAGCAGCGAATACCACCCCTGAGCAGCCGCAGCGGCCGTCTCGCCGGCCATCATGACCACCTCGCGCCTGATCTCGGCTGCATGCGGAGCCCGCAGCAGACCCTCCACGGTGACGAGGTGCGTGTGCAGCTCGCGCAGCATCAGTCGGGTGCCGATCTGGCCCTGTAGCTCGAGAACGTGATCGGTAACACGACGGAGATCCGCCGCCGCCACGGCATCCATACGCGACAGCCCCAGGAGCACCGAGGAGAGACGTTCGAGGTCTGCCACTCCGGCTGCCACTGGACCGCCCAGCGCCGCAACCCCATGTCCGCTCCGTTGCATCCGGCTGACCTCTCGGGCAGACTCGAGCGCCTGCTGGCGCTGGATGGAGGCCTCAATGTCAGCGACTACCGAAGGTGTCAGGACGGACTCCAGCGCCAGCGCGTCCGGCGTGAGCGCAAGCGTGTTGCAGAGCACATATGCGTACCAGGGGTCTGGGTAGCGGTGGCCGTTCTCCCAGGCCGAGATGGTGGCCCTCGGCACCGCAGTCATCGGTCTGCCGAGCCTGGCCGACTCGCCGGCCATGTACCGACCAAGGGTCGGCTGGCTCCAGTCTCTCACCGTGCCACGCTCGTGCGCCAGTCGCGTGGCGAACTCCGTGTAATCCATTATCTCGACCCCCCCAGGACCGACTGCGGTAGACGCCAGCACAGTATGCGCCGTCGCTTCCTGCCAGGCAAACCGGACATGCTGCAAGGCCGGCGTGCGTGCTTCCGGGGACCCCGCGTCACGCGTGAACGTCGGCGTGACAGTCATTGTGACCGGATTCGGCCGATGTCGCGTGATTTACTGTGGCCCGCGGGATCAGGCTACGATGGCCTGGTCTGGACGCGAATGGGGGGTTGTTCATGAGTCCACGGCGTCGCGTGGGGCGAACAAGGAAGGCGGAGACGTGTGCCTCGTCCCGACTGCGCGAGGGAGCTGATCCCTCCAAACGTTGACCTCACCCCCGCAGCCATGCTCGGTGGAGGGGAGGGGAGGCTTGCCTCCTCTCCCGCCCCGAGCAGCGTCAGGTGTGGTTTGACTGGGCCCCCGCTCGGTGACGGGGACATGGCGCTCCCAGGGGGACCGTGACCCGGATTCGGGTCCCCTGGCCGGGAGAACTGCTGACTTCGAGCGACCCGCCGACCGCAAGTGCGCGCTCGTGCATCGAGCGCAGACCGAGGTGTCCCGGGTAGAGACCGCCGGGGTCGAACCCAACCCCGTCATCCACGATCTGGAGGGCCACGGCGTGGCCCAGCGCCTCCAGCTGCACGTCGACCCGTCGCGCGTGCGCGTGCTTGACGGTGTTGCCCAGGGCCTCCCGGGCGATCCGGTAGAGGGCGTGCTTGACCTCGACAGGCGCCGCCGGTTCGTCTTTCATTGCGGTTTGTCCAGCGAGGCCGTGCCTGGCTCGGAGCGCCTCGATCTGCTGGAGGAGAGTTGCAACCAGGCCCTCGGTCTCTAGCGATTCGGACCGCAGTCCGAAGATCAGCGCTCGCATCTCCGCCTCCCCAGCCTCGGCGAGCCTCATGACGTGGTCGATCGGCTGGGCGATGCTGGCCGGGTCCTGGTCGAGCCGGTCGCGCGCAGTCTTCGCCCCCAGCTGGATGCCGTACAGCGACTGAGAGATGGAGTCGTGCAGCTCTCT
>DATFWQ010000001.1:0-2167 GCA_035259145.1 Candidatus Dormiibacterota bacterium | reverse complement strand
GTCAAGGCGCTCGTCTACGTCGACGCGTTCATCCCCGACGTGGGTGAGAATACCTTCCAGATCCTGGGCGGCTCGGGCTCCGCGCTCGACGTTCCCGACCCGACCGCCGTTCTGGATATCATCGGCTACCCCGGAGCCCCGGAAGGGGACGCCGAGGCGTTTCTCAAGCCATCGACCGTCCACGACGCCTTCGCGCAAGACCTCCCCGAGGCAGACCGGTGGCTGATCGTCGCAAGTCAGCGCCCGATCACCCTCGGTGCGAACACCGCGCCGACAGAGACCACAGCCTGGAAGACCATACCGAGTTGGGCCGTGGTCGGAACCGAAGACCGCGTCATACCCCCGGCCACACAACGCAGCATGGCAGAGCGGGCTGGCTCGACGATCACCGAAATCGCGGCATCGCACGTATCCATGGTGTCCCATCCTGCGGCCGCGATCGACGCCATCCTCGCAGCCGTCGCTGCCATCGACGATTAGGGAGAAACCTCCTTCGACGAGCCTTGACCGTCGGTGCCGCTAAGCTGCGAGACAAGCAGGTGACGGGAATCGAAGTCGCACTATCAGCCTGGGAAGGCTTCGCACTACGGCCTGAGCGGCCTCACCGGGCGGTTTGGGTGTCCGGCAGGTACCGCCGTTGACCATCAATCACCGCGGCTGGTTGCACGCTAATTGCATGGTGATCATGTCTTCATTACTCCAAGATCATCTACTGGCTGAGGCGCGGAGCCAGCGTCTGAGCCGCGTCTGCTATGACCTTGGCTCTACGACCCTGGTCACGACCCAGCGGTGCTTGCCGATTTTGCGGTCACGGATGAACCCGAGCTTCTCGTAGGTCGACAAGGCACCGTTGAAGAGGAAGCCGGCGGGCACCGAGCCGACGTCCTCCGGGTATCCCTCGACGGTCCCCCCGCCCAGGCTCGCGATGAGATCGAGCGCACCGGCGAGCGCCGCAGTGGCCACGCCCTGACGCCGGTGCCCTTTACCGACATAGCAGCACGCGATCCGCCAGTCTGGCGAGGTCGTCTGGCCTTTTTCGTACGCCGCGCGGCTCTTGATCCGGGGCACCTCGTCGGGCGCGCCGAACTGGCACCAGCCCACGCAGTCGTCGCCGTCGTACACGAGGGCGGCATGCGCCCGGCCTTCTCGCACCCGGCGCTCCTTGGCGGAGCGGTTGTGCTCTGGGTCCGTTCGGGAGTCATCGTCATGGAAGCCCATGCACCAGCAGCCGCCAAAGACGCCGTTGTTGCGCTCCACCAGCGCGGCGAACGCGGCCCACGTCGCCTCGTCGAGGGCCCGCACGGTGTACGCCGGTTCGGCCATAAATTCAACCTAACCCGGTCCAAGGCATAAGCCTCTTCGTCCTGACTAAATGGATCGAGGGGGATGGCGATGAACGAGATCGACGACTTCCTGTCCGAGGTCATCCCCCAGCTCAGGCAGGAGGTCGCGGCACTTCACAGCGGCAATGCTGAGCCGCGTAAGGCGCTGTGGTCACACCGACGACCCGGTCACCCTCTTCGGTGCTGAGCTCACCGGGCGCGGCTGGGGTGAGATCGAGCCGATGTTCGGCCGCCTCGCGGCCAGCTTCTCCGGCAGCAAATCCTGTGACTATGAGGTCCTGGGCGCAGGTGTGAGCGGCGATCTTGGTCATGTTGCCGCGATCGAGCGCTCCGTCGCCGCGAGCCTGGGCGGGGATCTACATCGCTATGCGCTGCGTGTCACTGCGGTATTTCGCCGGGAAGACGACGTGTGGAAGGTAGTGCACCGGCACGGTGACCCCTTTGATGACTCCGCCCGGAAGATCCTCGCTGCCAGGAAGGAAGAGCACGCCCTGTAGAACGGGGAGAGCTTGCCGGTCGACGCTCAACATCGCTCGGCGGGACAGAGCGACGGAGCCCAGCCACGCCGCAGGCAGGCCCCCGATGATCACCTGCTTGCAACTCGGGGTATCGGCCTGCGGTTAGAGCGCTGACCAGGTCAGCGGGCTGTCCGTAGGTGACCGCCGCGTACCGCTGTTGACCGGGGCACGTTTGTGGCGCGGTGATCTTGGAGTCGGCCGACTCATCCCGATGGTTAGCTCTCACCGCACCGCTTGACCAGTAAATCAAGCCTGGCCAGCTCAGCGAGGTGTCGAGGCCATGATGGTCCACATCCCGAACGCGTC